>JAEZRB010000257.1 GCA_023412975.1 Bacteroidota bacterium | reverse complement strand
CTCTTCCCTTTCACAGGAAACTACGACCATGGCCAGGGATACGGCAGTAATAATTATTCTTAATGGTTTCATATCAGTCTTTACTGTTTAGTAAGTTTTATCTTGGGTTTGGTTCCAGCCCCGCAAGCGACGTAGAAGCTGGTATCTGTAATACTTTTCTCGGGTCATCGGGTTCAAGACGGGCCAGTTCGGTCACATTTCCGGCGAGATCCGGCGATGTGGCATGCACCACGGGCATCTTATACCGCAGGATATCAAACCAACGCATCCCTTCATGAATAAACTCGGCACGCTTATAGAACAGTATCGCCTGAATCAGTCCATCCCTGATATTGGCAGTACCAAAAGTGGCGTTGATCCTGCCTTCGGTAATTGTATGTGTCGCGGGTGTATAGTTGATGATCCTTTTACTGGCATAAGTATTTAAATCGGCGATTGCGGCAGCGAAATTATTGGTATAAGTGTATGCCTCGGCACGATTAAAAAGAACCTCTTCAACCGTAAACAAAGGCACCATTACATAAGGAAATCCAATATCGGCGTTGACAGAAGCCCTGACAAAGTATTCATCGATCTTTGGTATCAATTGGTTTTCCCCAAGCGAATAAAGTGAAAACGCGAAATTGCCTCCTGTCAACGGATCAGGTCTCGGAATGATCTGGCTGATCTTGTTGGCATCTACACCGTAACGGTTTGTATAATAGTAACGCGACCAAACCGAAGGTGTTTCGACCAGAAGCAGGTTCGCACTTTCGGTTGACTTGGCATAGATCTTAAACAACTCGAATACATCGGTAATATCGCGGTATGTCGTATTCCACTGACGCAGGTTTGCCGCGAAATTATTGCCGGGCACGGCGAGGTTGGCGTACTGTATTACTTTTTCGTAGTCTCTTTTGTAAAGGTAAAAACGGGTGGCAAAAGCATAGGCGGCAGCCTTATTAAAATGATATTTAGGCACTTTGTACACTCGGTCTTCTATCAAAGGAATACCTTCCAGCAAATCCTTCTCTATCATGTCATACGTGTATTGTACAGTCTTCCTGTCGTACTGCCTGATAAAAACATTTTCAGGTTCCGTTACATATGGAATGCCCGGTGTAGACGACGCAGTGGTAGCGTCATAAAATTTGGAGAAGAAGTTCACCAGCATAAAATGCGCATAAGCCCGGGCCACCAGGGCCTCTCCACGTTGAGGAATATAGTCACTGGGATTCTCGGCCTTGCTGATTGCCTCCAATGCCTGGTTTGCCGATGCGATTGCCGCATAACATGCATACCAATAAAACTCGGGTGAATCCTGCTGGTTTTCCCTGCTGTCTTCAAAATAAAATGGATCGTGGATTACATTGTCGCTTCCGCCCACACCCAGGTCAGCGACATTATCCGACATCGTTTCTGCAAAAGCCTGGTAATTGCCCTGCGGATACGCTGTACCCAAAAGCTGCGATACTTTTTCCGGCGTATTGATACTGGCGCGGTTGTCGGGTTCTTTCTCCAGGTATTTTTTACATCCCGGTGTTATCGCGATCAACAGGCAGCATCCTATATATAAAAGAGATTGTTTCATATTGTACAATTTATAATCCGGCTTTTATTGATAAAGTAAATTGTTTCTGGATGGGCTGAGCCACACCGCCCGTATTGAAAAATTCCGGGTCCTGACCTTTTAATTTCGGATCGGAATAAATCAGCCAGGGGTTAGTTGATACTGCTGTTAAGGACAGCGAATTCAAACCGATTTTATCCAGCAGCCTCCGGTCGAAATTATAAGTAAGCGACACAGTCTTTAACCTTACAAAACCACCATCGGCGACGCGCTCGGTGGAATAATTGTAGTTATTGTATGGAGAAGCACCTGTTCCTGCTACGAGGTAACGTTGATATGCATCTAAAATGGATGGCACATTCGTTATTAGTTCATCGCCCGGCATCTCCCAGCGGTCCAGAAACTCCTTAGGCATGGCATCGAAATCGGAATATGCGGTTTTGAATGCTGGATATAACCTGATCTTGTTGCCCGCCTGGTAGGTGAGGAAAATATTTAATGAAAACGACTTGTAGTTAAACGTGTTGGAAAATCCACCTGTAAACTTCGGATCAACCGGTCCTTCAAATACCAGGTTAGAAATGCCTTCATCCTGCAGGTATACATCCGGGCTCACCTCTCCTTTTTCATTGATAAAAGTGGGGATGCCAGTTTCATGACTCAAACCACTATACTTTATCGAAAACAAACTGTTGACCGGGTAACCTACTGTATTGCCACCTTCTGCTTTTACCAGGTCAAATATGATCGGCTGGTTCCGCGCATTGGTGATCTTGGTAGTATTGTAACCAAAGGTCATATTACTTCTCCATGACCAATCAGTTTTGCGGATTATTGTTCCACCGATAACGGCTTCTGCGCCCTGTGCTTCCATGTCGGCATAGTTGGCTGCTTTTATCGCTTCACCGCCAATACCTCCTGTCTTGATCAGACTGATCAGGTCAAAGCTTTTACGCTGGTAGACATCGATACTCAGGTTCAGCCTTCCTTTGAAAAGACCGGCATCCACGCCAAGATTAGTCTGGTAATTCTTTTCCCAGGTAAGATCAGAGTTTTCAAGGTTGGCTATCTGGATCACAGATTCCCTTTCTGTTGGGAATGTGCGGTTGGTGGTCAGACTTCTCAATACCACACCTGAATTAGTAGCGGGACCGAGGCTTGCGGTAAGACCGTAGCTCGCCCTTAGCTTTAGGTAGTCGATCCAGTTCACGTCATACAGGAAATTCTCCTCTTCCATATTCCAGGCACCACCAAAGCTCCATGTCGGAAGCCATCTTGCATCGGGTGAAGACCCCAGGCGGTTGGATCCATCATAACGCACGGTGCCATAGAAATTATATTTTTTGTCAAACGTGTACTGACCGTTGAGATAGAAAGCGGCAAAGCGATCAAATTCTTTGCCCATGCCATAATACACGAAGTTGGATTCGATGGTTTGCTTGAGTATGCGATAATCCACAAATGGAACTCCCCCATTCTCATACTGATAACCATAACCGGTATTGGAAAAGTTTTGCCTGTCCGCAGATTTCACCTGCTGACCCAAAAGAATATTGACGGTATGACGGTCGGCGAAAGTATTGACATAGTTCAGGCTGTTCCTGATATCAAAAGAAAGTAATTTGTCTTCGGTCCGGTTATAAAAACCACCATAGGGCAACACCACCACTGGTGGCGCCGCAGGATTGTCGGGATCAGTGTAGAGAAACTTGTTGTTCGAAGCAATTGTCGCATTATCGTTGGCACGATAAGCATTGGCCATATTTGCGTTTTCAGTGATCTGATGTTCCCGGGTGGATTTTACATAACGCACAGCACCAATAAACTCATAGCGCAGGTTCTTATTAAATCGATATCCCAGTTCACCCTGCAGTTTCAAATCCATCACATCAATATCCAGGGTATTGTTGTCGAGTTCATCAATGATATTAAAGGGAGCAAAGTTTCTCCGGAAATATTCCAGGTTGTTGTTCTCGTCGTAAGCCGTTAAAGTGCGGCTGGTGTTTAACGCATAGCTGAAAGGATTGATATCGAAGTCGCGGTCAAACTGTCCTGATACGGGATTGCTTACACGACCCAGTGCGCCGGGCGCTTTTTGCTGGCGAACCGAGCCCACAGTCAGGAAACCTCCTGTTAGTTTATCGGAAAAATTGTAGGTGTTTCTGAAATTGAGTGTATAACGTTTTACATTATCGGCAATCGTCCATCCGTTATCGCTGTAAAAGCTCGTGGAAAAAAAGGTTTGTGATTTCTCGGTACCGGTGGAAATACTAAGAGAGTGTTCCTGCACCAGCGAATTACGGAATAAGATATCAAACCAGTCAGTATTGGCCAGTGCATATTTCTTTAGGAACGCCGCTTTGGCTTCCGGTGTATTCGCCAGGGCAAAATTGCCGTTGGCATCGGGTGTATTGATCAGGTCAAACATTTTCCCATACACTCCATAGTCGGGTCCGCTTAAAATGTCTGAATTCAGGATACCCTTTCTTTCCAATTCACCCAACACAGACATTTGATGCGCTGAGTTCATGATGTTGTATTCGGGATAACGCGGTTTCAATTGCGTGCTGAAATTCCCGGTATAAGAAATCGCCAGTCGTCCTGAACGTCCCTTCTTGGTAGTGATCACCACCACGCCATTCATCGCTCTTGCTCCATATAAGGCAGTGGCTGCCGCGTCTTTAAGGATATCGAAAGATTCGATATCGTTGGAATTGATACCGGCAACGGATGAACCCAATAAAGTTGTTGGGTCACCGCTCGACAACTGGTCGTTTGATATATTGATGATGTCTTCAAGTACTACGCCATCTACTACCCACAGGGGTTTATTATCGCCATTGATTGAGGTAGCGCCACGTATACGGACTTTAGGCGCGCTCCCAAAGGTGCTGGATACGTTTTGTACAGATACACCGGCAGCACGGCCTTCCAGCATCCGGCTTACATCTGCCACCCCGTCGATCTTCACATCCTCTGCCCTGAGTGTGACCGCGGCGCCGGTAAATTTCTTTTTATCTATACGCTGGAAACCTGTTACTACCACGTCCTGTAAACTGGTCACATCTACCCGCATGGTAAGGTTGATGAAAGTTTGTCCGGCACTAAGCGTCAACTCCTCCGTTTGCAGGCCGATATTGCTAAAGACCAGGGTTGCCGCTGAGGGTACGCCACTTAGTGAAAACTCTCCCACCTGGTTGGTGGTAGTACCTGTAGCGGAGTTTTTCAGTGCAACAGAAACACCCGACAAGGGTACGCCAAGGCTGTCGACGACCTTTCCACGGATAGTGCTGGTTTGAGCGTGTAGTGTAGTTGATGAGATAATAAAAAGAATAAGGCAGTTCATCAATAGGTACGCAAACCTGGAGTTTCTACCCTGAACACCCGGGCGTGTCAACGCATTTTTAATCATACCCAACTTTTAGTTTTGATATTATATTGTCAGTTTTCTTTGCTCATTACACATTTCAATAACAGACAGCTACTTATAAAGGAGAGAATAAATAATAAAAATGCTGCACCGTTCAACACGGTAAAACGCTTTTCTTACCATTTCCCGCCTCCGTTAGCCTTTACTGCTTCAAAAGTCTGAATAATTGTCTTTTTTCATTTACTGTAACCTCCAGCAGGTATAAACCTGACGCAAATTGTGGTCCTTCCAGGTCAATCACCAGTTTTTGAACAAAAGCACTGGCAGCTGACTGCGTATGTCTAACCAGCCGGCCATTGATATCATACACTTTTAACTGCACCGCTTCTCCCTGGTTGGCCTGGAATACAAAATTGAACACTCCGCCGGATGGATTGGGATATACCTGCCACCTGATCTCATCATCAAAAACAACAGAACGAACCGGCGAATAAGTAAACTGGCCATCCAGGTCAACGATTTTCAGACGATAATAGCGTACGCCCTGCTTGTGGGCTTCAGCATCTATAAAGCTATAATGCTGTTCGGTCGAAGCATTACCACCGCTATTAACGGAACCTATCTTCACAAAATTATTTTGATTGAAGGCATCATTACCACGTGCCAGCTCAATTTCAAACCTGCCTGTATTCATTTCCGATGCAGTCGCCCAATTAAGCAGCGCTTCGCCCTGGTCATTTTTCCTGACCACAAAACTCAACAGTTCGACAGGCAGTGGCTGATCCAGGGTTGGGCCGCCATTATTTAACCAAAACTCAGAAAAATCCTTCACCTTAAACTCAGCATAATAACCCTTATCGAATGGAACTTTTCTTACGTTGGCTGGTAAAATAAATGAATAAACGCCACCTGTATTATCAGCCAGTGTCCCGTTTTCCTGGGCGTCGTTGGTATGACTGTATTTTGTTACACCCAACTCATAAGCGGACGCCGGTTTGCTGCATGTGCCGCAGCCTGTCGCATTGATCAGGGCTTCTGATTCTGTATCCAGGAAATAGAATCTTACGATTGCAGAATCGGCAAGACTGGTGTTGGCTGGTTTGATGGTGATATTACGGTTATGATAATACTGGCCCGAATTGATTCGCATGGCGCCGGTATGAATGAAAGCCTGTGCATCAGTATTACCCATGTTCTGACCACTTGGTTGCACTGAGGCGATGATCTTTCCATCCGAAACAAAATCGACCCAGCTATTCCCCGTAAGATTTGCCTGGTTCACTACATCGCTGGTAAATGGCGGACCATCATAGATGCTATAGATACTGTCGTAAATATGGATATCATCGATAGCGATACCCTCACGTGTAACAAAGGGATCTGATTCCATCACAAACCTTAACCTAAGCCTGTCCAGTCCTGAAGGCAATGGTATGCTTGCCACATGCCAGCGGGTGTAGTTCTCCACGCTCCAGACTGCATTGCCCGAAAAATTCCGATTGTACCAATTGGTACCCTCACCATCTGTTCCAAGTCGTGTCCATGTTTTGCCATCGGCGGAATACTCCACGTAAGCTGCATCACATAAAGAAGTCACACAGTCTTCGATATCCAATGCCACGCTAAAACTGAGCATGGGATTGGCTAACCCCGCGATATCAAAGCATGGAGAAACCAGGTAAGATTTTTCCAGACTGTTGTGATGTCCAGCAAGGCTGGTCTTCCAGGCCTGCGTTCCACTGGCGGCTTTGTTTATTTGTGGTGATGTAGGAGTGCCGTACTGCCACGATACTCTATTACCCTCAGTATGCC
>JAEZRB010000248.1 GCA_023412975.1 Bacteroidota bacterium | reverse complement strand
ACATCATATAAACCGGGGACATCTGACTGGTTGCTGCTAAATATCGCCAGCGGGTTTTGTGTGACCTGTTCGCGAAAATGCTGTGCGAGATCCAATACAATTACAGAGTTGGATGCAATGCGTGGCTTATCTTTTGCCGCCAGTCCACCTGCCATGGAAACCAGGAAAAACACGGCCAACAGGCTAAACACCACCAATGCCAGTAAACAAGCTAAAACTATCTTGAAAAAATTCCACATATGTCAATACATTGTTGAATATCAAAAATAAAGATATTTGGTGCCATGGCGAAGACAGCTTTTCCGCATACAGCCTGGTTGTTGACTGGCGGTAATTTGGGTGATCGGTTGAAAAATCTGACGAGCGCAAGTGAGCTTATCGACAATCTTTGTGGTAACATTAAACAGGCCTCATCAATCTACGAAACCGAAGCCTGGGGCAAAACCGACCAACCCTCGTTCTTAAACCAGGTCCTTCAAATTCAAACTGATCTCAAACCTCAACAGCTTTTAAAAAAAATACTATCGATTGAAAAAAAGCTGGGACGGTTCCGAAAGGAAAAAAATGGTCCGCGTACCATAGATATTGATATTCTCCTTTTTGATAACGCCATCATTAAAGAGCCATCCTTGCAGGTTCCGCATCCGCGCATGCAGGACAGGCGTTTTGTATTGACACCTCTGGCGGAAATAGCCCCCGAACTGGAACACCCGGTATTCAAAAAAACCATCTCAGATCTGCTGGCAGCATGTACCGATCCGCTGGAAGTATCCATGTACAGGGGTTGAGATTCCGGACTTATCCACAATATATTGAGGCTCGTCATCGCCACCCCTTCATTTTATTTACTTTGCGGTTCACCGGTATATGAATCGCAGCAATGAACTATCATTTTATCACTATTGAAGGAAATATCGGGGCGGGTAAAACGACATTAGCCCACCTGTTATCCAAACACTATAACGCAAGGCTGATACTCGAAGAATTCGCTGACAATCCTTTTCTTCCCAAGTTCTATGAAAACCCGTCCCAGTATGCATTCCCGCTCGAATTATTTTTCATGGCCGAACGATTCAAGCAGCTTAAGGAGCTGTTACAACAAAAAGATATGTTCCGCCAGCTGACCATTTCGGACTACCTGTTCACTAAATGTCTTTTGTTTGCCAAAGTCACATTACCAGATGATGAGTTCCGGCTCTACCAGCGATTATTTGATATCATTCACCAGCAATTGATTCAACCTGATCTGCTAATCTACCTGCACGCCCCGGTCAGTAAGCTGCAGGCCAATATTCGCAAACGCAACCGCTCCTATGAACAAAATATTCCGGATGACTACCTTTATAATATACAGGAAACATATACTAGTTATATACGGGATCATAACATAAAAACCCTGTTTGTTGACGTGAGCAATGCAGATTTCCTGGGCAACAAAAAACACCTGCAAACCATCACCGACGCTTTGGAGAACGAGTATAGTGATGGGCAACATTATATCTCCTTACCTTAACAATGATGAGCACTTTAAGAATTTTTTCCCGCCCGGTTTTTAAGTACCCATTTTTGCCAATATCATGAGCCATCCTCCCCAAATCACTGATGATCCTTTTGCCGCAGTAAAAGTCCCGGAGTATAAAAATCTTGTATTGGGCAGGTTTTGTTTTATCATGTCATTGCGCATGATGAGCACGCTGGTGGGATGGTGGGTATATGAATTGACCAACGACCCATTCGCCATAGGGCTTGTAGGGCTCTCGGAGGTAGTTCCCGCACTGTCGATGGCGCTTTACTCGGGACATGTGATCGATATTAGTGAAAAAAGAAAACTGCTACTCAAAAGTGTCTTTGCCTATATCTGCGCAGCGCTGGCTTTGTTATTTCTTACTACGCCATTTGTAGACGCGCACGTGAAAAATATCTATATCAGTTACCTTATTTATGCCGTGATTTTCTGCACCGGTATTTTTCGCTCATTTGCAGGTCCACTCTTCAGCGCTATGATCGCTACCATCGTTCCAAGGCAATACCTGCAAAACGCCACCACCTGGAGCCAGGGCAGTTGGCTTACTGCTTCGGTAACAGGGCATGCCATGGGTGGATTCATGATCGCGCTGGTGGGTGTTATGGGAACACAAATCATTATTTGCTGCTTAATGACGACTGCTTTTATTGTGCTGACAAGACTAAAGCCAAAGCCGATACATGTTAAAAGTGGCGAAACCCGTACCTGGGAAAGTATGAAAGAAGGCTTACGGTTTGTGTATAAGACCAAGGAACTATTAGGCGCATTGGCGCTGGATATGTTTGCCGTTCTTTTCGGAGGTGTCGCGGCGATGATTCCAGTGTTTGCGAGGGATATATTGAAAGTGGGGCCCATGGGATTCGGTTGGCTTAATGCGGCCATTGATATAGGTGCTATCTGCGTGGTGGTTCTGCTTACTATTACACCTATGAAAAAACAGCAAGGCAAAAAGCTGATGCTGGCAGTCGCCGGCTTTGGAATATGCATTGTCATTTTTGCTTTGTCGAAGTGGTTTGTGCTTTCGTTTTTAGCGTTAATGCTTGCGGGAATGCTGGATGGGATTAGCGTGGTTGTGCGTGGCACCGTGATACAGCTAAAAACACCCGACCACATGCGCGGAAGGGTTAGTAGCGTCAGTTCCATGTTTGTCAACTCCAGCAATGAACTGGGACAGTTTGAAAGTGGCGTAGCTTCGCGGATTTTTGGTGTGGTACCCTCAGTGATTTTTGGCGGATGTATGACAATTGGCGTGGTGATTACTACCTGGTTGAAGGCTCCGGCTTTAAGAAAATTTGAATACTGATAAGATCGGTTAACGGTAGTTTTATACAATTCTCCTGTCGAAATGTACCCTTCGTTTGTGAATGATCTTTACTTTCTCCATATCGTCGTGACGAGGATTGATCACAAAAATATTTTCCTCCGGCATCAATACGCTGGGCACTGATAATACCAATTTTTGATTGGTGCGCAGAAACCTGTCGCCCTTGGTGGTGGTTTGCTCATGGATGTCCATGGCATCCCAGCCTGCAGTGAGTTCGCTTAAGGAAATAACCTGCTGAGCAGCGTTATCCGGGATATAAATCACCGTTAAAATATAAGTCTTAAGCTGGAGCATTTTTGCCGGCGTATGTGCGAGTGTTTCCAGCAGGGCCAGCGATCTTGTAGAAGCAGCATACAGTGCAGACAGCCCTGAGCTGTTCCATCGGCCACCATATAACTTGGCGCCGGTGCCGTTGAGATCGTCTGCAAACATATCCTGGGAAATACGGTATACCTCCATGACCTATGAATAAACTCCCTGCTCCAGGCGGCCCAGGATCTTAAGAAGGAAATTAATGCCGAAGGAAGTATCAAGGAAATCCAGGGGTTTTTTATTTCCGAGAGCGAGCAATGGGCTTTGAAGCCATTCGGCAAAACCATCCCTGCTGCCGATAACCTGTATACCGCGCTGCACAAATGAAGCCAGCTCAAGGACCCGCTCGGTTTTTAAAGTATCCAAAACCGAATCATCATCCTTTCGTTGAAGATTCCTATAGGAAGTATGTAACAACTCTCCCATGGTTTCCATCGGTATGCCAAGGTAAGCGGCGAGCGACTTGAGAGAAGATTTTTTTACACCTTCACGGGTCAGCTTGATCAGGTCAAAATCTCCTGGTGTGGTACGCTGGGAACGATGTTTTCCACCCAGTATCACATTGAAACTTTCGTATTTTACAGCGGGCTCTTTTGCAGTAGAAGGCTCGTCATAAACCTGGTAGGCATCATTTTTTTTCTGGGTCTTTTTCACAATTTTCTATTTTTTCAAATATACGACATTTTGCACTGCAAAATTACATTTTGTCGTATTATTTTTGTCCGGCTTCCACTAGTCTTTCCAGTACGAAGTAGGTGATCGGGCAAAAACTGGAATTTTTCAGGGTGAGTTGCTGACGTTTATAGATCACGTCCTCATCAGTATAGGGAAAACGCTGACAATCAGTAGGTCGCTGATCATAGATGCTGCAAAAATTCCCCTCACCAAGGAACGGGCAGGGCTTGGATTTTACCACAAAATCCCCTTCATCATCCACAACAAGGTAGGTGTCAATAAAAACACTTTCCTTCATTCGGAGATATTTCGCGATCCGCCTGATATCTGTTGTCTTAAAACGGGGAGAGTAATTCTTGCAACAATTGGCGCACTGAAGGCAGTCAATCCTTGAAAATGCCTCCTCATGGAGTTCGGGAAGCTGGCGAAGCAGCTTGTTTTTGTCTACACGCTGGAGAAACTGCCGGTATAACTTTTGTCTTTCCGCCGACTTCTTCTCCCAGTTTTTCAGTATCCCTTGCTCCATTGGGCAAAGTAACAACCTGTTTTCCACAGTTACACAACTCAGTTTTTTTGTCCTCTTCCTCCCGTAACTTTGCACCCATTTATTAGACATCGTTGTTGCTGTATAAAAGGTGTAATAGCACATAATCAATCTATTATCCATCAACCAGCATCCAGTATCTAGTATCCAGAACATCTACAGAACTAAACGACATAACAAACAATGACCCTCTTCGAACAACAGTCCAACGAATTCATTCCGCGTCATATCGGACCCAATGAAAAAGACACGAAAGACATGCTCAGGGCGATCGGAGCCCCCAGTGTTGATGATTTGGTGAACCAGACCGTTCCTGCCGCCATCCGGATGGAACATGAACTGAATATACCTTCAGCCATGAGCGAGCATGAGTACCTCGAGCATATCAAGGAGATCTCGTTACGCAACAAGGTGTACTCTAATTATATCGGACAGGGATATTATGATACGATCACTCCACCTGTAATTCTTCGTAATATTTTTGAGAACCCAGGCTGGTATACACAATACACCCCATACCAGGCCGAGATATCACAGGGCCGCCTGGAAAGCCTGCTCAACTTTCAAACCATGGTAAGCGATCTCACCGCTCTGCCCATCGCCAACGCTTCATTGCTCGATGAAGCTACTGCTGCAGCGGAAGCCATGACCATGTTTTTCAATTTTCTCAACAAGCAGGATCATATAGACAGGCCAAAGTTTTTCGTCGATGCCGGGATATTCCCGCAAACAAAAGACGTTTTACTGACCCGTGCCATCCCGGTAGGAATTGAGATTGTAGAAGGCGATTATAAAAAAGCGGGCATTGATGCAAGCTTCTTTGGCGCTCTCGTTCAATATCCCAACAATAGTGGCTCGATCGAAGATTATCGTGACTTTATCGCCAAGGTCCAGTCCTCCGGGGCTTTTGTCGCTATGGCAACGGATCTGCTGGCACTTACCTTGCTGACACCGCCCGGCGAACTCGGAGCTGATGTAGCTATTGGATCAGCCCAGCGTTTTGGTGTACCCATGGGTTATGGCGGACCACATGCTGCATTTTTCGCTGCAAAAGATGAGTTCAAAAGAAATATACCCGGCCGCATCATCGGTGTGAGTGTGGATGCGCATGGAAACCGTGCTCTTAGGATGGCGCTACAAACCCGGGAACAACATATTAAAAGGGAGAAAGCTACTTCTAATATCTGTACAGCACAGGCACTTCTCGCCAATATGGCCGCGATGTACGCGGTATACCATGGCCCGGAGGGGTTGAAAAATATTGCCCGCAGAATTGCCCTGCTTACCCAAACCGTTGCCGAAAGCATTGAACAAAGAGGATTCGAACTGGTATCACAAAACTTCTTTGACACCATCGTCATCAAAACAGATGAACTGCAGGCGATCAGGGAAAAAGCTGAAAGGCAAAAGATCAACCTCAGGTATATTGATGCAACTCATATCGGCATCTCACTTGATGAAACCACAACGGTAGAAAAACTTTACGATCTTATCAATTGTTTCGAAAATGACAAAGACCCCGTTGCATTCGATATTAGTGAAGACATTGAATTGCACCATATCCCTGTCGCGTTATCACGTAGTACTTCATATCTCACCCACCCGGTTTTCAATACGCATCGCAGCGAGAGCCAGATGATGCGCTATATCAAAATGCTTGAGAACAAGGATCTTTCTCTCAACACTTCCATGATCTCTTTGGGGAGTTGTACGATGAAACTCAACGCAGCTTCAGAAATGATACCCCTTAGCTGGTCGCACTGGGCCCGGCTGCATCCATTTGCACCCCAGGACCAGGCCGAAGGTTATCAGTTCATCGTTCGTGAACTGAGCAAATATCTTTGTGAAATAACAGCCTTTGATGCCTGCAGCCTGCAACCAAACAGCGGTGCGCAGGGAGAATATGCCGGTTTACTTACCATCAAAGCTTATCATGAAAGCCGTGGTGATCATCACCGCAATATCATGCTGATACCTATCTCCGCGCATGGCACCAATCCTGCATCCGCGGTAATGGCCGGAATGAAAGTGGTGGTAGTGAAGGCGCTGGAAAATGGGTACATAGATGTGGATGACCTGAAAGCAAAAGCTGAACAACATAGTGCCAACCTCGCAGGTGTCATGATTACTTATCCCAGTACCTACGGCGTGTATGAGGAAACGGTGAAAGACATCACTACGATCATACATCAGCATGGTGGACAGGTGTACATGGACGGTGCTAATATGAATGCACAGGTGGGCCTGACTGCGCCAGGACTGATCGGTGCGGATGTCTGCCATCTCAATCTCCATAAAACCTTTGCCATACCGCATGGTGGTGGTGGCCCTGGAATGGGACCTATTTGCGTGAAAAAACACCTGGAACCATTCCTTCCCGGACATGTGGAGTTGACGAGAGATGGCTCTAAAAGCAGTGCAGTTTCCGCCGCACCTTATGGCTCAGCAAGCATACTACTGATCAGCTACGGTTATATTCGCATGCTGGGTTCGAAGGGAGTGAAAGCCGCTACAGAATACGCGATACTGAATGCAAATTATATGCGCGCACGACTGGCCGGTAGTTTCGACATTCTTTATACCAATCACAATGGCCAGTGTGCACATGAATTTATCGTCGATCTGAGGCCCTTTAAAAAATCCGCAGAAATCGAAGCCGAAGATGTAGCCAAGCGACTGATGGATTATGGCTTTCACGCTCCTACCATGAGCTTCCCCGTGCCGGGCACCATTATGATTGAACCAACAGAGAGCGAAGACAAAGCTGAACTCGATAGGTTTTGCAATGCATTGCTTTCCATTCGTGCTGAAATAAAAGAAATAGAAGAAGGGCGCTCGGATAAAAAAGACAACCCTTTAAAGAACGCGCCTCATACCCAACTGGCTGTAACTGCCGATGAATGGAAGCATTCTTATAGCCGTCAATCAGCGGCGTTTCCATTGTACTATGTCACGCTCAACAAATTCTGGCCTTCTGTGGGCAGGGTAAACAACACCCATGGCGACAGAAACCTTATTTGTACCTGCGAGCCTGTGGAGAGTTATATGGAGGCGGAGCTTACTTGAATTGGAACTGGGAGTTTGGACCCGAAAGCTATCGGGTTTGGAACTAGTTAGCCAAGTAGCAAAAAGGTAATTATGAATGGGAGAACCTAATTCCAAATTCCTAATCATTATTGTCCGGGGGACTCTGGAGTACTATAAACCACGGCGGTCACGGTGAGCACAGCGAAAGCCGTTTTGGAGATAAATTCTGCGACGTAGAACAGGACCTGATGCGAATACTTCGCTGTGTCCGCAGTGTGCGCTGCGGTATCCTGACACATCGATACATTTCAACTACGGCCAGCAAAAGTAAGAGGCTCCAGGAAAAATAAAGCAAAGCCCCTGTAAATGTAAAAGTCATAGATGCCGCGCGGGTCAAAGGTTCTGACAACTATCCAAGATTTTATTCCGGACAGCAATGATTCCAAATTACTAATCCCTAATACCGGGTGACTCAAGGCGTGAGCATGATATAAAAAACGTGCAGTGCAATACGGTTCTCAACTGCCTGCTCAGCACTCACCTTTGCTCTTTTCAGCAAGGGAGGGTTGGCGCCGTCGAGGCTGGAAAGCATAATTCCAACTTTCTTAAAATCGATATTACCAGTATTGGAAGGATCAACCATCAGCGCGAAGTCTGAGTCGAATCCATAGAATGTAAAATCATTTCCGTTCAATTGCAGCAGGTCACGGATATTCATACCCGAATAAATGCCGCACTTAAAAGGCCACTTGTTTCGGCTGATATTATCATTAAATGGCAACGCGTTCTCCGTGGGAATGATCCCGCTGATAAGTACATATGAAAGATCGCAAAGATTGTTCTCGTCTTCCCATACAAATACCACCTGCCGGTTGCTGTTTCCAAAAAGGACCGAACATTTCTTCACCTGGTCTTCAGAAAAATAATAAACATCGCGCTGAACATTTTCTTCACCAAAATAACTTACGAGATATTGATGGGAATCGAAATTGAGCAAATCCTCCGCAAAGTGAACCAGGTTAGGTAGTTGCTTTTTCTTCAGCGTGAAATTATAAACGGGAATCCCATCCTCCACCGTTGTATTGACATAGACGCGCAAATTTTTCCGCTGGAAAAAAAGCGGTGACTGACTGGTATCTTTATTTATTCCAAAAAAGTAATCCCCATTCATCAGTCTACGCAAACCTTCCTGGTATTCCACCAGTGAGGTTGTATTAAACGAGAAGCAGTATTGATCATCTTTTTTATACAAACCCACCCTCCTGCTTTCAAAAACAGAGTCCTCTGGCTTGGGTTTTTGCTTTTCAAAAAAAGTAAAAGCCATTGCATCGTCCTGCAATTGCCTGCCACCGGATAAGTAACCCTTACCCGACATATAACTATCAAATTTCTTTGGAGAAAGTGCCGACAGGTTGACCAGGTCATCGACATTAAATGACTGTGCCTGCAAGGCACCCATGATAATTCCCTGTAGAATAAACAAGAGTAGAGATCTCGCCATAATAAAAAGTGGTCTTCATTAAAGTTTACAGAAGGTCTTTTACAGGAATCCCACCTGGGAATATTATAGCTGAGGCAGAGTAGGAAACAAAACTAATATTTTATCTGAAAAATCCAAAATTGCGGGCATAGGGAAATGTATCCGGGTGTAGTGCCAGACACAAATTGCCACAAAAAACCTTGTTATGATGCTGGTCTTGGCAGGGTAAAGGAGAACACACTGCCTTTTCCCGGTTCACTTTGTATACGTAGTTTTCCGTTGTTCTTGGCCAGGAACTCCTTGCAGAGCATCAGACCCAGGCCGGTGCCCTGTTCGTGGGCGGTGCCATTGCTGGAGTAAAACTCCTGGGTTCCGATTTTCTTCAATTCCTCCGCCGTAATGCCTTTGCCTGAATCCTTTACATATATTTCGGTTACTTTTTGCTGGTCGAAGGTACCTACGCATATACTGGCTCCGGAGGGTGAAAATTTGATTGCGTTAGAAATAAGGTTGCGCAAAACCAGGTTGATCATATCCCGGTCGGCCCAAATATTATAGCCATCGGCCGCCTTATTCTCGATATGTATCTTTTTAGCCTCGGCCTGCAGGTAGAGAACCTGCGTTACCTCATCTATCATTTCCCGTACACTATGCGCTTCTGCCTTAATGGTATAAGCC
>JAEZRB010000079.1 GCA_023412975.1 Bacteroidota bacterium | reverse complement strand
CCAGAAAGTGGCGCAGGGTAAAGAAGAACCGGTAGACCTTACAGGTTATTCTGTTACCGATGCCGTAAAACTGATACGCGGAAAGAAAGGTACCGAGGTGAGATTGACGGTGAAGAAAGCCGATGGCTCGTTAAAAGTTGTTTCCCTGGTCCGTGATGAAATTGTACAGGATGAAACATTTGCCCGTAGCGCGATCGTAAAATCTGATAATGCCAAGATCGGGTATATATTCCTGCCTGAATTCTATGCAGATTTCGAAAACCCCAATGGCAACCGCAGCTACCTGGACGTGCAAAAAGAAGTGATCAAGTTGAAAGAGCAGGATGTGGACGGCATTGTGATCGACCTGCGTAACAATGGTGGCGGTTCACTTTACGATGTAGTACAAATGGCCGGATTGTTTATTGAAGATGGCCCGATCGTACAGGTGAAAGCCAGGGAAGACAAACCTACCGTGCTCCGGGATAAAGATAAATCTGTGCTTTATTCAGGTCCGCTGGCCGTAATGGTCAATGAATTCAGTGCTTCGGCTTCTGAAATATTCGCCGCGGCAATCCAGGATTATGGTCGTGGAGTGGTGATAGGAAGTACGTCTACTTATGGTAAGGGTACAGTGCAGCGCAATATCGGGCTCGATCCTGAAACAGGTTTCTCAATGTCAAATTCTGACCTGGGTACTGTAAAGCTTACCCTGCAGAAGTTTTATCGCATTAATGGTGGTTCCACCCAGCTTCGTGGTGTTACTTCCGATATAGTATTGCCCGATCAGCTCGAGCATTTGAAAATAAGGGAAAAAGACAATCCTGATGCTTTGCCCTGGGATGAGATCAACAAATCGCCTTATTCCTCCTGGAATGCGGGATATGATCTTAAAGTGATCCAGCAGTTGAGCAACCAGCGCCTGGAGAATGACCCCACTTTTAAACTGATCAAAGAAAATACAGAGTGGCTGGCTGGTCAGAATAATAGGAAATATTCATTGCAACTTGATAAATACCGCAGGGATCAGAAACAGATCCGTTCCACATTTGCGCAGAACGAATCGCTGATGAAACTGAAAAACGAAAACAATATTACCCCTCTGCCTGGAGAAGTTAATCGCTGGGCCGACGATAAGAATAAGCAGGATAGATTTAACCAATGGTTGAGCAACCTGCGCAAGGACATCTATCTTGACCAGGCAGTGAAAGTGATGAATGATGTGATCAGCCAGCAAAACCTGGTAAAAGCAAGAGCGAAAGAAGAGCAGCCGAAAAAAGCGTTTTAAGGTTCAGGGATACTGGATACTAGATTTCTTGATACTGGATGCCTTGGTTTTCCTGATTACCTATTGTTATCAAGTATCCAGCATCCAACATCCAGCATCACTAAAGATATCTTTCCTTTAAAATCTTCTGATGATGCATGGCATGGCCTACCAGGATAAAACCCAGGCCCAGCACATAGTTTGGGGCATTGGAGGAAATGCCATCGGATTGCAACTGGTCTTCATCAAAAGAAAGGAAGAGCAATTCTGATGATCTTCTGCCCACTTTAAATTCTTCCACCAGTTTATCCCAGCTTCGTGAAGCAGCCTTTGCATTTGCAGCAAATGCATTTTCATCAAACCCGGGTAGCGGTGTTTTGTCCTTACGGGCAAAACGTAAAGCGCGGTAGGCAAATACTCTTTCAGCATCAATCACATGTTGCAAAACTTCCTTGATGGTCCATTTGTCATCGCCATAGCGATAATCATATTTATCGTTGGGAATGGCGTCCAGGAACCGGACAAATGAAGCGCTTTGCTTATCAAATGCTTCAGCCAGGTCGTCTTCAGGTACGTGATTGATATAACCGTGGAAATTGCTGGAAACGCGGGAGAGATCGGGGCGCATAGATTTTGGGTTTGGTTTGGATACTTGATACTAGATACTCGATACTGGATATTGGACACTGGATCTTCAAACAGGCATGTCTTAATTAAGGGTTCTGCCCCCTCTCCCCAAGGAGAGGGGGTTGGGGGTGAGGCCTGTGCTGGATACCAGATATTGGATACTGGATAAAGATAAAGAGAAACCCGGTGACTGGGTAAGATGTGTTACCTGGACACCGGGTTTTTCAAAACTTATCGTTCTGTCGTTCATATTTGAACGACCATATATATTCCTTAGCTTTTTACCTTCGGCTTTACTTTAGATTTAACTGGTTTTTTAGCCGGTTTTTTAGTATCAGTTGAAAGGGTAGAAGCGAGCTTGATTGCTTCGTATGCGTTCGCCAGACCACCTGTCCTGCTGAGATCAGAAAGATTGACCATATCGCCAGTGCCCGGATCTTTTACTTTGAGACCCGGCGACTGGGCCGACTTCTCAATTACCATTTTCACCTGCTCCGGCGTGAGGTTGGGAAAGTACTGCAGTATGAATGCTGCCATACCAGCCACTACCGGGGAGGCCATACTGGTGCCCTGCAGGTTTTGATAAGTGTTGCCGCCCGGTACCGTAGAATAGATCCTGACACCCGGTGCAAATACATCTACTTCGTTTTTACCGTAATTGGAAAACGCAGCCGTAATGCCACCTGCTTTCGGGTCACCGCTTGCGCCAACTGTGATCCAGTTGGGGGCCCTGCTACTATCTATAAGTACAGGAGTTGGGAAATTATAAGTGGAGTCCAGGTTCTGCCGGCTGTTACCCGCGGCATGTACTAACAGTACACCTTTGCTTTGAGCATATTTCACAGCGTCATCCACCCAATGCTTTTCGGGTGATACGCCCTTACCAAAACTCATATTGATCACCTTTGCCCCATTATCCACTGCGTAGCGAATAGCCAGTGCTATATCCTTATCGTGTTCATCACCATCCGGAACCGCACGTATAGTCATAATGCGTACATTGTCTGCCACGCCATCCATACCAACACCATTATTCCTGACGGCACCAATAATACCCGATACGTGGGTACCATGAAGCGCAGCTGAGTTGCTCACCATGACGTTATTATTGCCATAGAACCTGTCGTTGAAATCGTAGTAGTTATCCTGTACGATCTCGTTTCGGTATTCTTTCGGAGCCCGGTCAACAGTTTCGAATTTGATGATATCACCTTCCAGTTCATCGAGTATCATTTTATTGGAAATATCGTCGTTGTCATTACCCTTGCAAATGCTATTCAGGATAGCTTTTACACGGCGGGGCTGATCAGATGTGGGGGAGTACTCTGTAAGGTCCTTGCAATTGTATTCTTCTTTGCCAATATCACGGCGAATGATGGAATCTCCTAATTTCAATTCCTTGTACATGCGTTTTACGTGCACTACTTCGAGGGGGTTGACATCACCTACAACGTCAAATTTGGCTTTGAGCCACATTTTATATTCACGGGTCTCATCCGCCGAAAGTGTACCGGTCGCCATATCCTTTTCTTCCCACTTGCTTTTCAAACGGTGGTACACGCGGGCAGCCTCATAGGAATCTTTTTCTACGTTGCGACCATCACGGCCTCCCAGGAAGTTCCAGCCGTAAACATCATCCACATAACCATTGTTGTCGTCATCGATACCGTTACCGGGAATTTCTTTAGGATTGCGCCAGAGAATGGGTTTCAGGTCCTCATGAAGGGTGTCAATACCCGAATCGATCACCGCGACAATAACCGGGGTGCTTTTCAAATTTTTCGATTTTACAAAGTCGTAGGCCTTATCGATGCTGATGCCAAAATAGCCGCTGTCCTTCGCGTCCATCAGGTGCCAGCCTTTGGGCACTTCTTTTCTTTGGGCAAAAGCTCCCAATCCTAATGATATAGTGGTGATTATCAAAAGGGTACGTTTCATCAATCGCTTCATTATGTGCAGTATTTAATTTACAAAATTGAATAAAGTCGCGAAATTATCGCATACCATTCATACTATTTCATTATTCAAAAACCCTGCAACTCGCGGGAATTGCAGGGTTTTGGCAGATTTAAGACGGTAGTTTGTCAATATTGGTTGGATAGCTCCAGCTCAACACGACGGTTTTTGGCGCGGTCTTCAGGCGTTTTACCATCGTTAAGGGGCTTATTGGGTCCAAAACCGACAGCAGTCACGCGACCGGCCTCAATCCCCTTCGAAAGAAGATATTCCCTTACCGAATTAGCTCTTTTTTCAGACAAACGCATATTGGCCTCGTAAGTACCATCACTGCTGGTATGACCTTCCACGGTCACTTTGATCACTGGATGAGCTTTCAGGACTGCAGTAACGTCATCCAATACTTTATACGATGATGGGGTGAGGTCGGCACTGTTAACCTTAAACTGTATTCGTTTGGCAGCGTAATCCACTTTCTCCACGATCTCTTTTTTGATCTCTTCCGGACAACCGTTTCTTTCTTTCAAACCTTTTACAGTGGGGCATTTATCGTCTTCATCGTTGACGCCATCTCCGTCCGTGTCGGGCACGGGGCAACCGTTGTATCTCTCTACACCAGCTATATCCGGGCACTTGTCATCTTTGTCGAGTACACCATCCTTGTCGGTATCGAGGTAGGGGCATCCGTTATTTTCCAGCGGTCCAGGAATAGTCGGACACTGGTCGATCTTATCCATCAGCCCGTCCTTATCGGTATCTGGATAGGGGCATCCGGCATTATCGGTTGCACCAGGTACACCTGGGCATCTATCATCCGGATCGGGCGTACCGTCTTTATCTGTATCGGGGCAACCCAGTAGTTCCACCGGACCGGCAATATCCGGGCATTTATCATTTTTATCAGGAGTACCATCGCCATCCCTGTCTTTCGGCGTCAATTGAACTGATTTACCAAGATAAATCCCAAGGCTGGCGCCCATGATCTCTTGTTTATAATTGGTGGCTGCGTAGTCTGCAGGCTCATAAAAATCCTTTAGCCCACGGCTATAATTTGCTGTCAGAAATACACGGCCAAATTCGAAGCCAGCCAGTCCGTTGACACCATAATCGAAGGTCGAGTATTTACCAACGCCCTTACCTACAGGCAGGTCTTTGTTTTCTTCGGTATTGAGACTTACATCCACTACGGTCATGTCTTTTCGCTCAAAACCGTTGTAGAAAAATGAAACGTAAGGCCCGCCGCCAAGTATAAAATGTGTTTTCTTGCCCAGCCTGAGTTTGTACACCAGGTTCAGGGGCATATCAATGTAGTTCAGAAATTGTTTCCTGTTTTCAAGGAAATAGGTATTGACTGTAGAATCAGGTAGCAAGGGACGGGTAAACGTAACGGTCGAATCTTTCAGTGACGACTGGTATTTTCTTCCCTTGGTATAGAAAAGTACGCCCGGCTGAAAATAAAAGTTGGAGCGCTCCGACAGCCTGAGGTCGGCCATAAAACCCACGTGGACACCGGTACGACCGGAAAAATTATTTTGCAGCGTATCCCATCCTGGCAGGTTATTATCCTCCAAAATTTTCGATTGGTGTCCACCACCAACAATCGCGATTCTTAGTTGAGATCGGGAAATAAAGACGCAAAGACAAAACAACACAAGGAGCGGGATCCTTTTCATGGATAGCAGTTAGGGTTGAAGGATATTGTTTGGTTGTAAAAATTACAAATATTTAGCAGTAATCAAAGTATACAATATATTCTATGCCGGTAAGACGGGGAGACGGAAAGCAATCATGCTAAATAAATCCTTTCCATCGCATCATCTTACTCAGATGGAACACTTTGGAATGGCCATTTCAATTTCATGACCTTCCTAAGTGCATCACCGTTCAGTATCAACGATATATTTGTCTTTCTAGTATCTACACCTCGAACTTTATTCCCTGTGCCAGGGGCAGGTTGGTGCTATAATTGATCGTGTTGGTCTGGCGTCTCATATAGGCTTTCCAGGCATCGCTACCGCTTTCCCTGCCGCCACCGGTTTCCTTCTCACCTCCAAATGCGCCGCCGATCTCGGCACCCGAAGTGCCGATGTTGACGTTGGCAATCCCGCAATCACTGCCGGCAGCCGACAGAAACTGTTCAGCCTCACGCAGGTTTAGGGTCATAATGGAGGAGGAGAGGCCCTGGGGAACGCCATTCTGAATGGCGATAGCCTCGTCAATGGTCTTATATTTCAGCAAATAGAGTATCGGTGCGAAGGTTTCATGCTCAACGATCTTAAAGTCGGACCGGGCCTCAGCAATGCAGGGTTTTACATAGCACCCGCTTTCATAACCCTTCCCTTCAAGAACGCCGCCTTCTACTACAAAATTCCCACCCTCGACCTTACAGGCTTCGATCGAGTCAAGGTACAGCTGGACTGCTGCTTTATCGATCAGGGGACCTACATGATTTTTTTCATCCAGGGGATTGCCGATGGAAAGTTGCTTGTATGCAGATACGAGTTTTTGTTTGACCTGCTCATAAATATCTTCATGAATAATCAGGCGTCGTGTGGTTGTACAACGCTGCCCGGCCGTACCCACCGCGCCGAACAGTGAACCAAGAATTGCGATATCAAGATCTGCATCTTTAGATATAATGATAGCGTTATTGCCACCAAGTTCCAACAGCGCACGACCCAATCTTGCACCTACTGCGGCACCAACAGCTTTACCCATCCGGGTAGATCCGGTTGCCGATACCAGCGGGATGCGGGCGTCCTGGCTCATCCACTCGCCAACCTCACGACCACCGATGATCAGTCCGCAAACTCCTTCGGGTACATTATTTTTTTCAAACACTTCTTTGACGATCTGCTGGCAGGCAATGCCGCAAAGCGGTGTTTTCTCAGACGGCTTCCAGATACATACATCTCCGCAAACCCACGCCAGCATTGAATTCCAGCTCCACACCGCCACGGGAAAATTAAAGGCGGAAATAATCCCTACAATACCC
>JAEZRB010000023.1 GCA_023412975.1 Bacteroidota bacterium | reverse complement strand
ATCCTGACCAGACCGTAGATGTATTGAGGAGAGATACCATAGCGTTTTCGAATTTTATGGATTCCCTGGTCATAGATGTTGTGCCGATCAACCCCACCCGTGATAAAGGAAGGAATGAAATCATTGTTACCCTGGACCTAGGCAACAAAGTAGAGGAGTTGTTTGAAAACAACAATACCATCACGAAAGAAGTATATATTATCGAAGATGATGTGAAGCCGATACACCCCTTTAATTATTCGATCGTCAACGATCAGAATATAAAGTTTGTGGCTTCGTCTGCTAATCCATTTGCGACCAGCCGAAGCTATTTGATGGAGATTGATACGACCGAGAACTTTGATTCACCACTGAAGAAAAACCAGACCGTGACGACCATAGGTGGTATCATCGAATTTGACCCTGCAGTAACTTTTACCGATAGTACGGTTTATTACTGGCGTGTTGCTGCTGCTGTTTCGGGCGGTACACCAGCCTGGAATGTATACTCATTTGTATATCTTCCTGGAAATGGTAAAGGGTTTAACCAGTCGCATTATTTTCAGCACAAGAAGTCGACAAATCTGCATCTCGAACTTTCCGAAGAGGGCCGCCTTTGGGAGTTTGAGAAATCGCATAACGACGTATTCATAACTCACGGTTGCTGGGGAACCGCGGCCACACAGGAATCGGCCGTTTCGTTATCCATCAACAATGCGCAGATCGGTCACAACACCTGTCATTTCTCTTCCCTGGTGTTTAATGTATTGGATTCCGCAACACTGACCCCCTGGATCAACACGACAATAAATAACTCGGATAACGGTGGCTTAGGGCTGGCGCGATTTGGCAGCTTGCGTAACAATTGCGCCGGTGGTCGTGAAATCAATTTCGAATGGCGGTACGACACACCTGAGAGAAGGAAATTGATGATGGATTTTATGAAAGATTCCATACCTGATGGAATGTATGTTGTTGTGCGCAATTTTACATTGGATCCTGTTAAGTATCCGGCGTTCCCGCAGGCATGGGCGGATGACTGGAAAAACGATCAAACATTATATGGCTCGGGGAATTCGCTATATCACTATTTAAAAGATGCTGGTTTAAGCCCAATCGATTCATTCTACCGAGCAAGATCATTTGCTCTTGTTTATAAAAAGAATGATAGCTCATTCGAACCACAATGGATGATGGGTGAAGGTATCTATGATAATTTCTCCATGTTGGTTGATGTATCTGGCATCGAAAAGAGTGGTACACTGGCATCTCCGGTTCTAGGGCCTGCTATGGGTTGGAAGGAGTTTAAATGGGATGGGCATTCAATCGAAACACCAACAAAAGATGAGACCTTTGCCAGCATCATCGGTATTAGAAAAAACGGTTCAGTTGATACGCTTTTCAGCGGAATTCCTGCTGCGCAAAAATCCTTTGATGTGTCTAGTGTGGATGCTGAACAGTATCCCTACCTGAAGCTTTTCATGCATAATAGTGATACCCTTGCTTACACTCCGTACCAGTTGAGATTTTGGCAGCTGTATTATGATCCGGTCCCTGAAGGTGCGGTCGCTCCAAATATTTACTTTGAAACAAAGGATACGACTTCAATCGGGGCGCCAGTTGACTTTGGTATCGCGTTTAAAAATGTGAGCAAGATCGACTTCGATAGTGTTAAAGTGAAAATGAGTATCACCGATGGTAACAATATTGAAAATATCATCCCGATACCCCGGCAAAAAGAGCTCGCAGCGGCAGATACCATCAAGCTGAAAGTTAATATCGACACGAAATCTTTATCAGGAAACAATACGGTCTTTGTCAATTTCAACCCGGATGATGACCAGCCGGAGCAGCACCTGTTCAACAACTACGCATTCCGCAACCTGTATGTGATACCCGATAGTCTCAACCCGGTGATGGACGTTACATTCGATGGTACGCATATCCTGAATAAGGATATCGTTTCTGCCAAACCGAAGATACTTATCAAGCTTAGCGATGAACTGCAATCCCTGCCGTTGAATGATACCAGTTTGTTTAATGTGAAAGTGAAATTTCCAGACGATCCGGAACCAAGGCGTTATTATTTCAGCTCGAGCGATACCCTGCAGCTTACACCACCTGATCTGGGTTCCAATACTGCGAGCGTAAACTTTACGCCCTATTTCCCCATCGATGGCGAATATGAACTGATCATTACTGGTAAGGATAAGAGCGGCAACCTGGCGGGTAACGTAGAGTACAAAGTGGCGTTCACGGTGATCAACAAGCCGATGATATCCAATATGCTCAACTATCCCAATCCGTTTACAACATCTACGGCATTCGTGTTTACGGTTACAGGAAGTGAAGTGCCTCAGAATATCCGGATACAGATCCTTACTATTACCGGTAAGATCGTGAGAGAGATCACCAAGGAGGAGCTGGGCCCGCTGCATATCGGTAGAAATATCACCGAGTTCAAATGGGATGGAACCGACCAGTATGGACAAAAACTTGCGAATGGTATTTACCTGTACCGGGTCATAACCAACCTCAACGGTAAGTCACTGGATAAATACAAGGCTAAGGACGATAATACCGACCAGTATTTTAATAAGGGTTATGGCAAAATGTATTTGATGCGATGACGACGCGCCCGGTATACTGACAAAATCAGTATACCGGCCAAACCCAGCAGACTAATTATAAAAGCAACCTTCAGGTCACCAGATTGGTAATGAAGTACAAAATGGTGATCGCCCTTCGGAATACGAAAACCCATAAAGCTTGTATTGACCATTTCGATAGGTGTGTCTTTCCCATCGACGGTTAATTGCCACCGGGGGTAATAACTTTGTAAGAGCACAAAAAATCCATCCACTTCGCTTCGTATGGTTCCCTCGAAATGGTTTGGTTTGAAACTTTTCAGTTGAATTTGATAAGGCCTTTGACCGGTTTGGTCAGTGATGCCTGTTGCTGATCCGGTAACAGCCCATTTCCCCAGGGTATCTCTTAGTACCTGGTCTTTTTTATCCAGGGCTGCAATGAAATCAGCCCTATACATGAGGGGATACCTCATAATGGCCTGTCGGAAGGACGTATCGAACCAGAACTGATTCTGGCGAAGCAGGTTACTGGGTGTGATCCGGTATTCCGAACGAACAGGCTTTTTATTGTACATGCTAAGACAGCCGATTTCGAGCATATACTTCTCATTGTCTCGGCTCATTTCGCTAAGTGAGATATCCAACGCGGGTAAAGGATATCCTTCAACCGCCACATCGTTGATCAATCCCTGTATTTCAGAAGCTCTTGCTTTTTTCACCACCGTAAAAGGCTGAAAGAGCATGGCGAATAAAACTGAATTAAGAATGGCGATAAATGCAAATCGCCGGTAGTTGGGCTTTCTCACCAGGAAGTGGTAAAACAGGATAAGGAAGAACAATTGGATGACTGTGTTTACCAGGACTATATCGGAATAACGGATAGCAGCCAACCTCGATTTTAGAGATTCGCCCCAGGTTTTTCCGTCACTAGCCCCCGATAGTAAACCAAATAAATCTTTTGAGAAAATACCTTCCGGAGTGAATAATGAAAGTATCAATATAAGTGAAAGTATCCCGATGGTGAGCCACCAAGCCTGGCGAATTTTGAATACTTGTATTTCTTTTTTTATAACCGCATCGAGATAGAATGCTGCCAGGATACAGGCGAAAAATATCGTGAACATTCTTGCATTGGCGGGGTGGCGGAAAGTATCCATCAGTGGGAGAATGTAATAAGATAGGATGCGTAAACCTCCATATTCGCCAAGACTAAAAAGCAGGAAAATGAGCAGGGCCCATTTGCTTAACCGTAGCAGGGGATGGGCTGATCTGGACAAAAGCGCGACCATCAATAAGACAAATCCACCAAGTCCCATATATGAATTTCTAACAAGTGGGTCAGTGATTGAAACATTCGGCATTTTCCAGATGCCGAGAGGAGTAGTAAAGGAACTCAAGAGGGCAGGGTGCAGCGGGTTGCTCATAACATCATCAAAACTGGCGCCACTGCCTCTTTCCTGCAAAGGCAGGCTTTGCATATAGGAGAGTATGGCCGGTGCCGACAATACCAGGAAAGTCAGCAGAAGCCCCATGTGTGACCAAATAAATCGTGCTCTGAATATTTTTTCTTTCTTGCGCCACAAACGAAATATGTGAACTACCAGCATGGCCGTCATCAGGTAGCCGGTGATGATGAAGTCGGCAGGATAGGCGCAGGCAAAAAGAAAAAATAGCGCTGTGCCTGTATAAACTCCCTGAACAAGCGATGACTCCTTTAGACAGCGATAATAGAAAAGAAATACAAATGGCAGGAATGATGTGCCTGCAATCCAGTTCAGGAACTGGCAGGAATCACTGTTGAACCCGCACAACATATATGCAGTTGCCCCAAGTATATTGGCCACGGGATGGATCCTAAAATGTTTAAGCAGGAAAAACATACCCACACCTCCCAGGAAGATATAGAGAAGTGTTTCAAGCATCAATGTGTAAAGAGAATAAGTGCCGAACAGAGAAAAAAACTGTACAATGGGATTCCATACTCCCGATTGCATGTCGCCGTGAAGCGGATAACCCAAATTGAGATAGGGTGTCCACAAAGGCAGAATATTATTCGCATAAGACTCACTCACTAGCCGCCGGACCGGCAAAAAATAATTGAGTGCGTCATTCTTCAGACTAAAAACGTGAAAGCTGATGGGCCAATAAGCCACTACCAATAATATCAGCAGGATTGCCAGGTAAAACAAGGTCGGCTTGTAACCATCTTTTGATATATTTTGATTTGATATTACCATTACTACCTCACAGGATAATGCCTAAACAGTGAAAACAGATCTTTTAATACTCCTGCCGTATTTCTAATGCCGATATGTGAATGGCCGGGATCATGCCAGGACCTCAGTGGAATTTCAGCACCGTTGGTAGCGGGCAGCCGGCTACGCATACGTAATAATATTTCAACATCAAAAAACCAACGTGTATGGAATGGTTCTCCCGCAACTAGTCGTGCCAGATCTGTCGTGAAGCATTTAGCCCCGCATTGCGTATCATAGATGCCGAGACTGTAACGGGAATCGATCACTGTGGCTAAAAAGCGACCGACGAAATGTCGAAATGCTGATCTCTTAATGACAGCGTCAAGTAATTTGATTCTAGATCCAATTATAAAATCATAACTGTTGTCAACGGCTATTTGACAAAGCCGGTGCCATTCGCTGATGCTGGTTGACAGATCGGCATCGAGGTAGCCAATATGTGAAAATTCATTTGCCCCGGCTGCCTCCATTACACCCCGTCGTACGGTTTCAGCTTTTCCTTTATTAGTTTGCATCGACAAAATTCTGACACTGTCAGGAATATCTTTTTGAAGTGCCTCCAGTTTTTGAAGGGTATTGTCAGTACTGCCATCGTCTACAAAATAAAATATCGTGTTCGGCTGCATTTTCGAAAAGTGAATAAACTCTTCAGTTTGCAGGCGCAACGCTTCATTATAACAGGGTATTACGACGGCGACTTTTGACATATACAGTAACAGGATAAACCGGGCAGTATGATGCCTGCTTTTGACAGGCCATACCCTATATAGAAATCCAGCCACAAAATAGCTAAAATAAGTTTGGAAACTGCCGTTGAACCGTTCCAGTTGTCGATTGATCTAACGGGCTTACGCAAACCAGATCGCTCCAGCATTCGTTGCATCCATCTTGCGGGCAACAACGTAAAGAAGAAATAACCTGATCGGATGACTTTTAATTTTTCCTCATTGCAAAGTTTTTCCAGCTGCCGCCGTGTATAACGCCTGTAATGCCCCAGCAATTGATCATGGGCAGACCATAAACCCTGGTAAGAAGGAACAGTGATTAAAAAAGCCGCCCGATCATCTGCAGCTGAAGTATGAACATAGGAAGACAAAACCGCTTTGTCATCCTCGCAATGTTCAAGCACGTCAAGAAAGAGGAACAGATTGATGGGTGTGAGGGAATTTTCAAGATCCTCTTTTGATCGAAGGAAATGGATTTCTATTCCGTTGTTGTTAGTTTTCAATCGTGACACGATCTCATCGTCGTATCCGATATCCACGGCGATACGTTTTTCAATCCCGGGCAAATTCAATTGTTGAAGTACGTAGGTGTCACCACTACCCACGTCAGCTATATTTCCTGGTGCTGAATTATATTTTTTTAAAAGGAAACTAATGATCCCTGCCCTTACGATTTCCCAGGGATGTCGTTGGAGGTCGCGACTGCGTTGTCTCTTTAATTCTGAAAGGTCCATATCATCCGGGAATTGAAACTAGTCTTAGTGTTGAAATAAATGTTTCTTTTTTAAAAACCAACTTTCGAAATACCGGAAGCTAAGCAAACTTATCAAGAGTCCCGCCAGCGAACAAAGCAGCGCACTGATCAGGTCGGCATAAGGGATCATATTTGTTTTTAGCCATTTTAACAAAACGGGATTCATCAGGATAAAAACGGGCCAGTGAAACACATAAAAGCCATAGGATATCTTTCCGAAAAAGCGCAGCAGTTTATTGTCGAATAAAAGATTGATAAGCTTTGATTCACGGGTAACAGCTTCATAGATCAGGATTGCGAACATCAGCGCAAATGTGGTATAGCCTACAATGGCCAGGTAGGGGAAACCAAAATTGTTCCGGCTGTTAACGAAATAAAATAAAAAGTTGGCAGCTGCCAGTAATAACACAACAATCGTTGAGTTTTTCTTTAAAAAATTCTGATCGATCCGATGTACGAGTGCGGTCATGCTGCCAATAGCGATCCCGTCGATCCTTGAAAACGTATATAGGTTGAAATAAGCCAGGTTCTCAATTTGTTTCTCCCAGATAATATAACGGATCAATATAAACAACAGCAGTACTACGACCATGAAAAGTAACAATAAGCGCGGTTTTCTTACGATCAGAATTATAAGCGGCCAGATCAGGTAAAACTGCTCCTCCACTGCAAGCGACCAGAGGTGATGCAGTATATCAGTTGATGAGGTTTTCTTCAGAATAAACAGCCAGTTTTGAAGATAGGTCCAGAACCACCATTGATTATCGACATAGTAATCGAGGTTAACGGGGAAAGATTTGAAAGCAGGCAGAATAACCAGGAAGATCACCAGGCTTAAGTAATACAATGGAAAGATCCGAAGCGCCCGGCGCATATAAAAATTGCGCAGAAAATTTTCCTGTCCCAGGCTTCGCATTAAAATATCGGTTATAAGAAATCCTGATAAAACAAAAAACAAATCCACCCCTAACCAACCGAATGAGAAATAACTCATGAACCCGAAATTGTGGAATAGAACCACCAGCAATATCGCAAGGCCCCTGATGCCATCTAATGCAGGATAGTATACGCTTTTTGGCGCAGCAGTTGTCATGAAGGAAATAAAATGGGTTAGTTATTGCTTGTCCAAATATAGCCTTCTCTGGATATACTTCCCCAATACATCAAACTCTATGTTCAACATATCCCCTTTGTTGATATACTGGAAATTGGTATGCAGGTATGTATATGGTATGATCGCAACTGTAAGTCTGTTGTCAGTTAT
>JAEZRB010000149.1 GCA_023412975.1 Bacteroidota bacterium | reverse complement strand
ATCCAGCATCCAGTATCCAGCATCCAGCTCACAACCCACTTATCCACCTCCTAAAACAAGGCGCCATTTCCTGGCTGATAATGATACGGTGATTTAGATCCGGCATCGACAGATCGATCAGCAGTTTGACCTTCTCGTAGGTCTTATAACTTTTAATAAAAGCGATATTTACAATATACTGACGGTTGACACGGAAAAACATCGTGGGGTCCAATTCCTTTTCGAGGTCAGCAAGATACCTGTCCAGCATATATTTCTTCCCATCTTTATCCACTACGTATACAATTTTGTTCTCCGTATATATGATTGCTACATCCTCAATTTTTAACGGAACTGTTTCGGTGCCCTTATTTACCAGCAACCGTGTTTTACGACGGCTGGTAAGTGAGCGGATAAAGGCGTGCTGTGTAAAATGTTTTTCGAGGGTTTTATACTTCGCCAGAGTTTTACCCAGGTCCCTCTCATCAACAGGTTTTAGCAGGTAGTCTATGCCATTATATTCAAAGGCATTCATGATAAACTGATCGAACCCCGTTACAAATACGACCGGGCATTTTACATCCACCTGGTTGAAAATATCAAATGAGAGACCATCAGCAAGCTGAACATCCGAAAAGACCAGGTCTGGAGATTCATTTTGTGATAGATAAGCCACAGATTCTTTCACGGTCGACAATGATCCAACGATCTCCGTTTCCGTAGAGGCCCGCATGAGCAAATACCGAAACTGCTCTGCGATCATTTTCTCATCCTCTATAATTAATGTTTTGATCATAACAACGGATTTGCTCCCTAAAATTAGCAAACGCAAGGGTCAATAAACCCGCCTGATAGCATCAAGTCGACGAAGTAAATACGAGAGATGCCAGAAGGCATGTTACAACCTACCAACAACAATAATACTACCTTGTTTTAATGAAGATTTACTCCATATAAGCGCCCCGGATAGTTTCGCCATCCACCTGTACATAGATATGATCCTGCAAAGTGGTAGCGATAGAGAGTCCGGCATAATCGGAGTGAACGGGAAAGCTATTATGGCTTCTTTCTACCAGCACGAGCGACTGGATTTTTTTGGGATGGAATTCCAGGAAAGGCTTCAGGGCATATAATAAAGTTTTACCGCTATTGGCAACATCGTCTATCACGATAATGACCTTGCCGGTAAAATCCATTTGTTCACTCAATTCGATATCTTTTGGCTGCCGCTTATCCAGGGTGATGGTGATGAGTTTTGTCGTGATAGATGACAACTCGCCGATCATTTTTTGAATCGTTCGGGCTACAATAGTTCCGTTATCGCGAATGCCGGCCAGCACCAGTTCCTTCACGTCATAGTTGTTTTCAATGATCTCCAGGGCCATCCTCCGCATCTTCTGTTCTGCTACTGCCTGATCCATGATATAGTTCTTTACCGTGCTGGTCATACACTCAATTTGACACATTTAAAATACAACCCGTAAATTAGCGATTGTATTCAAACACCATGCAATTAGCGCAACAAATTTTATTTCTCCTTATTTCTGTCGTAGCAATCGGTCTTTTTACTAAAAAGGCAAAGGAAATAGCCCGAAACATCAGGCTGGGCCGCAATGAAGATATTTCCGATCAACCCTCCCGCAGATGGAAGAATGTTTTATTACTGGCTTTTGGGCAAAAGAAAATGTTTCGGTACCCGCTGGTGGCGGTATTGCATTTTTTTGTCTACGCAGGTTTTATAATTATTAATATTGAAGTACTCGAAATAGTGCTGGATGGTCTCCTGGGTACACACCGTCTTTTTGCACAACCCCTGGGCGGGTTCTATAGTTTCCTGATCAACGCTTTTGAAGTGCTGGCTGTCCTGGTATTGCTGGGATGCCTGGTATTTCTTATACGCAGGAATATTCTGAAGCTAAAAAGATTTATTCACGGCGATCTCGACGGCTGGCCACGCAGCGATGCCAACTATATCCTGATCACTGAGATCGTGCTGATGACCTTGTTTTTGACACTCAACGCAAGCGATACCTTGTTGCAGTCAAGAGGCGCGGATCACTATGCCGCGAACCCCACTGGCAATTTTATTTTTTCGCAATACCTGCAGCCTCTGCTGGATGGAATGAGTAATAATGGGCTAGTCATGGTGGAACGTGCCTGCTGGTGGTTACACATTGTGGGTATTTACGCATTCCTGAATTACCTGCCTTACTCAAAACACCTGCATATATTACTCGCTTTTCCCAACGCTTATTATGGCCGCCTCGAGCCCATGGGCAAAATGGAAAATATGCCGGATATCCAAAATGAAGTATTGTACGCGATGCAACCCGAGCTGGCGCCTGCTGCTGGTGAAAATGTGGAAGCTCCCAAAAAATTCGGCGCGAAGGATGTAACCGACCTGAGTTGGAAAAATTTACTTGATGCCTACAGCTGCACCGAATGCGGACGCTGTACCGCTGCCTGCCCTGCCAACATCACCGGCAAATTGTTATCACCACGAAAGATCATGATGGACACCCGTGACAGGGCGGAGGAGATTGGCAGGAATATCAACAAGAACAAGGAGTACAAAGACGATGGTAAAGCTTTGCTCCATGAATATATTTCCGTAGAAGAGTTGAGGGCATGTACAACTTGTAATGCATGTGTACAGGAATGCCCGGTTAGTATCAACCCGCTGGATATCATCCTGCAGTTGCGCCGCTACCTGGTGATGGAAGAAAGTAATACCCCACCCGAATGGGCCACGATGTTTAGCAATATTGAGAATAATTTCGCACCCTGGAAATTCGGCCCCGATGAAAGA
>JAEZRB010000131.1 GCA_023412975.1 Bacteroidota bacterium | reverse complement strand
GCTATAAGTTGCCAAAAATATAGAGGAGAAATGTTCAGTGCTCAACAAAATCGGAACGTTGAACACTGAACATTTTTAGTTTACGCTTTCAACACACCCAATTCCTTTCCAACTTTTGTAAACGCCGCGATAGCTTTATCCAGGTGCGCCTGTTCGTGTGCCGCACTAAGTTGTACCCTGATCCGGGCCTGGCCTTTGGGCACCACCGGGAAAAAGAAGCCGATCACATAAATTCCTTCTTCTAAAAGCCGGGCTGCAAATTTTTGAGCCAGCACCGCATCGTATAGCATAATCGGTACGATCGGGTGATCACCCTGTTTAATATCAAAACCGGCCGCCGTCATCTTCTCGCGGAAATACTTTGTATTGAATTCGAGCTTGTCCCTTAATTCAGTTGTCTCGGTGAGCATATCCAGCACGGCAATCGAAGCGCCTACGATGGATGGGGCCAGGGTATTGCTAAATAAATAGGGCCTCGATTTTTGGCGGAGCATGTCAATCACCTCCTTGCTACCAGATGTAAAACCACCGGACGCGCCACCCAAAGCCTTACCGAGTGTGCCGGTAATGATATCGATCTTCCCCATTACCCCACGGTACTCATGTGTACCGCGACCAGTTTTACCCAGGAAACCGGAGGAATGACATTCATCGATCATGATCACGGCGTCATATTTTTCCGCCAGCGCTACGATTTTATCCAGTTGCGCAATTGTACCGTCCATGCTAAAAGAACCATCAGTCACGATGATACGGCTCCGGCAGCCGGCGGCTTCCCTGAGTTTGGTTTCAAGGTCATCCATATTATTGTGCTCATAACGGAAACGCTGTGCCTTACAAAGCCTGACGCCGTCAATAATGGAAGCATGATTCAGGGCATCGGAGATGATCGCATCTTCATCATTGAATAAAGGTTCAAACACACCGCCATTAGCATCAAAAGCGGCGGCATAAAGGATGGTATCTTCTGTACCGAGGAATTTTGAGATTTTCTCTTCCAGCTCTTTATGAATATCCTGCGTACCACAAATAAACCTGACACTGCTCATGCCATAACCATGTGAGTCGATCGCCTTGTGTGCGGCTTCGATCACTTTTGGATGAGATGATAACCCGAGATAATTATTGGCACAAAAGTTCAGCACTTTTTTCCCGCCAGAGATGATCTCCGCACCCTGCGGACTTTCAATCACCCGTTCTACCTTATATAATCCCGAAGTTTTTATTTCTTCCACTTCTTTGGCAATGCGTTGCACAAATTTTGAATTCATATTTTCAATTTTGAGCCGCAAACCTACGTAAATGAAACCAAAGCCTAACCCCGCCTGCGCAAGCTTCGGCGGGCAGGCCCAACCCCCTCTCCCAAGGAGAGTGGCTTTGGAACTGAGCTTTAAAAAGTCTGATTGACTACCAAACTTGTCAGTAAATCAGGACAAGACTACCAACTACGAACTACTAACTACGAACTAATAACTACGAACTAATAACTACGAACTTCTGACTCCAGACTCCCAACTCCCGACTCCCGACTGCTCCCCTCGGGCATTTCACCCGGGATTTTCCGCTTTTCATCGGTCATAACCTGCTTTCTGTCAATATTATCTTTTGGGGCTGGAAGAGGTTTCTATCTTTGGTGTAACATTTTACCGGATAGTTGCGTCAAATGCAATAACCAACCAACATGAGATCCAGATACGCGATACAGATTTTATTAACCCTGGTACTGATTGCCGGGGTGTTCGCGGCTTTATATTCCTCCAATGGGCCACACAAAGAGACACGTTGTAAGGAATCTATGGATGCCTGCTGCGAAAAGAGCAGCAGCGATAAAATGATCTGGGAAAACCTCCCCCGCCAGTTTTTCTCCAGCTTTTGAGCATGGAAATTTTTTTTACCCGGCTGTAACTTTTTGGTCCAGCGGGTCGTATCACCTAAAAATCCCGGTTTTTATACAGTATTTTTGGACCCCGGGAACTCCGGCTGTTTATGACTGAAAAGGAATATAACGAATGTGTTAACACGTATGCAGACAATGTGTACCGCTTCATTGTGAAGAATCTTCGCCATGAAGAGGACGCCAGGGATGTGGTGCAGACCGCTTTTGAAAAAATGTGGCGCAATCGCGCTGAAGTGGACGCGCAACGTTCTAAGTCTTACCTTTTTACGGTGGCCTATCACCAGATGATCGACCATATCCGGAAGGTAAAAAGGGTACACCTGAAAGAAGAATTTGGCGAAGGCTCAAGGGTACAGGACCGGCCCGCCAATAACCTGAAAAAAGTGCTGGAAGAGGCCCTGAGCCGGCTTAGTGAAACCCAGCGCTCCCTGGTTTTGCTCAAGGATTATGAAGGCTACAGTTATGATGAGATTGGCCAGATCACAGGTTTGAGCGAGAGCCAGGTGAAGGTTTACCTGCACAGGGCAAGGGTGCAATTGAAGGAATATCTTGTGAAGATTGAAAACGTCATTTAACGCCCAAAAAAATTAACATGAAAATTACCCGTCATAATTACGAAGAGTACTTTATCCTTTACCTGGATAATGAACTGAGCAGCGCAGACCGCCGCGAGGTAGAACTTTTTGTACAGCAAAACCCCGATCTGAAAGCAGAACTGGATATCCTGTTCCAAAGCCAGTTGCCGGTGGATACAGACGTGGTGTTTAACGGTAAGGAATCTCTTTTGAAAACTGAGTCGGCTACAATAAAAGAAGATAATTACGAAGAATGGCTCTTGTCTTATATCGACAACGAGCTGTCAGGTGCGGAAAAAACAATGCTGGAAAAGTTTGTTGCAGAAAGACCAGCTATTAAAAAAGAGCTTGAAGTTTTACAGAAAACAAAACTACAACCTGAAAATATCGTCTTCGGAGATAAATCTATTTTATATCGCAGGGAAGAAAAGGTGAGAATTATTGCGATCAACTGGCGCCGCATTGCGATTGCCGCCTCCCTGGTGCTGGCAGTAGGCACTGCAGCAGTAGTGTTGTTTAATTCAAATGAAGAAAAACCGGCCGATATTGCCAATGTGGAAAACAGGAAAGTCGTACCGGCACAACAAAGCACGCCTGCTACACCTGCAATAAGGGAAGAAATAAAAGATACTGATCCAACTGAACAACCCCTGGCTGTTGTACCGGCAGAGCCCATTCAAGCAGAAACAGCGAATACTAAAAAATCAGCTGTCGTTGATAATCCTGTAAAATCGGATACAAGGTTAAAAGAAAACAATGTTGCTGATATCATCAATAAAGAAGAGCTCGCAGTAGTTCCAGAGAAAAAGAAATCAAACGATTTAACCGAGCCAATTTATAATCCGAATGTGATCAACAACATTTCAAAGGAAAATCCTATCGCGATGGTGGAACCAACCGGGAAAACGCCTTTAACAAATTCTAATGAAACAAGTCCGGTAGTAGCTGTAACACCTGCGACTACTGGTGCGTTATACACTTCAAATACATCAGCTGAAACATTTGAACCGGGTGATGAAGGCCAGAATGGTAAGAAAAACAAACTCCGTGGATTTTTCCGGAAAGTCACACGGACCTTTGAAAAGAACACCAATATAAAAGCAACCGATGATGAAGATCGTTTGCTCCTGGCAGGTTTAGCAATCAAAATATAAAAAGCATTTTAAACTAAGTTATATGAAAAGGTTTTTTACCCTTTGTGTCGTATTGTGTGCCGTAATGACTGGCTTTGCACAAACAGATACCATACCCAAACAGACTACTGATACAATTAAGATTGGCGGCATGGTCATCATCCGTGAACCAGGCGGCAACTATGACTCAACCCGCAAACGTGATAAGATCTTCAGTATCCGGAACCGCAGGAGCAGCGACAAGCCCGCCAACCTGAGCACCAACTGGTGGATATTTGATATCGGTTTTTCCAACTATGTTGACAAGAGCGTCTATCCAAACGCTATTACCGACAACAATGTAGGCGAAGACGATCTGAAAGCACGTGCAGGAAAGTCCAGGAATGTCAACCTCTGGGTCTTTATGCAAAGACTGAATGTGATCAAACATGTGGTGAACCTGAAATATGGTGTGGGGCTTGAACTCAACAACTATCATTTTGAAAATAAAGACATCCGGTTTTCTGAAAGCCCAACGCTAATCGATCTCGGAAATAGTGACCTGGGCAAAAACAAATTCGCGGCTGACTACCTCACAGTGCCCCTGATGGTGAACTTTAATTTCACACCCAACAAGCGCAACAATTTTGGATTCAGTGCGGGTGTAAGTGCAGGCTGGCTTTATAGTGCGAGACAAAAAACCAAAAAAGACGGTGACGTAGATAAAGTAAAAAGCGATTTTGACCTGCGTAAATGGAAACTGTCTTATATCGGCGAGATCGCATTAGGACCTGTCAAAATCTATGGCTCCTATGCATTCAAAAGCATGTTTGAAAAAGGACTTGACCTGACACCTTATAATGTTGGCTTGCGTTTTAGTAACTGGTAAAAAAGGATTCAATTGGCCGGTGAGACGGGAAGACGGGGGAGAAAGTGCTAAAGCATTTAAGACCTAAAAACGTTAGACGGAAAGATTAATAAATATTGACCGGGAAGCGGGAAGATGGTGGGAACACCCTTCCCGCTTTCCCGTTTTTACCAGTTAGTATAACTTAATATTCTTACCTTCTTACCTTCTTACCGCCTCCCCGGCAAAAAATATTTTGTGATAAACGAAGAAACACGAAGCAATTTTTCTTAGCTTCTTCTCTCCTTCCCGTCTCCCCGGCAGACAATCTTGCCAAACAATTTAACTATATAAGTTTTAAACATATCTAGTTTCCTGTGCATAACTCCCTGAAAATTTTCAGCGGGTTTTTCCTTTGCATCATTTTTGCTGAATGCGTATTCTTGTATACCGTTGCCCGGGTCAGTGTGGTGCAAAGCATTCGTTAAAGAATTCCACACCAAAAATAAACCCCATTCACATCCGTTAAATAATCGACGGTAAAGGATCAACTATGAAAAGTGTTTTTCTATTCAGTTCCGTGTTATTGGGAAGCAGCTTATTATTTTTCAGTCCACATTCATCGAAGAATAATTCATCTGCTACCCGGAGTGTCAAACGCACAAACACGAGCCCTGTAGGCACTATTTCCATCGTTATCGACAAATCCGATTATGAATTGAGCGTATATGACGATAAGGGCTGGTATGCCACTTTCCCCGTGGTATTTGGCAGCAACAACCTCGATGATAAAAAAATGGAGGGAGACAAGAAGACGCCGGAAGGAAGTTTCCGTATCACCAGCAAACGGGTGCATGAAAAATGGTATCGTTTCCTGGCGATCGACTATCCCAACAAAGAGAGCTGGGAAAAATTCAATGCCCGTAAAAGGCGGGGCGAAATTCCTTCCAACGCGAGTATCGGCGGCTCGATTGGCATTCACGGTACCTGGCCACGTGAAGATTATATTATAGATAAATATAAGAACTGGACACTAGGCTGTATCTCAATGAAAAAAGACCATCTCCTGGAGTTATATGCCTTCACGCCGATCGGCACCAGCGTGGTCATTAGGAAATAATACTAAGGATTTTTACGTTAGAAAATCGGTAAAACAACGAAGTTTTCCCCAAATTTTCAATCTAGCCCAGAACAGGCGGAAAGGGTATGGTTTTTGAATTTTATCAGGACACAAATTATTGCACGATATTCGAAAAACCTTTTAAAGCAGCAGATCCGGCTGCTTTATTATTTTGTGGCAGGGCGACCACGAATGGCACGAATTGCACTAATTGATTTCCCTCTGATTTTTATTCTCAACCTTTTCCTTAGTTGCCATCCGCGTAATCTGTGAAATAAATCTGTGGCAATTCAAATTCTTTCAGGACACGAAGGCCACAATGACTAGCACGAAGGGCACAGAGGGCATAAATATAATCTGTGCAAATCCGTGTGATCAGTGTCTCCGTTCGTGTGATTCGTGCAATTCGTGGCCACCTCCTCTGCCGCAGGCAGATAAAATCCGTGTAATCCGTGCAATCCGTGGCAAAATCAAATTCTTTGAGGACACGGAGTACACGAAGGTTTGCACGATGGTCACGGAGAATTCAATCTGTGAATTCCGTGTAATCCGGGGCTGTTATTCGTGCTATTCGTGTAATTCGTGGCCACCTCCTCTGCCGCAGGCAGATAAAATCCGTGTAATCAGTGTAATCCGTGGCTGTTATTCGTGCTATTCGTGGCCACCCTCTGCCGAAGGCAGCCAAAATCCGTGTAATCCGTGCAATCCGTGGCTCCCTCCCTGCCGCAGGCAGAGCTCTAGATCTTACCCGCCTTTATTTCATCCACCACCCCCGGATCCAGCAGCGTCGAAGTATCACCCAGGTTAGAAGTTTCACCTTCCGCGATCTTTCTCAATATCCGCCGCATGATCTTGCCACTCCGGGTCTTGGGCAGGCCTTTAACAAACTGGATCTTATCAGGTTTGGCAATCGCCCCGATGATCCTGCTCACAGTTTGCAAAATGTCTTTACGTGTCAGCTCATCATCCACATGTCGACCACTAAAGATCACATAAGCATAAATCCCCTGTCCTTTTATATCGTGCGGATAACCCACTACTGCACTTTCCACCACACCAGCATGCATATTGATCGCATTCTCCACTTCAGCCGTACCAATACGATGTCCGCTCACATTCAGCACATCATCTACGCGACCGGTGATCCGGTAAAAGCCTTCGTCATTTTTCAAGGCGCCATCACCTGTGAAATACAGGTTTTCATATGTCGCGAAATAATTGGTGCGGCAACGTTCATGATCTCCATAGGTTGTGCGTAGAATTCCCGGCCAGGGCGCCTTCATACAAAGGT
>JAEZRB010000108.1 GCA_023412975.1 Bacteroidota bacterium | reverse complement strand
ACACAGCGAAGTATTCGCATCAGGTCCTGTTCTACGTAGCAGATTTTATCACGAAAACGGCTTTCGCTGTGCTCACCGTGCCCGCCGTGGTTTATAGTACTCCAGAGTTCCCCGGACAATAATGATTGGGGATTGGGAATTGGGTGGTGAAATCCAGGGAGGATATTATAGAATCATGTCAAAAAGATCTTGTCATATCGTCACCTCTTCGGGGTTCAGGTGTAAAAACAAACGTATTTCTACCAAAACGCCGATCCTAACGGAGCTTAATTACAACTTCGATTTCAAATTAACCTACCTGCCATCAAATCTCAGGAATTGAGGCCGGGTCGATAAAGTATTTCGAGCCCAGGAAATTGATGAAAATCCTATCTCGAATCATTAGCTTCACCAACTGATGAAAATCCGTTAAAGCCCCATCGGGGGCGAAAGTTTCGATGGTCTCACTATGAGAAATTCAATTTTCATGCTCAAACAGGATTCTGTGCTGGGCCCCCAATTACTCATTATGTATTAATTTCACATCTATTGGATTGCCTGCCATCTTTCCTTGACGACAAAATAATCGCATGACAGCAGAACATCAGCGACTGGCGTTCAACGCCAGCAAAGCCATCCCATTGGAGCAATGGGGGCCATACCTGAGTGAGCGCCAATGGGGTACAGTACGTGAAGACTATAGCGTCTATGGGGATGCCTGGCATTATTTTCCCTTTGATGATGCCCATAGCCGGGCCTATCTCTGGGGAGAAGACGGGCTGGCTGGTATTTCCGACTATTTTGGGAACCTCTGTTTCTGCATTGCGCTGTGGAATGGTAAAGACCCTATTTTGAAAGAACGCCTCTTTGGTCTGAGTAATCCCCAGGGCAATCATGGCGAGGACGTAAAGGAACTTTATTATTATCTCGATAACCTCCCCACGCACTATTATATGGAATACCTGTACAAGTATCCACAACAGGCTTTTCCATATGATAAACTCCGGGAAGAAAATAGTAAGCTAAGTAAAAACGACCCGGAATATGAGATCCTGGATACGGGTATATTCGATAATAACCAGTATTTCGATGTGCAGGTCAGCTATGCAAAGAAAGGCGTGCAGGATATTTTTATCAGGATTGATATTACCAATCGTTACAGCAAAACCGCGGAAATAACGCTATTGCCAACCCTATGGTTTTATAATCGCTGGGCACAGGGCACTTTAAAACAAAAACCTGAGCTTAGTTATGTCAATAAAAATACTATCAGGGCCCGTCATGAGCGGATAGAGGATTACTATTTTTATTTTCAGCCAACTGATAAATGTTTGTTTACAGAAAATGAAACAAACACGGAAAAAATATCCGGTGTTCCCAACCAGTCCATTTTTGTGAAAGATGCTTTTCATGATGCTATCATTCATGGACAAAATCTCGACGAGCTCAAAGCAAAGAAATCGGGCACAAAATTTTCCCCGGTCTATAAAACCCGTATCGCAGCTGGCGCGACGAAATCTTTCTATTGTCGTATCAGTAGACAGTTTGATGAGAATCCATTTCCAAGAAACTTTAAAGACATTTTTCGCTTACGAAAGCAGGAGGCCGATGAGTTTTATGCGGCCATACTACCCGATGGACTCAGTTTGGACATGGCCCGTATCCAGCGACAGGCCCTGGCGGGTGTCCTCTGGAGTAAACAGTATTATCATTTCGATGTGGAGGAATGGCTTCATAAATCGGATGGTATCACGCCGGTGAGCAATAACCGGCTCGGCGGCCGCAACAATGACTGGACCCACCTGAAAAACCAGGACATCATCATGATGCCCGATAAATGGGAATATCCCTGGTATGCGGCCTGGGACCTGGCATTTCAATGTATTTCGATGGCCGTGGTAGACCCCACTTTTGCCAAACACCAGTTATCGCTGGTGATGCGGGAGTGGTATATGAAGCCCGATGGGCAATTACCCGCCTACGAATGGAACTTCAGTGATGTCAATCCGCCGGTACAAGCCTGGGCGGCTATGCAGGTATATCATATAGAAAAAAAACAGAAGGGCAGGGGTGATATCAATTTTTTGAAAAAGGTTTTCCATAAACTACTGATCAATTTCACCTGGTGGATCAATAGAAAAGACGTACATGGTAATAATATCTTCGAGGGAGGTTTCCTTGGGCTTGATAATATCGGGGTATTCAACAGAAGTTTTCATTTTCCCGGAGAAGTGCAATTGGAACAGGCCGATGGAACAAGTTGGGTGGGCACCTATGCACTCGATATGATGGACATGGCCATAGAGATCGCGATGGAGGACCAGTCGTTTGAAGATACCGCCACGAAATTTTTTGAGCATTTTGTATTGATCGCAGAATCTTTGAATCAACACGGGTTGTGGAACGAAGAAGACAAATTCTTTTATGATGTGCTTTGCGTTGCCGACAGCGACCCGGTCCCGCTCCGAATCCAGTCAATCGTAGGTGTTACCTCCCTTTATGCCGTGTCAACGATTAGCAAGCATGTGCTCGACAAACTCACGGATTTTAAGAAAAGGATCACCTGGTTTGAAAATTACCGCAAAAAAAACAACAAATTTTGGCCCAACGAGGAGCGAAGCGAAGATGGGGAAATACTGATGTCACTCATTCCCCGCGAAAGGTTGATAGATATGCTGAAGCCCCTGCTCGATGAAAATGGCTTCCTTTCTGATGGTGGCATTCGGGCTTTGTCGAAATACCATGAAGAAAAGCCCTATTCTGTTACGGTAGACGGTAATATTTATAGTATCCAGTATGATCCGGGCGATTCGACCTCGGATATGTTTGGCGGGAATTCCAACTGGCGTGGCCCGGTTTGGATGCCTATCAACTTTCTGATCATTCAGTCCATTCGCAGGTATGGGGAATTTTACGGCGATACCCTGCTGATCGAATACCCAACAGGGTCTGGCAGAAAAATAAATCTGACAGAGGTAGCCAACGAATTGACCAAAAGAGTGATCAGCTTATTTCAGAAAGACAGGGAAGGCAACAGGCGGCTCTATGGCAAATACAGCTGGTTTTATCGTCAACCCGGTAATGAACACCTGATTACATTTTATGAATATTTCCATGGTGATACCGGAAGGGGCCTGGGGGCCAGTCATCAAACAGGTTGGACCGCCCTCGTAGCCGAGTTGATCAGTGAGTATGGCGACTATACATTAAATACCAAACCCAATATCTATAGCTAAACCTGATCGGCTGACATTGCTGTTTAGGATTGTTTTCTGGTTTATTTTACAAACGGAACGTTTTGTATTTTGCGGAACTGTAGATTTGCCGGCGGCCTGATTAATTTTTTAAAAATTACATGAAAAGACTAACTGTTCTCCTGTCAATTATTATTCTGACAGAGGCAAGCGGGCAAAACCTGCAGCCACCCACGCTTAAACCCGGCGCTGATACGGCACGCGGACTCTATTTCACCACTCTTGATGAATTCTTACCTATACACAATGGCCGGGTGTTTTATGGATACCCCGGTGTATTGGAAACTGCATTTTATCCCGAAAGTGGATGGTACAAAGGTGATGTGTTGTTTGAGGGTATATGGTACCGCGATGTGCAGATCATGTATGATACCTATATGGATGAAGTGATCCTGCTGCATCCCCAGGGTACACCCTTGCGACTGGTTGGAGAAAGAATACAAAAGTTCCAGTATGAAGGGCTTTATTTTGAACGCCTGGGTCCTGAGACCGATCCCATGTTGAAAAGTGGGTTTTACCAGCGAGCCATTGAGGGCCCGTTGACAATTTATGTAAAACGTACTCGTAGGATCGAAGAAAATATCGTGGACCTGACCATTGAACGCAAGTTTGTCAACACTTACCTGTATTATGCCTTTAAGGATGGTCGATATACGGCCATCAACAAGCAAAAATCTGTGTTGGAACTGGTCAGGGACAAGCGGCAGGGCGTCGTCCATCATCTTAAGCAACAAAATCTGAAATACAGAAAAAACCGGGAAAAGGCCATCATGGAAATGGCAGCTTTCTATAACCAATCACCTAACTAACGCGATGAAAAAATTACTGGCTTTTTCCTTTTCATTTTTTATGTCTGTTCTGGTTTGTTGTGGACAGGAAAAAAAAGATCCACTGGTCAGCGGTTCATTTACAAACCTGACCTGGGAACAGTTTTTTAAGCAACTCGAATCACAGGCACCCTGTTATTTTTATTATGATATCAACCAGCTCGATTCGACACTTGTAAACATTGAAGTAAAAAATGAGCCTTTGTCTTCGGTTCTTGATAAGGCTTTGAAGAATTCGGGCCTGTTATTTTCTATCGATGACAACAACCGGGTTTATATTACCAAAAACATTCGGGTCATCACGCATCTGCCACAGGGATTTTTCCCGGCCACTGGCCAGCAACCCAGCTGGGTAGTAAAAGACAGCGTGGTGGACTATGGGCTTGAATTGAAAAAGGAAAGAGCTGTTACTTCCGAAAGCAAGCTTTATGAGATTGGCACCAAGACCAATACCATGAGGGGAACCGCGATCGTGAGCGGTACGATCCGGAATGCGAAGACCGGCGAGCCTGTAATCAATGCATCTGTGTTCATTGATAATGCCATTGCCACCGTAACCGATGCATATGGCAACTACTCGTTGTCGGTGCCTGCGGGTAAACATACTTTGAATATCATGGGTATCGGTATGAAAGATACCAAACTCCAGCTGGCTGTGTACTCTGATGGCAAGCTGGACATCGATATGCGCGAAACGGTTACAACCCTAAAAGAAGTGATCGTATCTTCCAAGAAAACGATCAACATCAATCGCGTGCAGATGGGTGTAGAAAGACTGAGCATTGATAATATTAAAAGAGTGCCTTCCGTATTTGGTGAAGCCGATGTGCTCCGCGTGATCACCAGTCTCCCTGGTGTGAAGACTGTAGGCGAAGCCAGTACCGGTTTCAATGTTAGAGGTGGCTCAGCTGATCAGAACCTGATACTTTTCAACGATGCTACCATATACAATCCCTCGCATTTCTTTGGCATGTTTTCGGCCTTCAACCCCGAGATCATCAAGGATGTTGAATTGTACAAAAGCAGTATACCTGCCCGTTTTGGTGGTCGCCTGGCTTCGGTACTCGATATCAACAGTCGCGAGGGAAATAAAAAGAATTATA
>JAEZRB010000065.1 GCA_023412975.1 Bacteroidota bacterium | reverse complement strand
ATGATCAACTGGTCATTCATGGTTTTGCGTTTTTAAAAAAATAGAGTTTTCGTGAAAAAATCTCTTTGTTCCCGTGTTTCCTCCCTGCACTCCATCTCCTAATTCGCAAATCAAAAGCGTCATTTACCACGCAAGTTTCCAAACAATTTGTTTTTGAAAATTGCCAAATGGCAAAAAATTATACGGGTCTCCTGATACGACTTAAGGACGAGGGAGTGATGCCGAGAATATTAGCCAATTGCTGCAGGGAAAGCTTTTCAAAATTGGGAAAATGGCTGAGCAGAAAATCATAGCGTTCTTTTGCCCCAAGGGTTTGAAACGCCCTTAGCCCGTCAACCGCGATCATAAACCTTGTTTCCCAAAGACGTAGCATGAATTTTTGCAACGGGGGATGCTGTTCCACCAGTCTGTCAAATACCGATGCCTTAATAGATAAATAAACGGTTGGTTCGAGGGTCTGCATACAGTATTCCGTAGGTTGCTGCAATCGAAGGCTTTTAATTTCACAAACCAGTTCGCCGGGTGATTCGATCCAGACGGTATATTCTTTATCGTTGGTAATATAAAAGCTTCGGAAGCAGCCCGTTTCAATAAAATAATAACTATCTGCGATTTGTCCTTTTCTTAAGACATAACGATCGGCTTTTAATTCGTGCCGGGTAAAACTGGTCATTAGTTCCTCGAGCAGGTCAGCCGGCAGGGCAGCATTCATTTTTAGATATTGGGCAAGTTTCAACGACATATATGAATCTCTTAAAATAATCCTCACGCAAATTTCCGGCTCAGGGTGGTTTTTTTTCTTCTAAATTTTTATAAACGGTATGCAATTTTCTGGCTACAATTTTTTGTTTTGCCATTCCTATGTAAACATTCGATGTCGGTTTTCGAGCTTCCAGATCAAAATATACTGCTTCACTGTTTTTTGGCTTGACTTCGCCAGCTATACGATTTTTCTTTAGCCTTCAAAAAAAAAATACAATGAAAAAATTAATCATGGTTACCCTTTTCCTTTTGGCAGTAAGTCTGGGGTTAAAGGCGCAAAGCGGAAACGAACGGTTTACCACGGAGCAGAAAAAGGAAATGAAAGCAAAAATGGATGCTTACAGAGCTGAGCTAAATCTGACCGACGAGCAGTCCGAGAAAGTGGAAGCGATCAATTCAAACTTTTTTGAAAAACTGCAGTCTATTCGTTCCAGCAGCGGCGGCAGGCTTGGTAAGTATAAAGATTTTAAACAGGCCAGCCAGGAGCGCGACAGGAAAATGAAGGATGTGCTTACAAAGGAGCAATATAAGGTCTATAAAAACCGGCAGCAGGAGTTTAAGTCGGAAATGAAGTCACGAAGGGGTAAATAGTTTGAGTGTGGTAATTAAAAAAATTATTAGCATGAAAAAAATCTTATTTGGATTTATATGCATGATCGGATTGATCCAGATATCCTGTACAAAGGAAGGAACGAATACAAAACGATACCGGTTCTCTGAAACTATTATGATCGATGGGATTGAAAGAACCTATACCATTCAGCTCCCTGGTAATTACTACGATGATACTTTAAAGCGAGCCGTTATATTCGGTTTGCATGGGACTGGCGGTAGCGGTACACAGTTTGAAGAAGACTATGAGTTTAGTAGCAAAACGGATCGTGAGTCAGTTATTGCAGTATATCCGGATGGTGTTCAGAGAACGACTGGTCCGTTAAAGATCCGTTCCTGGAACGCCGGCGAATGTTGTGATCATGCGATGCAAAACAAAATTGACGATGTAAAATTTATCACAACACTGATCGATGAACTTCCTTCCCGGTTCCGTATTAATAAGACCCGGGTTTATCTCGCGGGGATGAGCAACGGTTCGATGTTGGCATACAGGATAGCTGCCGAGCAGCCCGGCAAGATTGCCGCTATTGCAACTATAAGTGGCCCCATGGTGTATGAAAGAAATCCATCACAACAGGGGATTGTTCCCGTTTTGCATATCCATTCTTCACGCGATACAAAAGTACCCCTTCATGGCGGCGAAGGTATACAGGACTACAATTTTCCACCTGTCATGGAGGGTTTACATTATTGGGCTGGTCGTAATGGTTGCGATACCACTGCGATCGTGCAAAATTTTAATGGGTATGAGCTGCGGAGTTGGGAAAACGCCGATGGCAAAATGATGATGAAGTGTATTATCACGCAGGATGGCGGGCATGCCTGGCCGGGTTCTGTAAAATACAGGCGCTTTGGCGACGAACCTTCTAAAGTTATTAATGCGAACGACCGGATATGGGAATTTTTTATGCAGTTTGAATTACGCTGATATTAATCGTGCATATGAAAATATTGAAAAGCATAAGGAACCGGGAGAAGATAAATGTACTTCTTTTAAGCGCTTTGATCATTACACTGGTCATGACCTTGCCAAGGCTCGTAATGATCTTATATGTGAAATTCAATAATCTTGAAGGAACTCATCGTTTTCAGGATGCGGGCGATGGATTTGTCCTGAAATTGCTTTTTACTTATGCTGTGGCCGTATTATGCCTTTTCATCAATACATCAAGGTTTCGGTTGATTTTTAAACGTGCCAGGATTGATTTGAATAGTTTCTACCAGCGTGTTATCATTAATTTAGTCTTGTACTCAGTAATCAGGGCTGCCACTATAGGCTATAACCGCAACACATCAGGATTTGCTGTGACGGAAAAGTTCCAGGATTTTTTATTCAGCATTACCCTGGCTTTTGAGATCATTCTTTGTTTGCTGGCTTCCGAGATCTACAGGCTCATGATCAACAACCAGGAGATGCGGACCCGAAACCAGGCACTGGAAAAAGCAAATTTGGAGTCAGGTTTCGAAGTTTTGAAAAGCCAGGTCAACCCACATTTCTTATTTAATTCGCTTAATACCATCAACGCCATGATAGGAAGTACGAATGATGCGGCCAGGGCATTTGTAGGAAATATGTCTGACGTGTACAGGTATGTACTAAATAGCGTGAATAAAAGCCTGGTAACTCTTGCAGAGGAATTGGAGGTGGTGCAGTCCTATGCCGCGATGCTTCATCAGCGGCATGGAGAAGCTTTACAGCTGGAGATCCGTATCGAGGAGCAAGTGAATTCATTATTGATTCCACCCATGTCGCTGCAGGTACTTTTAGAAAATGCGGTGAAGCATAATATTGTTTCAGCCAGGCAGCCATTATTGGTGGTAGTTGAAGCTATGGATAATATGCTAACCATAAGTAACCCGATGCAGGAGAAAAGGGTAAAAGCACCCGGGACAGGACTTGGATTGTATAACCTGAATCAGCGTTACCAGTACTTATGTCAAAAGGAAATTGAGATAAGCCGGCGGGACGGCGTTTTTAAAGTGTCGATTCCCTTGTTAGGAAAAAAGTATTCCATGTCGTATGAAAGAAGTTATCAATCTGAAACTTGTAGAAAATGAATGTAGTTATTATCGAAGATGAACCGCTGGCGGCAAACCAGCTCCGGGATACTATCTTCGAGTGTTGCGGGGAGAGTTTTTTTTATCCCGTTATCGATAGTGTGGAGGATGCAGTAAAGTTTTTTAGCGCCAGGCCGGCTCTGGACCTGGTCTTTATGGATATCCAGCTTTCTGATGGTCAGGCATTCGAAGTTTTTGAGACGGTTGAAGTAGAATGGCCGATAATTTTTACAACTGCATATGACCACTACGCGATCAGGGCCTTCGAGGTAAATAGTATTGATTACTTACTAAAACCTATCAGTAAGCCCAGGGTACAGAAAGCTATTTCTAAGTACCAAAAACAAAATGAGGCAGTGGCTCCATTTAAGTTTGCCGGGATCGGGCAATTGCAGAAGCTATTTAGCGAAACCCAGCTTTTTCGTGAAAATTTCCTGGTATCATTTAAGGAGAAGTTGATCCCTGTACCTGTAGATGATTTCGCATGGTTTGAAATAAAGAATGCCGTGGTCATCGGTACTCGTTTTGATAAAACCCCTTTAGTTTTAGAGGAGCGGTCGCTCGACGAACTGGCGACCATGGTAGACCCACGTAAATTTTATCGCGCAAACCGCCAGTATCTAATCAACCGGCGTGCAGTGAAGGAGATCGCGCATTATTTTAATGGAAAGCTCCTGGCAACCATGCACCCTTCACCCGCGCAGGCAGTGGTAGTAAGCAGGGAAAAAGCCAGCGCATTTAAACAATGGATGCAATAAGTGCTCATTTTTTGAAAGTTACCTGGATGATGATAGGGAACTAAGGTAGAACGGAACTCCGTTCCGTTCAAAGTTCCCACTGCACTACAAGAAATTATCCGTGCTCCGGTACGCTTCAATCAGCGCCAGTTCACCTTCCTTACCCGGTTTTGCATTACCATGTTCCATGCCCATGATTCCTTTGTAGCCTTTATGGTAGATATGCCTGAAGATATTTTTATAATTCATTTCTCCGGTGGTAGGTTCCTTTCTTCCCGGGTTGTCGCCAATCTGGAAATAGCCGATCTCGTCCCATGACTTGTTGATATTATTGATGATATCGCCCTCGTTGCGTTGCATGTGGTACATATCAAATAATATCTTGCAGGAAGGGCTGTTTACTGCTTTACAAATCATGTAAGTCTGATCCGAGTGACGTAAAAACAGGTCTGGGTTGTCGCTCAGGGGTTCCAGCACCATCACAAGTCCATGTGGTTCCAATATCTCAGCGCCTTTCCTGAGTGCGGTGATCACATTCGCAGTCTGGTACTCAAAAGACAATGTCCGTTCATAATTTCCGGGCACAACAGTTGCCCATTTGGCATTACATCGTTTGGCGACTTCTACAGCTTCTTTACAATCCTTGATCATTTTGTCGATCCATTCCTGTTTACCGGTAGCCAGCGATGTCTTCCAGTGCCAGCTATCCGATGTGATCACAAACACACCCATGGTCATGCCCAGCTTTGCTAAGGTCTCCCCGATCTTTTTCTGTTGTTCTACGGGGCGCGACATCATGCCGTTGTCTTCTATAGATCGAAAACCTTTATCATAGGCAAATTTAATCTGGTCGATAAAATCATTTCCGCCCAGGTTTTTAAACATGCCATCGTGAAAGGCATAGTTGAGATTAAATGGCTTGTCTGCGAGTTCCATGTTGTTGGATTTTCCTAAAATTTGCGGGTGGGTTGTCACAGCGGCTCCGGCCAGCAGTCCGTTGCGTACGAAATTTCTGCGGTTCATATATATCGTTGAGCCTTCAATTTAAATGATATTATTTTAGTTTGAATAAAACTTTTCAATAAAACCGAACCGCGCAATCGATTGTATAAATGTTTCAAATCTCGTATGGGCCATGCTGTTTACATCATATCTTGTTTATCTTCGAAGCGATGAAGAGAAAGCCAATTCTGCTAGCCTTGATGACCATAGTGATGTCTACGGCTTGGTCGCAATCCGCACCGGATACGAGTTTCAAGAAGTATGACCAGCAGATCCCCGGTTCAGCGATAAAGTTTACGATGGTACCTATTCCCGGGGGTAGTTTTATGATTGGCAGCCCGGATAGTGATAAACAAAAGGAAGCGGATGAGCAGCCTCAAAAGAGTATCAGCATAAGTCCTTTCTGGATGGGTGCTCATGAAGTGACATTTGACGAGTTCAACCTGTTTTTTCTTGATGCTTCACTTAGCCAGAATATTCCAACCGATGCAATCACAAGGCCCAGTTCGCCGTATATTGATATGACATTGGGCATGGGAAAAGACGGTGGATTCCCTGCCAATAGCATGCAGCATTACGGCGCCCTGATGTATTGTAAATGGCTGTATAATAAAACCGGTATTTTTTACCGACTGCCCACGGAAGCCGAGTGGGAGTATGCCTGTCGTGCCGGGGCCACAACAATCTATCCCTTTGGAGACAACCCCGCGGACTTGGATCAATATGCGTGGTATAAGAATAATAGTGAGAACAGGTATCATAAGGTTGGACAGAAAAAACCAAATGCCTGGGGGCTCTATGATATGTTGGGCAATGTGGCAGAGTGGGTATTGGATCAATATGCCACGGATTATTATTCAACATTAGCAGATGCGGCAACTGATCCTATTCGGCTGGCTGACACGCGACATCCCCGTACCGTAAAAGGTGGGGCATACAATAGTGAAGCAAAGGATTTGCGGGCCGCCAACCGGCAGATATCTGATCCAGTATGGAACCGTCGCGATCCACAAATCCCTAAGAGTCGCTGGTGGAATGCTGATGCGCCGTTTGTGGGTTTTAGGATCATACGACCGGTAAAGCAACCGTCAGCTGAGGAAGTGGAAGCATTTTTTCAAACCTGGTTAGGATTTTAATGCACATAAAATAATCATGCAATGAGTAATAAAGAAAATAACCAAAACAACGGCCGACGTGAATTTGTAAAGCAGTCCTCACTTATCGCGGGCGGTTTGCTGGCAGCACCTATTTTGAGTCGTGCTAATTTTTTCTCCGGCGCCGATGATACTATTAAGGTAGCCCTGGTCGGTTGTGGAGGCCGCGGTACAGGAGCGGCTATGCAGGCATTGCTTGCCAGGCAAAATGTAAAACTGGTCGCCATGGCTGATGCTTTTAGCGACCGCCTTGAAGGATGCTATAAGACTTTGATCAATGAAGATCCTACGGTGAAAGCCAGGATTGATGTACCGGCTGAAAGAAGGTTTGTTGGTTTCGACGGTTACCTAAAAGCGATACCCCTCGCCGATGTGGTGATCCTGACCACACCCCCGGGATTTCGGCCCATTCATTTTGAGGAAGCCGTGAAACAGGGCAAACATATTTTTATGGAGAAGCCAGTGGCTACGGATCCTGCAGGTGTAAAAAGAGTTTTGGATACGGCTGAAATCGCGAAACAGAAAAAATTAAATGTGGTAGTGGGCCTGCAAAGGCGTTACCAGAATTCATACCGCGAATTGTACAAAAGGAAAAATTTGATCGGTGATATCACTTCCGCTCAGGTGTGGTGGAACAACGACGGCGTGTGGGTAAGGAAGCGCAAGTATGGGCAGACCGAAATGGAATACCAGATGCGTAACTGGTATTATTTTAACTGGCTCTGCGGTGATCATATCACAGAGCAGCATATTCATAATATCGACGTGATGAACTGGTTCAAGGGAGGCTATCCGGTGAGAGCGCAGGGTATGGGTGGAAGGCAGGTTAGAAAGGGAAAAGATCATGGTGAAATTTTCGATCACCATTATGTTGAGTTTATATACGAGGATGGGTCGGTACTTAACAGCCAGTGCCGTCATATTCCTGGTACCGCAAGCCGCGTGGATGAAATGCTGATCGGCACCAAGGGGGTGATACGTTGTGATGAAGCCGTCATCAAAGACCCGAAAGGAAAGGAGCTATACCGTTTTGATAAAAAGGGGGAGAACAATCCTTACCAGAATGAGCATGATGAATTATTCGCGGCCATCGCTAAAAATGAATTCAGGTTCAGCGACGCCGAGGTCGGCGCGAAGAGTACCATGACATCCATCATGGGTCGTATGGCAACTTATAGCGGACAGATCATCGAATGGGATAAAGCACTCAATTCCGGTATTGATATCATGCCAAAGAAATTCGACTGGGACGCTTTACCCCCTGTATTACCGGATGATGATGGATACTACCCGATCGCAGTGCCGGGTAAGACAAAGTATATGTAATAATTTAGTTTGTTTTATGCCAGTGGAGACAGGCTGAAGCCTCTTGTTGCCACTGGTTTTTTATTGTTGAAGCGCGTCCGGCAAACTTGAGACGTTATTCTATCTATGGAGATTTGACAGTAGAGAAAGGTCCCGGGTCTGTTTTTCTTTTAATCAAGTTTTCTTATAGTGCAACGCCCGGGGTGACAGCAGGGTTGCGTTTTGTTGGACACGGAGTGCACCAAGGTCATGGAGGAACATAATCTGTGTAATCCGTGGCGCATTCGTGCGATTTGTGTAATTCGTGGCCCATTCGTGTGATTCGTGCTATTCGTGGCTTCCCCCTCTGCCGAAGGCAGTAAAAATTAATCCGTGTGAATCCGTGCAATCCGTGGCTAACCTCCTGCCGAAGGCAGCAAAAAAAAGCTTCCCTCAATCGGAAAGCTTTCTCCATGTTATAAAGTTTAATCAACCCTGCTTTGCATAATGCTCGGCTACCTTATCCCAGTTGATCACATTCCATATTGCCTTCAGGTAGTCGGGGCGTTTATTTTGATATTTCAGATAGTAAGCATGCTCCCACACATCTATACCTAGTATCGGTGTTCCTTTTACTTCAGCAACATCCATCAGCGGGTTATCCTGGTTTGGTGTGGAAGTGACTTCGAGTTTGCCATCTTTTACGATCAGCCATGCCCAGCCCGAACCAAATCGGGTGGCGCCTGCAGTATTTACTTTCTCCTGCAAAGCTTCCAGTGATCCGAAAGTGGAATTGATCGCGTCAGCTAATTTGCCGGAAGGTTTGCCTGCTTTACCGGAAAGCAGTTCCCAGAAAAAGCTGTGGTTCCAGTGCCCACCGCCATTATTGCGTACTGCCGGTGAAATTTTACCGGCGTTTGCAACCAGTTCCTCAAGCGATTTATTTTCATGTTCTGTTCCGGCGATTGCCTTATTCAGATTGTCAACATAAGCCTGGTGGTGTTTGCCATGATGAATTTCCATCGTCTGTTTGTCGATATGCGGTTCCAATGCATCGTGTGCATAGGGAAGCGCAGGTAGTGTAAATGCCATAACTATTGAATTTAAAATGTAGAAATCTGATTACTATATATAACGGATAACAAATTTATTACGTTCCGGTTGACGGCAGGCCAAATAAGGTGTAGAGTTTCAAATTATGCGTGTTTATGCAGGTTTTTGTAGCTTTCGGCATATCGTTTCCCAATTTTTTCAAGTGTTTGCAGATTTATAAGCCGCTTTTTGCCTAATTTCCCTGTCTTCAAATTACAACTGCATCATTAAAAACTAATTCAAATGAGAACTATCATCCATCTTATCTGTTGGCTGATGATACTCCCATTGGGTGTATTTAGCCAAACAAGGGTTTTGACGGGTACGGTAAAAACCAACAATGGCGATCCGGTTCCATTCGCTACTGTAGAGCAGAAAGGTACCACGACAGTCGTTAACGCTAATGAAAATGGCCAGTACAGCATCCCGGTAACAGGATCCAATGTAGTACTGGTTGTAAGTTCGGCGGGTTTTGCAGCTCGCGAGATCAACGTGGGCGCCGCGTCAACCTTTGACATCAATCTTGAAACATCAGGTAATCTGTCCGAAGTGGTGGTCACCGCTTTTGGTATTAAGAAAGAGAAGCGGGAACTCGGGTTTACGGTACAACAGGTCGATAACAAAGACCTAAACATCAACCGTCAATCAAATGTTGTTAACGCACTCCAGGGTAAAGTAGCCGGTGTGCAGATTTCCAGTTCAGGTGGTGGCCCCGGACAAGGCGCAAGAATCCTGATCCGTGGTATCAACTCCCTCGACGGTGGGAGAAATAACCAGCCACTATTTATTGTGGATGGAGTTGAGATCGACAACAGCACCTATACAACGGGTGGGGCAGAGACACGTGGTATGTCAAACAGGGCTGCCGATATCAACCCCGACGATATTGAAACCGTTTCAGTATTGCGTGGTGGTGCTGCTACTGCACTATATGGTATCAGGGCTGCCAACGGTGCGATACTGATCACCACTAAATCCGCCCGCGCAGGCAAGATCAGGGTTGGATATAGCGGCATGTATAGTATTGATGAGATAAACAAAATACCCGATGTACAGGATAAATTCTCTATGGGATATCTTGGTGTTTATGATCCACAGAGTTTCTGGCCTTCATGGGGACCTCCCGTTGCGGATGCCAAAGCGCTTGATCCCACACACCCCGACAGGGTCTTTAATAACTTCGATCGCGGTTATCGCCAGGGACATCAGACACGTCATACCATCAACCTGACAGGCGGCACTGAGACAGTTCAACTCGCTGGCTCGATGTCATACTTTCAACAGGATGGCATCATACCCTTCAGCGATTACAAAAGTTATAATGCAAGACTTAACTCCCAGTTCAATATCAGCCCGAAATTTAAAGCTGGCGCATCGGTCAACTTTATCAATTCAGGTGGCGGACGCGTAAACTCAGACAGGTATGGTGAACAATTGATCTACTGGTCGCAACGCTGGGATGTGATGGACTATATTAAACCTGACGGCACACAAAAGAACTATGGACCTGAAAATGATAACCCGGTTTATACACTGGCTACCAATCGTTTTGTAGACAATGTAAACCGTACCATTGCGAGCGCTTATTTTAATTATACACCTGTAAAATGGCTGACCTTTAGTTATCGGTTCGGTAACGACTTTTATATTGATGCCCGTACACATACGGCACCCGGACCAAAAGGTACAGTTGGCGAGTTGATCAATGGTGATAACGGCATGGGCTTTATCAATGAGTATAACCTGAAGAGCAGGATTATCACTTCCACCGCAATGGCGAATATCACCCATAACTTCACCGATGATTTCAGTGTTGATTTCAAACTCGGTCATGACTTAAGAGATTCAAGGGTAAGAAGAGTAAGCACAGAAGGTGATACACTCGTTGTGCCTGACCTCTTCCTGATGCAAAACACGAAGAGAGTCCTGGCCAACAGCTATGTATATGATTACAGGAACTATGGCGTGTTTGCCGATCTGACACTGGGCTGGAAAAATCTCCTGTTCCTCAACGTCACTGGTCGTAATGACTGGACTTCGACACTTTCTCCCGATAACAGAAGTTATTTCTATCCTTCAGCGAGCCTGAGCTATGTTTTCAGCGAGCAGATATCCCTGCCACATTGGTTTGACTATGGTAAGCTGAAATTATCATACGCGAAATTGGGTAAGGATGGTGAACCATATGCTATCGTAACCGGTTTTGTACCCGGTACTCCAATCGGTTCTTCCGTTCCTTTCACACAAGTAAACACATTGGGCAATCCCAACCTGAGACCGGAGTTTACTTCCACTTACGAACTTGGTACTGAGTTGCGTTTCCTGAAGAATCGCCTCGGCCTGGAAGTTACAGTCTATCAGTCGAAGAGTAAGGACCTGATCGTGCCGGCTAAAATATCGAACGCAACCGGTTATGATGAAGCACAGGTGAATGCAGGCGAACTCGAAAACAAGGGCCTGGAAATAACCTTGTCAGCTATCCCGGTAAAGACCAGGGACCTGACTTGGGAAATGCGCTATAACTTCTCAACCAATACCAACAAGGTCATTAAGTTGAACGAAGGGCTGAATGAGATTGTATTAGGTTCACAGTTTGGTTACAGCAGTTCTAATGTTACTTCTAAACTTACACCGGGCTATGCTTACGGTGCAATGTATGGCAGAAGCTACAGGCGCTATTATGGTTCCAAGGTAGATGATGGAGTTACGATCGCTAAAGACCAGCCCTTGCTGATCGGTGCAAATGGCTTCCCCATCATTGATACAAGGCAGCGTTATCTTGGCAACTCGTTCCCCAAATGGATATTCAATACCACGCAAACCGTGAGCTATAAAAACTTCTCATTGTCTGCATTACTTGATGTACGCGAAGGTCAGTATCGCTACAACCAGTTTGCCAACTTTATGGCGGCATTTGGAACTGCGAAATTTACTGAGAACAGAACAGAGATGATCGTATTTGATGGTGTACTGGCTGATGGTTCACCAAATACCAAATCGGTTTATCTTGGACAGGCTGTAGGTCCGGATGGTGTAGACTATGGTAATGGTTATTATCGTAACTATTACCGCGGCGCTTCTGAATTTTTTATCGAAGATGCATCATGGATCAGGTTGAGATCGGTTTCACTCGCATATACTATTCCGGCTAATATACTTTCCAAAACAAAAGCTATCACTGGCGCTACTATTTCATTCACGGGTAATAACCTCTGGTTGAAAACGGATTTTACCGGGTTTGATCCTGAATCAAGTTCAAACCCCGCTGGTAGTAATACTTCCGACGCATTTTCGGGATTTACTTATCCCGGCATTCGGAGTTACCTGGTTAGCTTAAACCTTCAATTTTAAATTTGGAACTATGTTAAAGAAAATAATATATATAGCACTTTTGCCGGTACTGGTAGCCAGTATGTCAGGCTGTAAAAAGGGTTATCTCGATATTAACCAGTCTAACCCTAATCAAACGGATAACCCACCGATTGGTGCTTTATTATCATACGTGACTTCAGAAACGGGGCTCAACGTATATCGTGCTGGTTATTTCACTTCTTACTATATGCAATACCTGGCTTCTTCTACCATATCAAGCGGATCAGATACTTACGATGATGTGGATAGGAGCAGCATCTGGCAAACTGTTTACAACGTAATTACCGATAGCCGGGTGATGATCGATGTTGCAGAGAAAGCTAATGGTTACCATCACATTGGTGTGGCAAAGCTGACCGAAGCCATGAACATGAGCCTTCTTATCGACCTGTTTGGCGACGTACCTTACAGCGAAGCCTGGGATAAAAGCAATTTTAAACCGACTTATGATAATGCCCAGGATGTATATACCGCCTGCCTGGCACTTATCGATGCCGCACTTACAGAATTTAATAAGCCCGATCCAGGTGTGGCGCTTGATGCTGCCAATGACTTAATTCATGGCGGAAATGTAAATGCATGGAAAAAAACAGCAAACGCGTTGAAGGCAAGATTGCTTAACAGGGTTAGCAAGACAGCGGGTTACAATTCTGCCAGTATCCTGGCGGCTCTCGGCGGTGCATACACCTCCAACGCCGATGATGCACAGTTGAGCAGTTTTGTTGCACGTAGTCCCTGGAACCAGGTAGCTTACAATAATACCGTTCTTTTGCTGGATGGATGGCTGAGCGAGCAGTATGTTGATGCACTCGACGGCACAACTTATGGTTATACCGATCCGCGTCTTCCCCTGGTTGCAACGCTTACCCAATTTGGCGACTATCGTGGTACACCCAATGGTGCAGGTCGTGTAGGTACCGGTACTGATGATGAAGAGAGTTATCTTTCTGTTGATGGATTTTATTCCAAAGCCGGTGCGCCATTACAGCTTATTACGTATGCTGAAATGAAATTCATCGAATCGGAAGCAAAATTCGCAACAGACAAACCCGGATCGTACCAGGCCTACCTGGAGGGTATCGAAGCCCATATGGATAAGCTGGGGGTTAGCCCAGGTGATAAAGCGGCATACCTTGCAGATCCTGATGTAGCAGTGGGCTCAGGGGCATTTACCAAGGCGCACCTGTTCAAGGAAAAATATATAGCGATGTTCCTGCATCCCGAATCCTGGACCGATGCACGCAGGAATGATTATAACTATAAAGACTTTAGTTTACCTGCCAACGCGGTACTCAATACATTTATTCGCCGTGTAGGATATCCCTCTACAGAAGTGGCGAGGAATGGAGAAAATGTACCTTCCATTTCCGGCCTCGACCAGAAACTTTGGTGGGATCAATAACCAGGTAGTTCTAGTAAGTAAATAACAAAGGGTCGCATCAATTGCGGCCCTTATTTTTTTGCTCAAATAGTTTAAACGGTAAGATTTACATCCTCTACCTTTTTGATTTAAAAAAATCCTTCATCAGCCTTGCACATTCTTCTTTCATCACACCCCGAATCAATTCAGTTTTTGGATGAAATGGCCAGTTGCTGGCCGTAGTTTTTTTATAGCCGTTTTTTTCATCGTCTGCGCCATAAATGATTTTGCCCAGTTTACTCCAATAGATCGCCCCGGCGCACATCAGGCAGGGCTCCACTGTAACATACAATGCGGCTTCGGGCAGATATTTACTACCGATAGAATTGAACGCTGAAGTTAGCGCGATCATCTCGGCATGCGCCGTAGGGTCATTTAATTTCTCGGTCATATTTCGGCCCCGGGCTATCACTTTATCATTCATAACAACGACGGCTCCTATGGGAATTTCGTCTTCCTCATAAGCCAGTCGCGCTTCTTTCAGCGCCAGCATCATAAAATATTCGTGTGTCATCCGGTGCTGAAATTACAAAATGTTGGAATTGTATTTTTTAAACCATGGCATGATATTTTGATGACATCAGGAGAACGACTTTTTAAACCTTAAAAATAAACGCTATGAATAAGTTCCTGCTAGGCTTATCAACAGGGTTGCTGCTTGGTATTTTATGTGCACCCGCCAAGGGTTCCGAAACACGTGAAAGCATCGCCCACAGGGGTCGTGATCTTAAAAATAAATTCAACGACCTGGTTGACTCTGTGATCAATAGATTTGATTCCATGAAAGAGGAAATGGACGAAATGATCATCGAAAGCACTCAGCCGGTGCGGTCGTTTAAGAATGAGATGGTATAGGGATATCCATGGGGTTATTTTTCTACAAAACCGGCTTTTCTCCCTAACTTGACCCTGTCAATTTTATTGAATGGGTGCAACTTTTATTTTGGAAAGGCTGGCGGCGATGCGCAGCTATTATGACTCAGGGATTACAAAGTCATACAGCTTCCGCAAGACGCAACTTGAGAAATTGAAGCTGGCAGTTGTGCGACATGAGCAGGCGATCTATGATGCCCTGTACACCGATTTGAAGAAAAGTCCCGAAGAAAGTTGGGTAACGGAGAATGGATTTTTTCTGAGCGAGATCAGCAATGCCATTCGCAACCTGCGAAGATGGATGGAACCCGAGCGGGTTTCCACCAACCTGGTGAATTTACCTTCGACCAGCAAGGTCATTAGTGAACCCATGGGAGTCGTTCTCATTATATCCCCATGGAATTATCCATTTCAATTATTATTTACACCGCTGGCAGGTGCGCTGGCAGCGGGCAATTGTGTGGTGCTAAAACCCAGCGAGTTTGCCCCGGCGACCTCAGCTGTCATGAAGAAAATTATCGAAGAAAACTTTTCCCCTGAGTATATCTTTTTTGTAGAAGGCGATGGTGCTGAAGTTGTGCCGTCCATGATGAGAAATTTTGTATTCGACCATGTATTTTATACAGGTAGTACAGCTGTTGGTAAGCAGATCTATAAAATGGCAGCCGAGCAACTGGTACCCGTTACCCTGGAGTTGGGTGGTAAAAGTCCCTGTGTTGTAGAAGAAGATGCAGACATCCAGACTGCTGTGAGACGCATTGCCCTGAGTAAGTTCTCAAACGCCGGGCAGATGTGTGTGGCGCCCGATTATCTATTGGTACATGAATCAAAAAAAGATCAGCTGATTGAAACTTTTAAATCCGTGATCCCGCAATTCTTTGGCGAAAATCCATCCGAACATTACAACTACGGAAAGATCATCAACCAGAAGCAATTTGACAGGATCCTTCCTTATCTGCAACAGGGTCAACTCGTACACGGGGGCCGTTATAACAGGGATAGCCTGTTTATTGAGCCAACGATTTTGACCGAACCTGCCCTTAATGCCCCAGTGATGAGGGAGGAGATCTTCGGACCAGTGTTACCGATCCTCAGCTTTACAGATTTTGAACAGGCACGTGCGATCATTGCACAGAATCCAAACCCGCTGGCGTTTTATTTATTTACCGCCGATAAGAAAAAGGAAAAGAAATGGATGGAAAACATTTCTTTCGGTGGTGGATGTATCAACAATGCTTCATGGCACCTGACCAACCACAACCTGCCATTTGGCGGCAGGGGAGCCAGCGGTATCGGGCATTATCATGGCAAATATTCTTTTGACAGGTTTTCGCATAAAAAAGCGATTATGAAAACCCCCACCTGGCTCGATCCCGATATAAAATATCCACCATTTAAAGGAAGACTGAAATTGTTTAAGTGGGTGATAAAATAACAATTTATTGGTTCAGGTTTTGTAGATAAAACAATGCAAAAATGAAGCGAAGGCTTTTAAGACTAATAGTTTTGATCCTGGTAGTCGGCCTGGTTTTTTTTGTCTATGTTGCTCTTGCTAACAGAAATTCGAAAAATATGACATACAGGCAAAAGCTGTTAAAAGCTGTTTACCCTGCTTTGATGTGGTTTAATAAGGTAACCGGTAAAAAAACGAACATTATGGAAAACAATGAAGGAGTAGCTACTTTGAGATCGCTGCATGATCTAACTGTTCACCTGAATAATGGTGAGGAAATGAAACTAGGCGCAGCAAAAGGAAAGAAAATTCTGATCGTCAATACTGCCAGCAACTGCGGTTATACAGGCCAGTATGCCGATCTCCAAAAACTTTATGAGCAATATAAAGATGAACTTCTTGTCATCGGTTTTCCTGCCAATGATTTTAAAGAGCAGGAAAAGGGAAGTGATGAAGAGATTGCCCAGTTCTGTAAGGTTAATTATGGTGTGACCTTCCCGCTTGCAACCAAAAGCAGCGTGGTCAAAGGCAATCAGCAAAATGAGATCTTCAGGTGGCTAAGCACTGCGGAACTGAATGGCTGGAGTGACCAGGAACCTACCTGGAATTTTTTCAAATACCTGGTTGATGAAGAGGGTAAACTGATCAAGTTTTTTGATACGGGGGTATCGCCGATCAGCGAGGAGGTAATCAGTGCGATCAAGATGAAGGAATAGCGGCTTATCTTGCAGTTCATCTTAAATCAACACCATGAACTGGATCATGCTGATCATTGCGGGACTATTTGAAGTCGGCTTTGCCACCTGTCTTGGAAAAGCCCGCGAAGCGGGTTCAAATACCGCCGCGTGGATGGCGGGGTTTTTTATTTGCCTTGCCATTAGCATGTTCCTGTTGTATAAGGCCTCGCAAAGTTTGCCTATAGGAACGGCCTATGCCGTTTGGACGGGGATCGGCGCGGTAGGTACTGTCCTGATTGGGATATTTTTCTTCAAAGAACCCGCCAGCTTCTGGCGTTTATTTTTTATCACAACCCTGATCGTCTCGATAATAGGCTTAAAGGCTGTGACCCCACAATAATTTTCAAATCAACTGTGTATCAAGTATCCAAAATCCAGCATCTGGCATCCAGTAACTATCGCCTCCCGACTAGTATAGCCTCTCCCCAACCCCTCTCCAAAGGAGAGGGGCTAACGTCCTATACTATATAATTGTCCTTGGAGTGCATGGATCAAGTATCCAACATCCAGTATCTTTAATTACATCAATAAATCCAGGGAAGTATGCTTTCGAAGTATCTAGAATCAAGTATCTAGTATCTAGTATCCAGTATCCAGCATCCCCGCCTTCACTAAAGCTCCGGCGGGCGAGCCGACTCCCGACTACTCAATCACTCCCATCTTCTTCATCAAAAACGAAGCGCTGAGTTTTGTACATACACCGGGCTTTAGCTTATAGTCGAATACCAGTTCGTCATTGATGATCTCCGACTCGAAGCATTGGTTGCTGATATAGCCGTTACTTTCTGCCGCCAGTTGCGCAACGGTGAGGTCATGGGTGGCAATGATGCCGGTAGCATGGGCAGCTACAAGTTTGCGAATAAGACCAACGGTGCCATTATGTTTATCGTTGCTATTGGTACCACGAAGAATTTCATCAAGTATCACAAATGTTTTTTCTCCTGCTTCCAGTTCATGGATGATACTTTGTAAACGTTTTAGTTCAGCGTAAAAAAATGATTCGCTATCCTGCAATGAGTCAGTGATACGCATACTTACATGCACCGAATATGGATAAAAAACAAAATCTTCGGCACACACACGGCTGCCGGCTCTTGCTAAAACCAGGTTGATACCAAGTGTGCGTAGAAAAGTGCTTTTGCCCGACATATTTGATCCGGTGAGAATGACAAACCGGTGGCCAGCAAAGGAAATACTATTGTTGACCCTTTTCTTTTCCGCGATCAGCAGGTGCCCCATGTTCTTTGCCTCCAAGGTTTCAGTCTTGCTCAGGCGGGGCATGCAAAATTTTTTGTTGTTGAAAGCGAGGTTGCCAAAACTGGTCAGCGCTTCCACCTGGCCCAGCAATCCCAGCCAGGGCAATATCTGGCTGCCATTTTTTTGCTTCCATTTTTCGAGGGCATACAGTACATGCACATGAAAAAGGAATAACCCATTGAGCAGGACACTTACCATCAGGTTGATGACCGTCTCGAGGTAATTAAAAAGTGAAGCCAGTTTTGCGATAGAAACGGAGGCATTTACCTGTCCCGTCTTCAAACCCGCCTGCAATTCTTTAAGTAATGCCGATTCGAATGGCTGGTTCTCGATCTGTTGCAATTGCCCGGCAAACTGTTGTAATATTTTTGTTACTGAAGTGGAAACAGAAAGATGCGCCGCAATGCTTTTAGCAAAAACCCCTGCGATGATGAGGTTGACAACAAAGAGAAAATAGAAATAATTTAGAAACGCTTCTTTTTCGGTGATGAAATAATAAACCAGGCATCCTATGGTTACCAGGGGGAATAGCAGGAGCAGCAGGTAAATATTCTTATTGGTAAATCCCGGTTTTGCGTTTAGCCAGGCATTTAGCTGCTGTAATTCTTTTTCCCTGGTATCGAGCAGGGCGCCATGTGCCTGCAGGTGTTGTCGAAATTCTAGCTTGCCTGCCAGTTCATCAATGGCTTCCTGTCTTTTTTGGATGACATGCGTATCCGGGTGCAATAGATTTTGCGCGAGTGCATGTTTACCAAAACTGGTACTGGTGCGATTGAGGTAAGAGAATAAGCCGCCCTCTCCAAATAAATCAAGGTCATAAGAAAATGGATGGTGAGGATCGGTATATTCCTTTCCATCCGGATACTTTGACGGCTGACCATTCAAGAAATCGATCTCCGCTCTGTTGAGTCTTGCCAGTTCTGTGTAGAATATAACCTCGGCCTGCAACTTATCGTACCAGCGAATAAAAAGCAGGAAGATCACGAGGGTGGCAACGGTGGAAATTATAAAAAGCCGATCACCGGTTTGTATAGACTTATATCCAAGAAAAATAAACCCCGCAAACACCAATAGCCGCAGTATACTAAACCAACTCAACTGACCCTGCAACGACGCAGCCCTGGCGGAATATTTTGAAGATAGCTCCTCGTAGGTAGGAATAGGCATATTATACGAAAAAGAAAAAACTTAAATCATCCAGTATCCAGTATCCAGCATCCAGTATCCAGTATCCAGATCACACCGGACACTTCTCATGATAATTCACCAACTCAATGGGTATATGCTGAAATTCATAATCCGCATAGGTTGACACAATTTCATCAAGCACTTCATTGATCTCCTCCTCAGTTTTCAATGTTACCAACTTGTTGCGAAATTCTTTGATATTGGGCAGACCCTTGAGGTAATTGGCGTAGTGACGGCGCATTTCATTAATACCTACCACCGGGTTTTTCCATTCCACCGAGCGTTTTAAATGTTTACGGCAGACTTCCACGCGATCTTCAATTGTGGGTGGCGGTAGGTATTCACCTGTGGCCATGAAATGTTTGATCTCGTTAAATATCCAGGGATAACCAATGGCTGCCCGGCCGATCATAATGCCATCCACACCATAGCGATTTTTATATTCGAGTGCTTTAGCCGGCGAGTCGATATCGCCATTGCCAAAGATGGGTATTTTGATTCGGGGGTTATTTTTTACCTTACCGATCAGGGCCCAGTCAGCCTCGCCTTTATACATCTGCGTACGTGTGCGGCCATGAATCGCCAGTGCTTTAATGCCCACGTCCTGTAGACGCTCAGCTACCTCTTCAATATTTTTTGTTTTGTCATCCCATCCGAGTCTTGTCTTGACGGTCACCGGTAGTGAAGTAGACCTGACGACGGCCGATGTCAATCTGACCATCAGGTCAATGTCTTTTAGTACGCCAGCACCTGCACCCTTCAGCGCAACTTTTTTTACGGGACATCCAAAGTTGATATCAAGCAGGTCGGGATTGGTGACGTCGACTATCCTAGCAGCCAGGGACAAACTTTCCTCGTCGCCTCCGAAAATCTGAATCCCTACAGGTCGCTCGTATTCGAAGATGTCGAGTTTTTTGCGGCTTTTGATGGCATCGCGAATCAGCCCCTCGGAGGAAATGAATTCTGTGTACATGAGGTCGGCCCCGTTATCCTTGCATACGGCGCGAAAAGGGGGATCGCTGACGTCCTCCATGGGTGCCAGAAGCAGCGGAAAATCCGGGAGTGTGATATTGCCTATTTTAACCATGCTATTTGCTGGGTGCGATCCTGAATTTGAACGAATTACAAAAGAAAGTCATCATTGATCGCATCATCTGTTAACTTAATCTATTTTTGCCTGCCACCAGGCCTGTCACTCGCATTGGCGGAAGCCTGCAAATTTACACCATTATTGCTGAAAACTATGTACGATAACGATTCGAAAGGGATTTCATATACCGCCGGGTTTTTTATGCTGATCGCATTTGCCGTGGGTGGAATAATACTTGCTTCAGCGCTGAGCGGACTGGTTTGGCAGCAGATGACAGGAAGAAGCTTTACCGAAATGGCTGAAGGCCTAAAAAACCCGGCTTATAGTGATGTGATGAAAGTCGTGCAGACCCTGACCGCTGTTGTAGGATTTTTTCTTCCCACAGTGGCGGCGGCTTTTTTATTACATAAGCGTCCAATCAAATTACTCGGGTTTTCCGGCACAGGGATCAATATGCGGCAGGTAGGTTTGGTGGTTTTCCTTATTGGGTTCTCATTTCTGGTGGCAACATCATTATCGTATCTGACCAACAGCATGCCAATACCCGATTCCTGGAAACTGAGTTTTGACAAACTAGAGGAGGAGTACAACCGCCAGGTGTCCGCGATCATCAGCCTGAAAAATGCCAAAGATTACATTCTTGCTTTGATCATTATGGCGTTTATACCTGCAGTTTGTGAAGAAACATTGTTTCGTGGAGGCCTGCAGAATTTTTTAACAAGGGGGACCGGACTTCCATGGTTATCGATCATTTTAGTAAGTATTCTTTTCAGCCTGGCTCATTTTTCATTTTATGGATTTTTATCACGTTTCTTTTTAGGCCTCGTACTCGGCGCTTTATTTCATTATTCAGGGAAATTATGGCTGAGCATACTGGGCCATTTCATCAACAACGCATTGGCGATAACCGTACTGTATTATTCTATTCGACAGGGCCGGCCACTCGAAGAAGCCATGAAGCAGGATGCCACCAGTTTCTGGGGGATCCTGGCTATCCCGGTCGTGATGATCCTGTTTGTAGCATTTAAAAGAGCGTCCGAC
>JAEZRB010000146.1 GCA_023412975.1 Bacteroidota bacterium | reverse complement strand
CCCGAGAGTTCTCCTGTTTCCCTGCTTATCCACCAACCCATTACCATTATCGCGAATGACTAGAACCAGTTGCTTATTCTCCAGCGATAAACTGACCATTACTTCCGTTGCACCCGAATGCCTTGCTACATTGGTCAATGATTCCTGAAAAATACGGAATATCCCGATTTTAAACGCATCTGGTAAAGGTATTTCTGCATCAGGCACCTGTAATTTTTTTCTGATGCCGGATCGTTTTTCAAATTCTTCGAGATGCCATTCCATCGCAGCCAATAGTCCAAGGTCATCAAGCAGACTAGGGCGCAACTCAGATGCAATGCGACGAATCGTTTTTGACGTGGTGTCAATAACACCCATTATCTCACCCAGTTTTGTTTTCACCGGTTCACCAGGTGAATCAAGTTTTTTATTCAACCAGGAGACGTCCATTTTTAAAACTGTCAGCAACTGGCCGAGCTCATCATGTATCTCACGTGAGATATAAAGTCTTTCTTCTTCTCGTACCTGCTGCAGGTGCCCGGTGAGTTTGCGGATGGCCTCGTAGGATTCTTTCAATTTTTCTTCGGCGATATATTTCTCGGTTACATTATTGGCCAGTACCAGCCTGGTCTGCTGACCCATGTAAACGAGGTCGTAAGTAACGACATCAACAAAAATTATTGTTTTGTCTTTTTTGATATGCCGCCAGATTCCCGCATGATGAATACCCCTGAACGAAGTGCTTGTATTTTGTTTTAGTCGCTCATATTCATCTGGTGGTCTCAGGTCATATATATTGAGATTGAGAAATTCTTCACGCTGATAACCGTATTGCTCGAGCGCCGCATTGTTTACATCGATGACCTTATATTCGGGAAGGCTCAGCATCCACATGGGAAGCGGGTTGCGTTCAAACAGCAACAGCTTTTCTTCCATTTCCTTTCGCTCCGTGATATCGCGTATAAAGCCGATAAAGAATTTTTTATTTTCCTGTCGCAACAGTGACACCCGGAGAGAAACATCTAGTGACGAACCGTCTTTACGTATGGCCTGGATATCGATTGTTTTACCAAGAATATTGGCCTGGCCGGTTTCAAGATAACGCCGCATGCCAATACTATGTCGTTCCCGAAGATCTGGTGGAATGATGAGTTCGCTTAATAAGCGCCCCTTTGCTTCTTCATCCGTCCAGCCAAAAATCGACTTTGCCTCTTGGTTCCATTTGGTTACTATACCCGCCGTATCTATTACTACCACTGCATCCGGCGCATTTTGTAAGATAGCCTGGATATACTTTTCTCGCTCACGCAGCGTGTCTTCGGTTTGTTTTTTCAACAGGTCCCTCTTGTTTAGCAACCAGGCATTATACCAGATAATACTTACAAAGATCACAATGATGCTCAGCACATACATGGTTGTGCCGAATTCATTGGAATAAAGTCCGGTCCAGTTACCCTGCAGCCGCAATAAGCCCAGCACAGCTGGAATAACGATGGCCGCTGGAACGAGTACCCGTGCGACAAGGCTACCGCTTAGCGTTGAAGTAAGTTGTTTCATTACTCCTTTGTCAGGGTCGCTAAAAAGTATATGAAGTGTAAAAAGGAAAAAACATAATGCAGCGGGAGCCGCCATGAAAATCTGGTTGTGCAGGTTCAAAAAACTTCGCACCTGGTACACATAGCCCAGCAGGAAAAGCAGGCTTATAAACGCGGTTACCAGCCCGAGAAAATGACAAGCCCCCAATCTACCCCGACGTCGCATGAGTAGCGTGAGACCCGACAACACAAAACAAAATGCCGATACCGCGGAAATTTTACTGGTAGGGCTGACAGTAGTTTCATCTTCAGGTATAAAATCAAAACCAAAAACCAGGCTGGCGATTTTCGCAAGTCCAATTAGTATCACAACAATCGCCAGTAATACAGCAGGTGTTGAATCCAGCCTGGCGTATTGAAGGCGTGCCGCGAGACCTAGTAAAATAAAGCACACCGCAACGATGGGGTGCATGCTGACCGGTGGCAGGAAAAAGGTCTTTAAAAAATAAACATTTAGTTGCCAGCCCAGTAAAATCAAAACAGGGATCGCGATTAAAACAATGCTGATATGTCCCGCCCATGACCTGGTCTTGTTTGTGATCGTAGTGTCGATGGGCAATTGCATAATTTTCTTTTTTTCGGGACAAATAAACGTAAATATTTATGAGCGGCAGATGGACGGGATAATATTTTCCTATATTTGCCCTCCTCTTAAGCATTCGAATATGAAAATGACAAGGGTTCGCCTCTAAATTTCAGGACCCACCATCCTCGGTCAATTTACAACAGCAATAATTATTGCTGCATTCAATCATTTTCACAATCAATCAACTCATGTCGCGTACAATTAGCACAACCAATAAGGTGTCGGGTATTCTGGCGCTTATAAAGCAATCCATCCGGGGTGAAGAAATGGATTATACCCAGGGCAGCATCCGCAAAGCCGTGATGATGCTGGCTATACCCATGATCCTTGAGATGTGCATGGAAAGTGTGTTTGCACTGGTAGACCTGTATTTTGTCGGTCATCTTCCCGAAAGCGATAAGGCACAGCAGGTAGTAGGTCTTACCGAATCGGTGATCACCATTATTTATTCAATCGCCATCGGTATCAGTATGGCCGCCACCGCACTGGTGGCCAGGCGTATCGGTGAAAAAAATAATGTGGCAGCCGCGAAAGCGGGAGCGCAAACAACTACTTTATCAGTCATCATTACGATTATATTGAGTATAGCAGGTTTTGTTTTTGCGAAAGATATACTCCTGCTCATGGGCGCCTCGGAAGAAACTGCAGCGTACGGTATCACCTATACCCGCATACTCACGGGCGGTAGTATAGTGATCATGCTGCTCTTCCTGATCAACGGTATTTTCCGTGGTGCTGGTGATGCCAGCATGGCCATGAAAAGTCTTTGCATCGCCAATGTGGCCAATATCATATTGTGTCCACTACTGATCCGTGGCTGGGGACCCGTTCCCGCCTTCGGACTTACCGGTGCGGCAATAGCCACCACTATCGGCCGGGGGATCGGTGTACTCTACCAGCTATATCATTTATTCAATGGTAAGAGTGTAATTAAAATGACGCTTGCTTATTTCAAACCGGAATGGCAGCTGATCAAACAGGTCATTAGTATCGCTGCACCAGGTACCTTCCAGTTCCTCGTAGCATCAGGAAGCTGGATCGTCTTGACCGCTATCGTTGCGCAATCTGGTGAAGCAGCATCGGCGGGTTATATCACGGCGATCAGAGTAGTGATGTTCTTTTTATTGCCAGCCTGGGGTTTGAGTAATGCCGCTGCTACACTGGTAGGACAAAACCTTGGCGCACTGCAGCCCCAGCGTGCGGAGCAAAGTGTCATGAAAACCGCTAAGTACAATGCCATATTCATGGCCATTGTCACCATCCTGTTTTTTACGACCGCTCCATATATCATTGGTTTTTTCGCAGAAAAGGAAGATACCCGTAAGATCGCGATTGAGGCCATGTTGATCATCAGCTCGGGGTATGTGTTCTATGGAGTGGGTATGGTGATGGCAAATGCTTTCAATGGTGCGGGTGATACCAAAACACCGACGGTGATCAATGCCATCGGGTTCTGGGCATTTCAAATACCCCTGGCGCTGCTGTTGTCCAAGACCATGAACATGGGTGCGACGGGTGCATTTATTGCCATACCCGCAGCGGAAACGGCTATTGCCATCGCCGCATTTATATTATTTAAGAGGGGAAGCTGGAAGAAGGTAAAAGTGTGATTAATGCAAGAGTAATTTTTCCCTGTGTTTGATCAATCTGCTTCGTAAATATTCCCGGCAACAGGGTGAAACATTACCCTGTTGCTTTTATTTATTAATTGCCGATACTATTTTTGAGTCTAATAGCGTTTTGCTATTCGAAATCCGTACCTGCTTGAAAAACTTTGCGATAATAAGCGCTTATTGCCTTCTATTGGCATGGCCCCTGCTTTCCTGGAGTCCACCGCCAACGACCGCTTCCTCCCTCACTACAAAGGAGCCTGCTCCTGTTACGCATAGCCTTGAAACCGAGATTAGTTCGCTTTACGACATGATGAACCTTGAACAATGGGGCTTGTCTAAGCGGGCATTCTCATACGCTTACAAGGGTTATATAACCCTGGTGAAAAAGAAGATCATCAGCCGGCAACAATACCTCACTATTTGCGACTTCGGTCAGTCTTCGAAAAATAAAAGACTTTATGTGCTCGATATGGCATGCAATGAAGTGGTGGTGAACACTTATGTAGCGCACGGACGAATGTCGGGTGGTGAGTATGCGACCCGGTTTTCCAACAGGCCCCGTTCTAATCAAAGCAGTCTTGGTTTTTATAAAACGATGCACACCTATCATGGCGAACATGGTTTATCGCTGCGCGTAAAAGGACTTGAGGCAGGATATAATGATAAGGCGGGTCCGCGGGCGATTGTAATACATGGCGCAGATTATATTGGCGACAAATGGCTGGAACGAAATAGTTTTATGGGTCGCAGCTATGGATGTCCTGCTGTTCCCAGGGAAGAAAGCAGGGATATCATCAACACCATTAAAGACGGCTCCTGCCTTTTTATTTATTACCCATCAAAATCATATCTCACCGGCTCCAAAATATTAAACGGCTGATTGGACACAGACAAGGAAGGATGATAGCAAAGGCCCGGCTCAAGCATGTCGGGCTTCTTGTTTTAGCCTACCTTTGCCAATCATGCCACGATTCAATCGTCACGATACATTCAACCTGCTATCCAGGTTAAGCTTTCGAAGAGCATGGAATGGAGTGAAAGTGCTTAGCAGCTTTTACCTTAGCAAATGGACCGGTAAACCGCTGCAGTGGGGCTATCCTATTTCCATTTCCATGGAACCCACCACTTCCTGCAACCTTCGTTGCCCCGAATGTCCAAGTGGTCTCCGTGCTTTTACAAGGCCGACCGGCATGCTTCAAAAAGATTTTTTTAAGGAAACGATCGATCAGCTTCATAAGGAACTTCTTTACCTGGTATTTTATTTCCAGGGAGAACCCTATCTCAATCCATCTTTCCTGGATATGGTGTCATACGCATCTTCGAAGAGGATTTACACAGCTACTTCCACCAATGCACATTATCTCAATGATGCCAATTCAAAGCGAACTATCGAGAGTGGTCTCGACCGACTGATCATTTCCATTGACGGTACCACGCAGGAGACATACCAGCAATACCGTGTTGGGGGAAGGCTTGATAAAGTGATCGAGGGTGCAAAGAATATTGTGAAATGGAAAAAGGAACTGAAAAGTAAAACGCCTTTTGTTGTTTTCCAGTTCCTCGTTGTCAAACACAACGAACACCAGGTGGAAGAAGTTAAAAAGCTGGCTAAAGAGATCGGTGTGGATGATGTATGGTTTAAGACCGCGCAGGTCTACGACTATGAGAACGATCCCAATAATCTTATTCCCACGATCGATAAATACAGTCGCTACCGCAAAACCGAGAATGGAACTGTTTTCAAAGGAAAATTATCCAACCATTGCTGGCGACTTTGGCACGATCCTGTGATAACCTGGGATGGGATTGTGGCGCCCTGCTGCTTTGACAAGGATGCGCAACACAGGATGGGCAACCTGCGGGAAAAATCGTTTAAAGAGATTTGGAAAAATGGTGAGTATACCCGGTTCAGAACACAGATATTGAAGGGGAGGAAGAACATAGATATCTGTGCGAATTGTTCTGAAGGTACACGGGTCTGGAACGATGCCTGAGACCGGATCAGCAATCATTAAACCCGATTATATGCCAATTCCATCATCCGTCACTACCCGGCTGGAATACCAGCATAAATCCCTGCTTGATATTATCGAAGGTTTATCGGATGAAGAGATCCGGTTGCAAATCATTCCCGGTAAGTGGTCGATCTTTGAAAATATCGTTCACCTGCAGACATACCAGCACACTTTTATTGATCGTGTGAAAAGACTATTATCGGAAGACAATCCCGTATTCCCGGTATATACCGCGGAGACGGATCCGTTATTTCATGATAACCTCGGTCGTTCCAGCCGCGAAGTGATCCAGGACCTGCTAAGCACCCGGAAAGAACTGGCTTCAGGAATTCTATCATTTAAGGACGAGGATTTTTTGAAAACGGCCACCCATCCTCGTTATGGAAAAATGAATCTTACACTATGGCTTAATTTTTTCCTTTTGCATGAGGCACACCATCTTTTTACCATCTTCAAGCTCAGTGGCGAGCTGAGAAAGAAAAACGATTAAATTGATGTTTAAACATTAACTTTGTAACTTAAGAAAATTGTTTCAGATAGGACAATAAGAAGTGTTAGCATAAATCTTTATATTTTTAAATCTATTCTATGGGTATTGACCAGGACATACACCAAAGCAAATTCAGGAATGTGCACCAGAAAGCCGGTCTCAACCTGATGTACACCTATGGTTGGGTGATGGAGCGGATCAAAGAACTGTTCGCGACCGAGGATATCACACCACAGCAATTTAATATCCTGCGCATACTCCGTGGCAGTCACCCTCAACCTTTATCTACCCTGCAGATC
>JAEZRB010000316.1 GCA_023412975.1 Bacteroidota bacterium | reverse complement strand
GTGGACTGCGTACCCAATATGACCCAGGAGCATTTGAAGACAAATATGCTTCCTCTCGTAGAGATCATCAGGTCGAAAAAAAAATTAACGCCGATAGTTTTTGTAGAAGGAACAATTATGGAGAAATCATTCCTGGATGACAGCCTGAGAAAAGAGTTGAATGATAAAAATGCCCTCCTCCGGCAACTGTTTCAGAAGTTGGTTGAAAACGGTTACCGTGATATTTATTATATCGAAAGCAAAGGCGCGCTGGGTGATGATCATGAAGCTACCGTTGACGGGGTACATTTCACTGATCTGGGCTTTCTGCGGTTTGCTGATTTCCTGATTGGCAAATTCCGGTCCTTTAAATTGGTAAATCCAACGCGATAGCATAAGGCGCCTCACTATATTTTTTAGTGTGTTGGGGGAATGCTTTAAATTTATAAGGATAAATTTATCATGCAACGAAAAGAGTTTATAAGACTGGGTAGCGTCGGGGCTTTAGGCCTTGCACTGGCGCCCGGTTCATTGCCTTTTAGCAGACAAGCATCTTCAAACGGGTTAGCAAAAATTGCCGTGCAGCTTTATTCGGTTAGAAAGGAAATCGAAAAAGATATCAAAGGCACGCTGCAGCGACTTCAGGCGATCGGGTTTGAAGCGGTGGAGACAGCTTTCTGGCCAAAAGATATCTCCATCAAACAGGCGGCCGCACTTATCAAAGAAGCAGGACTTTCAGTTTGTTCCGCACATGTTGAATTACCGATTGGAGCACAAAAAGAGTTGATGATTGACGCAGCCAGGGAATTTGGCTGTACAAAAATGATCTGGCATGGCTGGCCTGAAGATATCCGGTATGCATCATTGGAAGGAACCCGGCAACTGGCAGCGATTTACAATGAGGTGAACAAATTTGCAAAAGGCAATGGTCTTTCCTTCGGCATCCACAATCACTGGTGGGAGTTTAGAAATAAGGTTGGGAAACGATTAGTGTACGAGGAATTGCTAAACCTGCTCGACCCGGATATATTTTTTGAAATCGACACTTATTGGGTAAAAGTTGCAGGACACGATCCTGCTGCTATCGTGAAAAAATTCGGTAAAAGAGCTCCGCTCCTGCATATCAAGGATGGCCCTGCAATTTGGCGTGAATCGCTTGCCGACGATAATCCCGACGCGATGGTAGCTGTAGGCAAGGGTACCCAGGATTTTCCTTCCATCATCAAAGCGGCTGATGGTCACACGCAATGGCTGATCGTCGAAATGGACAAGACGGAGGGCGACGTGTTTGAAGCATTGCAGGATAGCTATAATTACCTGGTAAAAGAAGGATTGGGCCAGGGCAGCAAACCTGACAAAGGTTGACCCTGGATTCGAATATTTCCCACCCGGATAGTTTTCAATTTAAGTACTCAAAACTTACAATTCAGGTTAGATGAAAGCCCTGGTTCTAGAGGATTACATGCATTTGGTATACAAGGAGGTACCCACTCCCCAACCCGGTCCGCGTGATGTTTTAGTGAATGTGATGGCAGTTGGCATCTGCGGAAGTGATGTGCATGGCCTGGACGGTAGTACAGGGCGAAGAATACCGCCCCTCATCATGGGGCATGAGGCTTCGGGTATAGTGGAGCAGGTGGGAGATGAAGTAACACAATGGAAAAAGGGCGACAGGGTGACCTTTGATTCGACAATTTATAAGCCGGGGGATTGGTTCGCCCGAAACGGAATGTATAATCTATGTGATGACAGGATGGTACTTGGAGTTTCCACACCGGAATTCAAAAAAGATGGCGCTTTCGCGGAGTATGTCACGGTACCAGACCATATTGTCTACCACATCCCACCGAATGTGAGTTTTACGGAAGCTGCGCTCACAGAACCGGCAGCAGTTGCCCTGCATGCGATCAACCTTTCAGGCCTGCAGGAAGATCATGCCGTGGCAGTGATAGGCGCAGGAATGGTAGGCATGTTTGTTATTCAACTACTGAAATTAAAAGGCTGCAGCAAAATCATAGCGGTAGATACAGATCCGGGTAAACTCCAATTGGCGTTGCAGTCCGGTGCGCACCATGGCTTCCTTCCAACTGACCCGGCATTGACAGATACAATAAACATGCTTACGGAAAATCGTGGTGTCGATATCGCGATAGAGGTGGTCGGTATGCAGGATACGATACATAAGGCGATCGATCTTTCGCGAAAAGGCGCTACAATAGTACTGGTGGGTAACCTTTCGCCTTTAGTTGAGTTGCCTTTGCAAAAAATAGTTACGCGCCAGCTCAAACTGCAAGGCTCCTGCGCTATTAACGGTGAATACCCGGAGATCCTTCAATTAATTTCAGAAGGGGAACTCGATATGAAATCAATATTATCTGCAGAGTCACCGCTTGAGGAAGGCGCCGAGTGGTTTCAGCGTTTATATAAAAAAGAAAAAGGCTTGATGAAAGTAATTTTAAAACCATGATATGGATTCGATCATAAGAACGGCGATCATCGGCTGCGGAAAAGTTGCACATCTCCACGCCAAAGCTTTAAAGCAAATCCCCGAGTGCCAACTGGTGGCTGTACAAAGCCGAAATCCACTGCGTGCACAAGCCTTTGCTGCGCAATACGGTGCGAAAGCTTATGATAATGTGGATGAAATGATCCGAAAGGAAAAGATTGATGCCGTCATCATTTGTACGCCGCATCCCGAACACCGCATCCCGGCGATCACAGCCATGGAGGCGGGTGCGCATGTAATGGTTGAAAAACCGTTGGCTATTACCCTTGATGATTGTGATGCGATGATCGATACGGCTGCGCGACACAAAAAGATTTTAAGCGTGATCAGCCAGCGCAGGTTCTTACATCCCTCCCAGCGAATGAAGTCAGCCATTATGGATGGAAAGATCGGCCGACCTGCCCTGGCAACGGTATTGATGCTGGGCTGGCGTGACGAAGCGTATTACAAAAGCGATCCCTGGCGTGGCTCGTGGGAAAAAGAAGGTGGCGGTGTGCTTGTGAACCAGGCGCCGCATCAACTCGACCTGGTGCAATGGTTCATGAACGATGAAATGGAAGAATTGTACGGAGTTTCTGAAAATATCAATCATCCCTATATCGAAGTGGAAGATACCGCGGTGGCCATAGTAAAATTTAAAAACGGGGGCATCGCGAATATCCTCGTGAGCAATTCCCAAAAGCCCGGTATATATGCGAGGGTACATGTGCATGGATCCAATGGCGCGTCCGTGGGTGTACAAACCGACGGCGGTGCTATGTTTATCGCCGGCGTACCTTCTGTGGTGGAGCCGCCAAAAAACGATATCTGGACGATCCCGGGAGAGGAATCCATGCCGGCCCAATGGGAGAAAGAGGATAGCGAGTTTTTTAAAACCATCGATCCCATCGGTTATTACCTGAAGATCCAGAATCACGATTTTATCATGGCTATACTGGAGAACAGGGAGCCCCTAGTCCCTGCAATTGAAGGAAGAAAGATCGTTGCCCTTTTCAATGCCATCTATGAAAGCAGCAAAACCAAAAAGCCGGTTCGGTTGTAGCGTCCAATCGCTTAAATAATTTTTCCCGGCACCGGTATTATTTATTTTTTTCTTTCTTTTTGTCGGCTTCTTCCTTTGATTCTTCATCATTCTTTTCGGAAGTTTCCTTTATTTCCTGCACAACCGAGGAAACAGGGCCACTCATGTTTTCCTGGGGATCTGTTTTGTGTAATGTTTCCGGATCAGGTTTGGTTAACTCATCTTTACCCGGCTGATCATGTTTCTTGTCTTTGATTTTCTTACTCATCGTTGGTGTTTTCCTTATCAATACAAATTCCAGGCCCCGGTCCTGACAAGCCGGTTCCGACACCCAGCAGGGGGTGTCGAAGGGAGGCGCAGTCTAAAAGTTTTGTTAAAGGGAAATATTTTGCCCAACCCTATTGAAACCCCGGAGGGTATTGTGGTAAATAGATCATTAACCAAATAAACCAAACGACAAATGAAAAAGTTGATTTACCTTATCCTCCTGAGCTTTTCGCTGCTCGCATGCTCAAAAGACCGGCTGGACATTCCACCTAAAACGCCTGTTGAAAATCCCCAGGATCCTCCTCCCGGCGACAGCGACGCACCTGACGATCCTGGTGAGCAGACGCCAACCATTAAGCTCCAGGTTCGAATGAAAATTGGCGATGTAGTTTATGACAACCTGTCTGCCGGCCTCTCACTTTTTAGCTGGGACAACCAGGGCCAGCAAAGCCTGTCTTATCATAACCTGTCAGCCGGCATAAATGAGTTGACACTGCCGGTTGACAAGCAGAAGTTCAGGTTTAAAGTCTCTAAATGGGGCAGTAACCTTGAGCTCAATGTCGATACCAAAGACATTGTAGCCGACAGCGTTTACGTGCTGCAGGCAACTAAGGAAGCCCGGAAACTAAAAACAGAATACGTTTATTTATTAAAAAACAACAACTACGTGGCCGAAACCAAGACTGACTATATTTATAACACAGATGGTAACCTCTACCAGGTGGTCCTCAACCGTAAGAGAAGCGATGGACGGCCATACGTGCACCAGGTCTCAAAATTTGAATACCAGGGAAAACAGGTGCAGCGGATATCGAGATACGATGAGGCTAATAAGCTCTCCGGGTTTACCAAGTTTACTTACAGCAATGGCCTGTTAGCCGGTATCCATGATAACGAGGCCGGCGAGGAAACCATTGCAAAACTTGAGCATTATTTCGAGCTTAGACATGAAGTGGTAATTAAATACACGTATCCCTCCCGTACCTATAGCAGGCATTATCATATGTTGTTTGAAGACGGAAATTTAAGAGAGGGAAACAGTACTACCTCACATCATAGCAGCGAATTGTCGAGGTATCGGTACGACCAGCTGGTGAACCCATATGTACACATGAACTGGCCTGATCTATACCTCTCACACAGTTCCAAAAATAACGTGGCTGCGCTGGAGCAAAGTTTTGTAAATGACTACCCCGTAGCTGTACCTTCGAGTCATACATATACTTACGATAGCGAAGGGTATCCGAAAGAGTTGATCAAGACTTATAAAAGTGGGTTTACCGGCGAGTACCTGTATACTACCAAAACAGTATTTGTTTATTGATAAATTAAATGTTTTATGCGATTCATAGTAATTAGTATTATCATATTCCTGGCATATTCCTGTACGGCGGTCAAGCTGTCGGTACCTGAACAGTTTAGCCAGCAGGCTACCCGCATGCAGGTGAAAGGTCTCAATGGCTGGATGATCAACCAGCAGCTGAGTTTTGGAAACTACCAGACCTCCACCGTAAAAAGGGGCTGGGATATGGGAAGTTCTTTCCAGCATACAAAACTCCTTATGAAACCTGAAGAGATGTTGCTCAAGGTTTTTGAAATCGACACAGATAAAAAAAGTCTTTCACAGCGAAATAAGTTTCAGTACACATTATATGATGGCCGCCTGGAGTCCGCCATTTTTGCCGCTGAGAAATTCAGTGAAAAACAACTGGTTTATAAAAGCAGGAATCCCTGGATTGGTGATGCCAGCAAAACCAGGAGCTACGAGTATGCTTTTACTGCCGCTATACTCCCCGCATTTGAACAAAATGCCAACCCATGGTCGGTGGTGATGGCGAATACATATAATAGTGAAAGCGATAAATCAAGGGGTATGTTTGAAAGACCCGAGGTCGAGATAGAGGGGTATGCTACCAATGGCACTGAGACCATCAGCATCCGCTCCCTCTTTGTCGATAAAGTGAAACAGAAGAACGGGAAAGACACGAAAGTACTTGGTGGTAGTTTGCTGACGGGGTATGAATTGAAGTGGGACGGTGGTGTAGTTGGTATCGTTGATATACTCGATAATAATATCTGGATGGCAAATAACCTGGAAGCAGAAGATAAACTAATTGTCTCTTCCATCTCGTCGGCAATATTATTAAAACGTATGCAGGATGTAGAAAAAGACAGGGATGACCTGGATGATTAATAAATGGTTGCTGAAACAAACGATATCGATCAGTTGATCCAGGGTTGCCTGGTGGGTGACAGAAAAGCACAGAAGTTGCTGTACCAGCAATTTTATGGGTTTGCCATGGCGATTGCACTGCGGTATTCGCGGGATGAAATGGATGCTGCCGATATCATGAGCCATGCATTTGTAAAAATTTTTCGGAGCATCAAAAGCTTCGATAGCAGTAAGGGCTCCTTGCATGCCTGGATCAAACGGATTGTGATCAATGAAGGATTGGATCATATTAAGTCCCGGACCAGGTTCAGTGAAAATGTAGAGATCGAAACTGTGGACGAACCAGCAATAAAGAATGAAGTGCTGGAGCAGATGGGAGCCGATGAGATAATGAAGCTGGTACAAAAGCTCCCGCCTGCCACTCATGCCGTTTTTGTTTTGTATGCAGTAGAAGGCCATACACACAGGGAGATAGCCGTTAAACTGGGCATCAGTGAAGGCACTTCCAAATGGCACCTGGGCGAGGCCCGAAAAACCTTACAAAAACTTATGCTGCTGTATACCTGATGAATGAAAAGACTACATATGAAATAACGATCGCCCGTAAACTGGAGGAACTCCCGGTTCCGGATCTCTCGGAGTTGATTTGGTCCCGGATTGAGAAGGAACTGGATAGTGATCCAGGCGATACTCCAGGTGATAATAACCCTGCACCCTCTTCGCCTCTTGGCGGGATTATCATGGGTGGCCTGGGCGTCGTATTAGTGATTGCATTTCTCATAAATTTTTTCACAACAAAAAAGGAGAATACTTTTTCACCCAAGGATACTATAGAGACACAACAACCCGCAAC
>JAEZRB010000298.1 GCA_023412975.1 Bacteroidota bacterium | reverse complement strand
CTTAACCACTACGGTACCTGCTTCGCTGCCATCCGTTTTCCAGAGTTCAGTGCCGTTGCTACCATCGTTGGCGGAGAAAAATATATGATCATTTACAAGTGTTAAATGTGCTGGATTACTTCCATCTGTTAGATTTATATCTTTCACCATCTGTGTACCTGGCGTAGGGCCGCCGGTAACCCAAAGCTCACTACCGACTAAGTTGAATTCAGATTTAGTCGCAGAGAAATATACTGCGCCATTAAGGTGTGTAAACTGTGATGGCATGCTGTGACCAAATCGATTGATATCAATTATCATGTTGGTTCCTGACAAAGTACCATCAGTTGTATATAATTCAATTCCTCGGGCCGTACCAGGAGATTCGTAGGGGTCTTCTGCGGAGAAATAAATACTTCCATTTATATTAGTTAATCCCTGGGGGGAACTGGAGGGAGTAGGAAATGAAAGATCTTTTACCATGGTCGTCCCCTGGCTGGTACCATTGCTTTTCCAAATCTCCCTGCCATGCAATCCATCGTTGGCGCTGAAGAACAAGGTGCCTGCTACATCAGTAAGTTCCATCATACTACTTGTTCCGCCGCCATGGTAAATGTCTTTTACCATTAATGTACCCGCGTCTGTTCCATCGCTTTTCCATAATTCATTTCCACTTATATCATCACCTGCAATGAAATAAAGTACGCCATTTATCACAACGAGTTCGCTCAGGTTCGAATTTGAGTAAAGAAATTGCCTGACGGCAACCGTTCCATCAGCAGTACCGTCGCTTTTCCAAAGTTCTTCTGGGATACTTGTGGTTGGGTTACTTCTTGTAAAAAACAACTGGCCATCAAAATCGACTAAGTTCCGGAGATCTCCAGTGAACGTTTTTATCAGCACGGTACCTACATCTGATCCATCGGTTTTCCATAATTCAAAACCTGATGATGTTAGCGCTGAGAAGTAAATGATATTATTCGAAGTAATAAGATTGTTTACATAGCTGCCATTGGCACCTGTTTCAATGTCTTTGACCAGTAAAGTGCCTGCCTCTGTACCATCGCTTTTCCAAAGTTCCTGACCGTGGATACCATCGTTTGCCCTGAACAGAAGAATTCCATTGCCATTAAAAAAATGACTGATATCTGTGGCATCAGATCCTGGGAACACATCTTTAACTACTACTGTTCCAATTTCTGTCCCGTCACTTTTCCATAATGTGTTCTTCGATGTTGTAGATGAGAAGAACAGGGTACCATTTACATTTGTAAAATTCGATAGATCACCACCAATAGATTTTACTAATTGTGTTCCTGTATCGGTACCATCCGATTTCCATAATTCGCCCAGAAAAGAAAAGTAAACTGTGCCATTGACATGGGAAAAGACCGTGGAAATCCTATCAGGAAATGATTTAACGAGTACAGTTCCTGCTTCGGTACCATCGCTCTTCCAAAGTTCACTGCCTGCGCCGGGAATAAGATTTGAAAAATATACAGTTCCGTTGATATCGGTCAGACCAGGAATCAGGTTTAATTCTTTTAGCCTGATCGTGCCAGCGTCTGTTCCATCAGTTTTCCATAATTCCTTTCCTGGGTCAGAAGGATAGCCGAGCAAATGTGTTTGTCGCAGAATAAAAAATAGCTCACCATTTGATGTGGTAAGGCTTACAGCCTGTTTTTCTGAAATACCAGGGTTTATATCCCTGAGCAAGGAAAATGATTGACTGTAAATGAGAGGATGAAATAAAAGGAATATTACCAGCTTAGTGGTATACAGTAAAGTTCTTTTCATCAGCCGTAGGTTTAATGGTTAAACGGGTACTACGGCTTTCACAAAAAGATTGGGGTGCTAAGCTAGGCAAACCCCAATCATTTTGAAAAATAATTTTTTAGTTAGGCTGTCCTGTTTGGCAGAACGCTTTAGTTCATACGTATCCTGAAATTGCCACCCTGGTTGTTGCGCTGCATCTCGTCCAGCATCTTGTTTCTTTCAGCGGTAAACTCCTCGAGGCTAAGTTTTTTCCCTTTTGTGGGCTCTTTGATCTCTTTTTTATCGGCTTTGGGAGAAATTTCCATGGCGGTATAAACGGTGCGTCCATTATTGGATTGAAATTCAAGGATCAAACCGGGCAGTTGTCCCTGAACTTCCGGTCCGGCCGGTACGGGAATATCGGTGGTAAACCAGGCAACGATCACGGATGTGTCCGATATTTCCTTTCTCTCCATTTTACCGTTGTCCATGTTCATCATCATGCGTTTAGCTACCCGTTCGGAGGTCGCTTTGCGGCAAAGGTGGTTCAGGATAGTTTTGGTCTCATCTGTCAGCTTCCAGTTGCCACGACGAAGGCTGTCGGTGATTAGGAATTTCTTTTCGAAAAATTCACGTGCTTCCACCTTACGGGAATTCTCAAAATCGCAGTAGGTGGCATCGTCGGCACCTCCGCCTATAGTGCGGATCATCATACCTCCTGAGCTGAAATTATCATCCTGGATTTCGTCTTCCATTTGTTTTAAGATCATTTTCCCATCGGCAAAATTCAATTCGAATTTATCGGTGCGGGTACGGGGCATTTCCTGTACCGATCCGCTGCCATCTGCCATCTGGATCTGCATTTGTACGGTTCGCTGGTAAATGACCTTACCCTCCTTTTGCTGGGCATTGCCGACCAGGAGTGCAAACAATGCCAGGCCCGGAAGAACTATTTTTTTCATGCGCTTTGATTTTTGCGCTAAGCTATAATTCCTTACCTGCGCTGGCAGTTAACACACCTTGTATTAAGGTTAATAAAGGTTAATACGCTGGTGAAGGGGCTAAACATTGGATTACATTTGTAACCGGGTTATGAAAAAACTTCGCGGACAGGGTGTCTTAATGGTGGCCGTTTTGGTTGCCATAGCCGGTTTCCAGTTGTACTGGATCAGGGATAACTATTACCGTGAAAAAAAAGCACTCGAGGTAAAAGCCCAGGCCATTTTTTACGAAACGGTACGGGAGGTACAGGATGTTAAACTGCGCAAGCAGCTGGGACTTGTGATGGAGGACAGTGGTCATGTGGGTGAGGTAGAATTGCGCTCGGCTGCGCCAAGGACTACCCGGGTCCTTCATGTACTTAGTGAACATCTGCAGATCGATACAGGTAGTCGCCAAAAACGCGTGACCGTTAATATGATGAAAAATGAGCTGCCGAGAACCCGGAAACTTGCCATTGACTCTAACAACTCGTCTACATTTGAACAGATCGTTGTGGTGGGTTCCGATGCATCTGCACTGCCAGCTAAAGCGCACCAGGGAAACTGGACAAACAGGCCCATGCCCAACGATAGCATAGGTGGGGGAGAAAAGAAGGTAAGCACGATCTATTTCAACAATAGCCAGGGCCAGAATTTTAGGATAAATATTGATTCGCTTTTCTATGATTCATTGCGGGTGAATGATCTTGACACCGCTTTTGCAAAAAAACTGGCGGAACAGGAAATTGACATAAGTTTTAAGATCATTCCTGAGCCGGGAAATAATATAGGTAAAACCACTATGGCATTTACACGCCGCCCGTTTACTTTTGAAAGCTTTGAAGGATACTCACTTCAGTTGGGAAACACATTTCCCTTCCTGTTGAAGAAGATCTCGCTGCCGATTCTTTTTTCAATTTTCCTGGTAGGTCTGTCTATTCTTTCCTTTGCCCTGCTATACCGTAACCTGCTACGGCAACACAAACTGGCGGAGATGAAAAATGACCTGATTAGTAATATCACGCATGAGTTGAAAACGCCAATAGCAACAGTGGGTGTGGCGATCGAGGCCCTTAAAAATTTTAACGCTATACAGGATCCACAAAAAACCAAAGAGTATCTCGACATTTCTCAAAATGAATTGCAAAGACTGGGACTGCTGGTCGACAAAGTGCTGAAGCTTTCCATGTTTGAAAACAATGCGATTGGCGTAAAAATGGAGATCATCGATCTCGGCGATGTGGTCAGCGAAGTGATTGGTTCGCTGAAACTTCAGCTTGAGAAAAGCAAGGCCAGCATACAGGTCAATGCCGAAGGCGACTTGCGTGTCAATGCTGACAGGCACCACCTGGTAAGCGTAGTCTTTAACCTGCTCGACAATGCCTTAAAGTATAATAATGGCAGTGTAGATATACAGGTTAACCTTAGGGAGGAGGATGATAAGGTTATCCTGGATGTTTCTGACAACGGTATTGGTATTCCGCCACATTACCAGGACAGGATATTTGAAAAATTCTTTCGTGTCCCGGCTGGCGATACGCATAACGCGAAAGGTCATGGACTGGGGTTAAGCTATGTAGCTCGTGTGATCCATGAGCATCATGGGAACATCAGGGTCGAGAGCAACGAAGGGTCTGGCAGCAGTTTCACCATCATATTGCCAAAACCACAATAGTTTTATATTGTAAGGGTATGAGTAATCATGTTAAAATTTTATATGTAGAAGATGAAGTGTTCCTGGGCAAAATCGTAAAAGAAAGCCTGGAGAATCGCGGTTATGAGGTTGTTATGGAAACTGATGGAGCCCGGGCGAAGGAGGAATTCAAAAGATCTGCACCGGATGTATGTATACTCGATATTATGCTTCCCAATAAGGACGGCTTTGCGATTGCCGACGAGATCAGGGACCTTAACCGGGATGTGCCTATTATTTTTTTAACGGCCAAAACGCAATCGGAGGATGTGGTAAAAGGTTTCTCACTGGGCGGCAATGATTATATCCGCAAACCTTTCAGTATGGAAGAACTGATTGCCAGGATCCAGAATGTGCTGCGTAGCAGGAATGGTGAAGCGATTGCCAGGCCTGCAACTGATATAGTAATGTTGGGAAAATACCAGTTTCATCTCAACCGGCAAACGTTGAATAATGGTAGTGATGAGCGCAAACTTTCCTATCGCGAGAGTGAATTGCTGAAATTATTGTATGAGAACCGGGATAAGATCATCGACAGGAAAGATATCTTAAACCTGCTTTGGGGAAATGATTCATTTTTCAATTCCCGCAATCTCGATGTGTATATCACAAAACTTCGTAGTTATTTAAAAGACGACCCTTCCCTTGAGATAATCACAATTAAAGGAATAGGTTATCGTTTCGTAGTAACCTAGTTTCCTGTATTTCTTCAGCTTCTCTCGCCTCTATCTCGTATTTATTGTTGAAGTAACCGTTGCGAATACTTTCCCAGAGGTAAAGAAAGATAAAACGAACAAAACCATAGCGTCGGAATTGCTCCAGGTGTTTTAATTCATGTAATACCCAACGCCTGTTTTGCAGGAATTCATCCCGGCCGGTATTATACAGGTGAATGGTACGACCTATCACGATGGCTACTTTTTCTGCCCCTAATTTCCAGGCGGCCAGCCTGCCGATCCAGGAATTTTCTTTAATATGAAAATGTGCACTCATGTATCGGGTTCATTCTTTTCTACAGCTAATGACGATTCAAAATGCCTTTAAGTTGTTCCTGAAAAATGATTGGATCTGGCCTATTTTTGCGGCGAAATAAAAAATAATGGCAATAAAGGCTTATTCGGTTACAAAATTGTTTTCAGGAACGGATTGGTTAAAAGAACAAGTCGTAATTACCGACAATGGTCGGGTTGTCGATATGGTACCTGCCTCCTCTGCTTCGATCGACTACGAGCGTCTTGAGGGCATCCTGGCACCGGCATTTATTGACCTGCAGATCTATGGCGCTTATGGCAAATTGCTGGCCGTCTATCCCGAAACTGACTCCCTGGTAAAACTGAATGAATATTGCCGCAGTGGCGGCGCCGCCTACTGTCTGCCTACCGTAGCGACAAATACATACGAGATTTTTAAACAGTCTATCGATGCGGTGCGAGCATACTGGGAACAAGGCGGACAAGGTGTACTGGGTATCCACCTGGAAGGTCCCTGGATCAACCCGGTGAAACGAGGCGCTCATATTGAATCGCTGATACATTCACCTTCGCTGGAGCAGGCGAAAGAAATCCTGGAGTATGGAAAGGGCATTATAAAAATGATAACCCTGGCGCCGGAATGTTGTAGTCGCGAACTGATCGATCTCGTTCTTTCTTATGGCATAGTGATCTCGGCCGGACACAGTAATGCCAGTTATGATGAAGCCATAGAAAGTTTTGGATATGGTATCACAACGATCACGCATTTGTACAACGCTATGAGCCCTCTGCAGCACCGTGCACCGGGGTTAGTTGGCGCTGCTATGAATCATGATAGAGTAATGGCCAGTATTATACCCGATGGCCACCACGTCGATTTTGCAGCGATCAGCGTGGCTAAGAAAGCGATGGGAGATCGGTTGTTTGTGATTACCGATGCGGTAACGGAAACCGATCGCGGAGGATACCAGCATTATTTAGTTGGTGATAAATATGAAGCAGGCGGAATTCTCAGTGGCTCTGCGCTTACCATGGGCAAATCTGTTCAAAACCTGGTAAACAATGTGGGTATCGACACAGGCGAAGCGATACGCATGTGCAGCCTGTACCCCGCACAGGTGATCGGTTTGCAGCATGAACTTGGTCGGATAGAAAAAGGTTACCAGTCGAAAATGGTTGTACTCAACGAGCGTAACGATGTGATCCGTTTGATCGATTAAGAAAATTTTATACCGACGCTCCCCTGATCGCTTCTTCCTCTTTTTTCCATTGGCGACTGTCCAGCCAAAAAGTGCCAAAGGGAATGATGGAAGAGATAAACGCTTTGATCAGCCAGGACCAGTCCTTTTTATATTCTCTTTTTACTTCCCACGCCATTATAACAAAGGCAACAAAAAGCAATCCGTGTAAACCACCGACGATCGTCACTGCCATCGGCATACCGCCCCAATATTTCAGCGGCATGGCGATAAACAGCAGCACTATAAATGAAACCCCTTCGATAAAGGCGATTTTTCTGAACCAGTTAAATGTTTTCGTAGACATGATTGATGTATGGAAATAAAAATGCAAAAATTCGATGCTCAATAATTCACAACCTGTTCCTCGATCATCTCAGGAATTTCCCGCCATTCATATTGCTGGTTGCGAAGTTGCGGTTCAAACCCTGCTTCGCGGATCGCATCCTGGATGGTTTTATACGTAAAGCGGTGAGGAGCGCCTGCAGCACTAACCACATTTTCTTCGATCATGATCGATCCAAAATCATTAGCACCGCTATGCAGGCAAACCTGCGCGGTTTGTTTTCCTACCGTAAGCCATGAGGCCTGGATGTTTTTTATATTGGGCAACATGATCCGGCTCAACGCGATCATGCGGATATATTCGTCAGCTGTCGTGAGATTGTGCACACCACGGATCTTTGCCAGCAGGGTATCTACATCCTGGAAAGTCCAGGGTATAAAGGCCAGGAATCCTTTCGCGTCTTCAGGCTTGCGGCTTTGCACTTCCCGGATCTTTACAAGGTGTTCAAACCTTTCCTCTATGGTTTCCACATGGCCAAACATCATCGTAGCAGAAGTAGTGATATAAAGTTTATGGGCCTCATGCATGATATCAAGCCATTCCTGTGCGCCACATTTTCCTTTTGAGATCAGGCGTCTTACCCTGTCAATGAGAATTTCAGCACCTGCGCCAGGCAGTGAATCCATACCGGCTTCCTTCAGGGCTGTCAATACTTCTCTATGCGTACTTTTTTCAAGCTTGGTGATATGTGCCACTTCGGGCGGGCCGAGCGCGTGCAGGCGGATATCCGGGAATTCATTTTTTATTTGACGGAATGTATTTACATAAAACTGCAAACCCAATTCTGGATGATGTCCACCCTGCAGGAGCAACTGATCGCCGCCATATTTTAAGGTCTCTTCAATTTTTTTGCGATAAGTAGGCATATCAGTGATAT
>JAEZRB010000249.1 GCA_023412975.1 Bacteroidota bacterium | reverse complement strand
AAACCAGCAAAAAAACAGCCTCGTAAAGCCGCACCAAAGAAAAAAGCTCCACCAAAGAAAAAGTCAGCACCTAACAAAAAATCAGCGCCTAAAAAAGCGAGCAAACCCGCTAAAAAGAAAGCGGCACCCAAAAGAGCTCCACGGCCCAAACCCGCCCCAGTCGTTGAGCAGGAAGCTCCGGTGGAAGAGCCCACACCGGTACAGGCTGAGATCGTCGATGACCCGATGGATTCTAACAACAGCATCACCGGTACCGATGACAGCGAGCCAGGCGCAAGTTCATTTTAAATGTAGAACCCCTAATACTAAAAAACCGCTTCATAACCGAAGCGGTTTTTTTTGCATACATCCAACAAAAAAGCCATCCTGAAAACAGGACGGCTTTTGGGATTATGTGCTTGTATCTTTTACACCCTGAAGTGAGCAAATGCCTTGTTGGCTTCAGCCATACGGTGTGTATCTTCTTTTTTCTTGAAAGCAGCTCCTTCACCTTTGCTTGCTGCAACGATTTCGGCAGCCAGTTTATCAGCCATGCTGCGACCGTTTCTTTCACGGCTATATCGGATCAGCCATTTGATGCTTAGAGAAATCTTCCTGTCGGCACGAACCTCGGAAGGGATCTGGAAAGTGGCGCCACCAATACGACGGCTGCGAACTTCAACACCTGGCGTTACATTAGCCAGTGCTCTTTTCCATATTTCGTATCCATCTTCATTGGTTTGTTTGGCAACTTTATCCAGCGCATCATAGAAGATGGTAAAAGCTCCACTCTTTTTTCCTTCCCACATCAGGTTGTTGACAAAACGGGTAACCAGTTTGTCATTGAATTTTGGGTCGGGGGCCAGGGGGAGTTTTTTTGCTTGTGCTTTCCGCATATCTGAAATTTGTTATTCTTTCTATTGGGTAATCAGCTTTCGCCTGCTATTATTTCTTTGCTTTTTCTTTCTTGGTACCGTATTTAGAACGGCTTTGTTTGCGATCTTTTACACCCGCAGTATCGAGTGAACCGCGAACGATGTGATAACGTACACCTGGCAGATCCTTCACACGACCACCGCGGATCAGCACGATGGAGTGCTCCTGCAGGTTGTGACCTTCACCCGGAATATAGGCAATCACCTCTACCTTATTAGTCAAACGAACTTTTGCAACCTTACGAAGTGCTGAATTCGGTTTTTTTGGTGTGGTAGTATACACACGGGTACATACTCCACGGCGCTGCGGGCACTGATCGAGGGCCCTGGATTTGCTCTTCGCCCTGATAATTTCTCTTCCTTTTCTTACTAATTGTTGAATAGTAGGCATTATTGACCTTTATTTTTGGGACGGCAAAGGTAAAGGGCTCCCGTTTAAATACCAAAAAATCGCAGTTATATTTATTGAGCTTTCCCCCGCCGGTCGACGTACTCCAACCCGTAGAGGCTGGTTTCATCGCCCAAAACCATTTAATCTTTTGTTTACAAGCTATTTATACTTTCCACATCCAGCCGTATTTATCTTCAATACGACCTTCCCTGATCCCATTGAGCCATTCCTTGACAGCCCCGGAAATTTTATACTGATCTGTATCAAACTCCATGGAATAACCTTTATAATTTAACTCCTTCACTGGCGCGATCACCGCGGCAGTGCCGGTACCAAACACTTCAGATACCCTGCCTGCCTTATAGGCTTCCAACAGTTCATCGATACTGATCCTGCGCTCCTCCACCTTTACACCCATGTCGTTCAAACCCTGTATCACGCTGGCCCTCGTAACACCTTCGAGTATGGTACCTTCATCCAGCGAGGGAGTAACCGCCACATTATCGATTACAAAGAATACATTCATCATACCCACTTCCTGCAGCCATTTATGCTCGAAAGCATCGGTCCATAATACCTGGTCATAACCTTTTTCCTTTGCAAGGCTTGAAGCCAGCATACTGCCACCATAATTACCGGCGTTTTTCGAAAAACCAACACCACCCGGTGCAGCCCTTGTATAGTGTTCTTCCACAAGGATCTTCATCGGTGCCGCATAATAGGGACCTGTAGGGCTCAGCAGGATAAGAAATTTATAAGTCTCGGCCGGCCTTACACCCAGCATCGGATCGGCGGCAAACATTACCGGTCGTATATATAACGAATGATCTTTTTTTGCAGGAATCCAGTTTTTATCGATCGCGATTAGCTGGCGCATGCCTTCCATGAATATTTCTTCAGGCACAGTCGGCATATTCATCCTTTCTGCCGACCTGTTGAATCTTTTAAAATTATCAAAAGGGCGGAAGATGTATGCGTTTCCTTCTTTATCTCTGTAAGCTTTAATACCTTCAAAAATAGCCTGTCCATAGTGGAGCGCCGCCAGTGAAGGTTCAAGCAATAGCGGCTGATATGGTTTGATCTCGACACTTGTCCATTCGCCATTTTCGAAATCCGCCTCCAGCATATGATCGGAAAAGTATCTGCCAAAAGGAATATTCTCCAGGTTGATATCCTGTAATTTGCTTCTTTCAGTCTTCGTAATAGAAATTGTAAAAGCCTCCGTCATAAAGTTTATTTTTGAGCCTTCAAAGAAACAAAAAAAAGCTAACACTCATTTGTAAAATATGGGATTAAATGACCTGCGGCTGCCGCCAGCACTGATTTCTGCACTTTATCCCGATTCACTGGTCAGCCTCGAACAGGATGAAATCCGGGCGACTGCTGAAAATAATAAAACCGAAACGGCTTCAGTGCCCGCTGTGGAACCGAAGTTGAAACACCTGGGCGACAATAAAAAGAACATCCTGGTGGTGGTAAACTACAGCGATGCAGTGCATTTGCCCGATGAGTCCCTCGCTTTTTTGTCGAATATGCTTGGCGCCTGTTCCCTCAGCCTGGGTGATGTGGCGATCATTAACATGAATAATTTCAAAGACCAGCACTATCCCGAACTGGTGTACCAGTATAATAGCAGGATCATCTTACTATTTGACGTCGATCCACAGTCATTTGGCCTGCCGGTCAATTTTCCGCACTACCAGGTACAGAAACTTGCGAACGCTACATTTTTATATGCGCCCGCACTGGAAGCGTTGAAAGATGATGCGGGAGAAAAAAGAAAACTTTGGGCTGGCCTGAAAACAATTTTCGGGATTTAGCCACGGATTACACGGATAGGGTTGCCACGAATTACACTAATAACACGAATTAAGCCACAGATTACACGGATTACACGGATATACACAGATTAATACACTGTGTTCTTCGTGCTATACTCCGTGTATTCCGTGACCATATAAAACCCGTTATTACGAAATCCTCGATTTGCCACGGATTACACGGTTTTCACGGATTAATTCTGCGTGATCTTCGTGTAAAACTAGGTGCACTCCGTGACCATATATGACAAACTCAAAAACTCCTTATCTTGTCGCCGTGAAGCTCATCTTTGCCACTAATAACCAGCACAAAATAAGTGAGATCCGGGAGGTAATTGGCTCCTCTTTTGAACTGCTGACCCTGCAGGAAGCAGGTATAGACATAGATATACCTGAGCCCTACGAAACGCTTGAAGAAAACGCTACCGCAAAATCAAAAACCATTTTCAAACTCACAAAAACCAGCTGCTTTAGCGAGGATACCGGCCTGGAGGTGAAAGCCCTCGACGGCCGCCCCGGCGTGAAAAGCGCACGCTACGCCGGAGATGACAAGTCCTTTGATAAAAATATTGATAAACTACTGGCCGAACTGTCCGATAAAAGAGACCGGAGTGCCCGTTTCAGGACCGTGATATCCCTCTTGCTGGATCAAAATGAACACTTATTTGAAGGCATTTGCGAAGGACGGATCATTTCGGAAAGAAAAGGCACAAAAGGCTTTGGATATGACCCTGTTTTTGTGCCGACAGGCAGCGAAAAAACCTTTGCCGAAATGGACATGGCAGAGAAGAACCGCTTCAGTCACCGCAAGAAAGCAACGGAAAAGCTGGTAGCATTTTTGAATGAGCTGGAACCAAATTTGAAAAGTTGAACACCGGAAGCAACCAAAATATCACCGAAAGCGACTTAATCAGTGGATGCATTGATGGCAACCGGCGTATGCAGGAAGAACTATACCGCCGCTTTTCTCCCCGTATGTATGCTGTTTGCCTCCGCTACGCTGGCAATGCAGAAGAAGCAGAAGACATCCTGCAGGAAGGTTTCATAAAAGTTTTTAAAAAGCTTTCGAGCTTCCGGAGCGAGGGGTCTTTTGAGGGCTGGGTGCGAAGGATCTTTGTCAATACAGCCATCGAACATTTCCGGCGTAAACGGTATCTGCAGCCTGTAACAGAAAAAGAAGAAAACACCCTGGAAGGAAATTATCTTTCCGTTCTGGACAACCTGGCCGAAAGGGATATTATGGAACTAGTACAGCAACTGTCACCAGGTTACCGAACGGTGTTTAATATGTATGTAGTGGAAGGATACACCCATAAAGAAATCGGCGATATGCTGGGTATCAGTGAAGGCACCAGCAAGTCGCAGCTTTCAAGAGCCAAAGTGATCCTCCAGGATATGGTAAAAAAATATATTGAAGAAAAGGAGGCCGCAAAAAAGCCATGAGCAGTTTACACGATAAAATGTATAATTATGAAGTGATCCCACCCAGTCGCAACTGGGACCGGATTGCTGCTGCCCTGGATGAATCGGAATTGCAAAACAATTTCCCAAAACGCCTTTACCAGATGGAATCGACACCGCCAGTGACCACCTGGGAGGAGATCAGTAAAGCCATTCACCCCGACAGCGATATTAAACCGGCACCCATTCGCCGGTTAGCGCCCTTATTTCGCTACGCCGCCGCCGCGATCCTGATCGGTGTTGTAGCATTTGGCATTACCCGGTTTGCGATCAACAACGACGAAAACAACGAAGCATTTTCTTCAACCGTGCCCCAGCCGATTGACACCAATCAACGTACTAATACATTTGAACCTGCCAGTGAAGCTAATGATTTGGCGAACCAGGACGATACAGATGCTGAAAGTGACCAACCTGCTACCAGAGAACAGCCCAGGGCTGTAAGAGCCGTAAACAGACCGGCAAAAAGTGAGCAGCAAACAGTTACGAATGCTGTTTATATGCAGCATCACCAGATAGACCCGCACCTGTCGCAATCTATCTATGCTTACGCTGACTATGTACCGGATATTGCCGACCGGTATGTGATGCTGATGACGCCGGATGGTAATATCATCAGGATGTCGAAGAAATGGAGCGACCTGCTGTGCTGCGTGTCAGGTGAAGAGCAGGATACAAACTGCAAAAACCAGATAAAGAAATGGCAGGAAAAGATCGCCAGTTCCTCGCTGGCACCGGCGCCTGGCAACTTTATGGATATCCTGGGGCTGATCAATTCCATCGACGAGAGCAGGGAATTGTAACCGCGCTCATTTCACCTAATTTTATCGCAAAACAACATCATGTCAAGAATAAAGATTGACCTGCCGGGACAATTCCAGTTTTCTACGTCCATTCCGGTTCGTATTACCGATTTGAACTATGGCAACCATGTTGGCAATGATTCGGTGTTGTCCATCATCCACGAGGCGAGGATGCAGTTTCTGAAACACTTTGACTATTCAGAACTAAATTTCGGTGGCGTAGGCATGATCATGAAAGATGTGGGCATTGAATTTAAGGCTGAGCTTTTTTATGGTGACGTGGTTTTAGCTTCTGTAGCCTGCACCGATTTCACAAATGCAGGCTTTGATCTTTACTATAAACTGGAAAAAGAAGTTCCCGGCAAGCGGGTGACTGTTGCCATCGCTAAGACTGGTATGATCTGTTATGATTATTCGAAGAAAAAAATTGCAAGCGTACCGGCTGAAGTGTTAGAAAAACTGAAATTGTAATTAACGTTCCGGGTCGTTCCATATTCGCCAGCTTTCTTCCGCCTGTAAAACAAGCATCTCATAACCATTACTGGTGCTGGCTCCCATCTCCTCCCCTTTTTGAAGAAAAAGAGTTTTTTCAGGATTATATATCAGGTCAAACAGGTAGTGTTTCGACGTCAACGCATGATATGGGATCTGCGGCGCTTCAACGATATTAGGAAACATACCAAGTGGCGTGGTATTGATCACCAGCAAATACTGCTGCATGACCTTATCAGTCAGTTGTTCATAAGAAAAACTCGTCGCTGATGGCTTGCGCGATACATGTTTGTAGGAAATCTTCAATTCCCGCAGACTGTGTTCAACAGCTTTCGCTGCACCGCCGGTACCCAGGATCAGTGCGGATTTGTGGTGTGGTTGCAGATGCTTTTTAAGAGATTGCGTAAAGGCCGGTGCATCGGTGTTGTGCCCGATAAGCTTGCCATCTTTTATCTTAATACAGTTACAGGCATTAATCTTTTTTACCAGGGGGCTTTTCACCTGCAGGTAAGAAAGCACTTGTTCCTTGTAAGGAATGGTAACGTTGAGACCGCAGAGCGCCGGATTATTTTTTAAGACAACCGGTAATTCCTCAATACTCGGTATAGAAAAAATATCGTACCGGCAATCTTTGAGTTTTTCCGTTTTGAACTTTTCGGTAAAAAACTTTTGCGAGAATGTATGCCCCAGTGGATAACCGATCAGTCCGAATTGTCTCATCAGGATTCTTTTTTGTCTAGATACAGATCGAAGGTATCACCCCTCAGTCCAATGCGCATCGCTTCCAGGGGGATCACTTCAGTGGGTGCAATATTGCCAAGGTTTACATTGCAACCCAGTAATTCTATAAAGTAGAGTTGCTGCGCTTTCTGTGGCGCTTCCCAAATGATTTTTTCACCCGGTATCTGGGTCAGGATCTCCTGCACCAAACCTTCTCTCACCTCACCCGAACCACGGTAGATACCTACATTACCCGCTTCCCTGGCTTCTGCGATCACATAGGTAGCACCTGCACTTAACTCGGCCCGCATCAGTTCGATCCATTTATAAGGCGGAATGATATGCGCTGCATCCTTACTACCCACTTCACTCAACACCACTCCGTGTTTGGTAAGTTTCTCGATGTATCCGCATTTTTCAGCATGCGGTATCGTGATCGAGCCATCACTTACTTCCATATAATTGATACCAAAATCCTTGCAAACAGAAATATAATCTTCAAATTGATTGCGGATAAGAAAAGCTTCAAACAATGTGCCACCGAAATAGATGGGCAGATCGTATGAACGGTATAGTTCCAATTTCTCCCGCAGATTGGGCGTGACATATGAAGTGCCGAAGCCTAATTTGATAATATCTACATGAGGATAAGAAACGCTGAGAAAATTTTTTGCTTCGATTACACTTAGTCCTTTATCCATAACCATCGTGATACCGGCTGTACGGGGTCGTTTATTGCGATCCGGCATCTGGGAAAGATTAAAATTCATGCGGTAGAAAATTTTTTCAAGTTTTAGTTGATTAATGCAGGCCTGGACATTTCCGAAAACCAATAATGTTTATGGTTAACGCGCAGCAGTTCCAAAACCTGTCCGGGCTCAGGCGGGCAAAAATAGGAAAGATTGCATAGCTCATACTCAATTTTCGGTAGTGAATACCAACACCCGATCTCCCAGTATAACTCAGGGACCTTTCTTTGGACACGGAGGACACAAAGGAAACACGAAGAGCACGGAGAATATTGCTTATAATAAATCTTTGCGTGAGGTCCTGCATGGTCAGATAGACTTGTTTCTTTTAAACCTTGCCACCACATCCACCACCTGCTGGTGTTGTAGGCTCGAAGGATTGAGTTCTATAAACTTTTTAAGCAGCCTCGGTGCCCGGCTCATAGCCGTTTCGAGTTGCAATATGCCCTCCCTGGTCTTGCGCATGGCCAGGAGTATTGATGCTTTATAGAAAAGAAAAATAGGCTTATCGTTGGTGACCTGCAATGCTGCATCAGCCTGCTCAAGCGCTTCTTCCATAAACCCGGCCCTGTAAAGGCAACGTATCAGCGCTTCCCAGCCCGCGACATTCCGTGGTCTTGACCGCACAGCATTGGAGAAACACTGCACGGCTTCTTTATACAGCCCAAGTTCCATTTTACATTCACCCATCAGCAGGTTGTACTCCGGTTGCGGGCGATGCAGCCTGATCGCGTGTTCAAGTTGTTTGATACAGCTCTCCCATTGCCCTTCATTGTAGTAGGTACAGGCTATCTTATAAAATAATTTGCTGTCTTCCTGGTTAAGATGCGAGGCTTTACGATAATAGAATCTTGCGTCGGCAAAGTTTTTCAGACGGTCGTAACAATGCCCGATCGCCTCATAGATCACTACCTCTGGCTTGGATAATTCAGTTACCTTCTCAAGGGCCTCTATAGCCTGCTTATATTTCCGCAGACGTATATAGGCATCGCCCATGTTGCGATAAGCGTAATCAAATTTCTCTTCTATTGCGATCGCGTATTTATAAGCATCAATTGCCTTCTCATACAACTTCAGGCCCTGGTATGCTGCCGCGAGATTAAACCAGGCGAGTTCATTGTAGGGATATTCATCAATGATCTGTTGGTGCAGACGGATACTTTCTTCGTTTCGACCGGTAAAGTCGGTCCAGAAACAAATTTTGTACAGTGCTTCCTCATTGTTGGGCTCCTGTTCCAGAATCATTTTGAGGCAATCGAATACTTTTTCAAATTCCTCGTAATCATCATACACGTCTGCCAGTTCAAACAACAGGTCGATCCTTTCTTCTCCATCAAACTTTGTCAGGGCTTCTTCCAGAAGTCCGACCGCATTCTCCTGCTCGTCGAGAGCCAGGTAAGCATCGGTGCGCAGGATATAGAGATTGATATCATTGTCGCCAAACAGGGAGGCCTGGTCAAGGACTTCCAGCGCCGCACGATACCGGCGGAGGTCCAGCAACAAATCCGCTTTCCGGATTAATAAAGTGGAGGAAAAAGGATACTGCTCGATGGCGGTATCGGCTGCCTCGAGGGCTTTTGACAACTCCTCTTTTTCTTCAAAATAGTTGATGATCTTTTCAAAGGCTTCCTCGTCGATAAAGGAGTGACTGCGACCGGTCCTGAGATTCTCATATTGCCGCAACAATTCCCGCATCTGCTCCCGATCTTCCTGGTAGGGATTCTCTCTCATTAATTTTTCGCGGTTTATGTTAATAAAGCGCCGCTTTTACTGTCTCTGATCTAAAAGCTCATTGGCCATTACTATCAACAAGTTATGTTAATAAAACGTATCGACCTTGCATTTTGTTTCCCCATATGTGCAGAAAATCGCAGGATTTTTTCCCGTATTTGTAACATTTCCCGATTTCTGGCGTTAAAGATGTATTAAAATTAGTGACGAGCGGTTTGACATTATCCTTCAATTTGTGTTAAATTTGTTCCAGCTTTGAAAAAGAAATACCCCATATCGAAACGTTCTATCAGGAGAATGCTCATCCTGGCCCTGCTGGCTTCCTCTACAGTAGGCACCTTCGCTATGTTGGGTACTCCGGGAAAAGGCCGTAAAGGAACAACTAAGTCATTGCTTTCCAGTAAGAAAACAACTTACAATGGAAGTTTTTCACTGCGTTCGGGTTACGAGTTTCGGGGTAACCAGGTGATCAACACCCAGCAAAGCAAATTCCTGAACGTAAATACGATGGTTAGCTATCAAAGAGGCCATACCACTTATACCGTTCCACTAAAGAAGAAAGTCGTGTTGAACGGCAAACTTACTTTCAATCCAAACGCGGCCACCCGCTAATTAATTCCCACCTTTTGTTTCCTCGTAATTCATGACCCTGTAACCCGTCTTGGGAAGGTCAAATTTTGCTGCTGGCACCAGGTTGAAGTTGATGCTTGATACGGTATAGGTGACTTTCTGATTACCCATCACGGCTTCGTACTGCATAGCCAGGCCGGGGAGGTTTTTGTTGAGGTACTGAAAATCTTTATTAACGGGTACCAGGTCTTTAGTAAAATATACGGTGAATGTGCTGCCATCAGCCAGTTTTCCTATTGCTTTCTGGCAATTGTAGCCTGCGATCGCTTTATATTCCTCTTCATAGGTAAAAGTGCTGCCTTCATATTTCTTATTAGAAGCCTTCCACTCGGCCGGTGTCATTTTGATCATGTATTTCTGCTCACCGTAGTCTTTTAGTATTGTAACATTACCGGTCTTACCATCAATGATAGTCGACTGGGTACCCAGCGAGCTGATCATTTCTGAGCGGCTCGAAGTGCCTTTTAAATAGATCACACTAACCGCGCCATCAAGCAGGTCCGCTACCTGTGGCGTTGTATTGTTTGTGTTGATCACGATATCATAAGAAATCGTGGCTTCCGTCAGCTTTTTCTGTGCGTCAGCATTTGTATTTGCAAATACGAGCGCTAAAACAACGGTTATGATCGAAAAGGTTTTTTTCATGCCAGGATCTATTTTAGTAAAGACGCACCAAATTATAATAAGTTGCTTAACAAAAAAAACCGGGTTACTGCAAACAGGAACCCGGCTATCATTAAGAGTATTTTAACGAATCGAAACTAGCG
>JAEZRB010000175.1 GCA_023412975.1 Bacteroidota bacterium | reverse complement strand
TTGATCATAAAAGCATCCATATAGGTCAGCCCGATGCATCATTTACCAGCGGGCTCAACGCGTTCATGCAGGTGGCCCTGATGCTGGCACGTACCGGCAGATCGATAGCCACGCATGCCTGGGGCGCCGGCGGTTCGCTTATGCAAAATGTGCATGCCGGGTTCGCCTGTGCCAATACTTGCATGCTGGAAGTAGCACCTGCGTACGGACCGCTGCACAGCGAAATTATTGCTGATAAACCACAGATAAAAGATGGCTGCTACCTGCCTCCGCAGATGCCGGGGCTTGGCATCAGGCTGACCGATGAAACCATTGCAAAATTTCCTTTTATTCCCGGCACCGGCGAGTTTAATAGTGTGCCTGGTAAAATATTAACGACTTAGATAGCCACATGAAGATATTAATAGATATGCCAAACTATGAGCCTGCACTCCGGCGGCTTCAAAATATTGCAGGCATACAATTATCCTTTGTCGACAAAGTGGAAGAACGAAAACGTAACCTGCCCACTGACCTGGTAATAGATTGCGAATTGTTGTTCTGTACGTTTCCACCGGAGAATCATATTGAAATGGAACGGTTGAAACTGATCCAGATTTCCTCGGCGGGTTTTACCCAGCTGGCAGGTCAGTCATTTGATGAGCGTGGCATAAGAGCATGTAATGCACTTGGTGTTTTTGATGTGCCCATAGCGGAATGGAATATAGCTATGATGATCAACCTGGCCCGCGACATGAAAGGTATGTTGCATAACCAGGACGCTAAAATATGGGATCGTTCGCCGCGCTTCCAGCAGGAGATAAGGCGATCGGTGGTAGGGCTCTGGGGATATGGCGGCATAGGCCGCGAAACAGCACGGCTGGCAAAAACGATGGGTATGAATGTACATGTGCTGGGAAGAAGCCAGCCCAAATCAAGACTGAATGTATATAATGTAGCAGGCACCGGTGATATATCAGCCAAACTGCCCGACAGGTTTTATACCATGGATGAGATAGAAGAGTTCCTGAATGGGATTGACTTCCTGGTGATGGCCATTCCCCAGATAAAAGATACGGTGGGTATAGTGGGTGAGGCTGAACTCCGCATGTTATCGCCACATGCTTTTGTATTGAATCCGGCGCGGGGGCCGCTCATTGATGAAAAGGCATTGATCAAAGCATTACAGGAAAAATGGATCGCCGGCGCAGCCCTGGATACACACTTTCATTACCCGTTACCACCAGAACATCCATTGTGGTCAATGCCTAATGTAATCATTACACCCCATATATCCGGGTCAAGTGCCAGCAACAGGTTCCTGGAGCGAACCTGGGATATCTTTTACCAAAATGTAAAGCGGTATATGACAGGTGATGAGTTACTCAACGAATTAACGACAACACAATTAAAAGGCTAAGAAAAAAATATTTATGATACTGGATTTTACCCAAAACTGGAAGCACTACGCAAAAGGAAATATACAGGTATGGCAAAAAGCCTTCGACTTTATCCATACCGCAGGTACTGACATGGAGGAAAAAAAATACACTATTGACGGTGATCATGTCTTTGCATTCGTACAGGGATACAATACTCTGCCAGAAGTAGAAGGTAAAATAGAAATGCACCGCGACTACCTGGATATACACGCTGTGTGGTCGGGTGTGGAGCAGGTATATTATTCTCCTGTGCAGGAACTGGACCTGGTAAAGGATTATACACCCCAAAGCGATGACCTCCTGTATGATTTCAAAAAGGACATAGCTACAGGTTTCCGGCTTTGCGCAGGTAAGTTTGCACTGTTCTTTCCCGGTGAAGGACACCTGACACGGATACAGGCCTGCGGTGATGCAACGCGTGTAAAGAAAGTAGTTGTGAAAATACACAGGTCATTATTTTATTAAATCACGAAAATGAAAGGTGTACATGCTGTGGCAGGGACGATCGGGTTTATTATACTAAATTGTATGAGTGTGTTGCCCGCATGGGCGCAGGTGCACAAGCAGGCGGACGTACCGCTGCGTGTAGTAGTTGCAGGTATATCCCATGGCCACGCATCATGGATATATGGATTGAAGGCTACAGCTGATATAGAGGTGCTGGGAATATATGAACGCAACACTGAGCTGGCGGAGGTTTACCGCAAAAGGTTCGGGCTTGACAAGACGCTTTTTTATACAGATATGGAAGCCATGCTCGACCAGTTAAAGCCGCAGGCGGCACTGGCATTTAATCCTACCAGTGAGCACCTCGATGTTGTGAAGGCCTGCGCGCCAAGAGGCATACACGTAATGGTGGAAAAACCATTGGCCACCACAGTAAAAGATGCACTGGAAATGCAAACACTGGCAAAAAAATATAAAATTCATTTGCTCACCAACTATGAAACATCGTGGTATCCAACTACCACTAAATCGTTTGAACTGGTAACAGACAGCAATTTTATAGGAGCAATGAAAAAAGTGATTTTTCATACCGGCCATTCCGGCGCCAGGAACACAGAACAGCATAAATACTTTTTCAGCTGGCTTACCGACCCTGTGAAGAACGGGGGTGGAGCCATTACTGATTTTGGCTGCTATGGTGCAAATATGATGACCTACCTGTCGAAAGGCGAAATACCAGCTTCGGTATCAGCCATTACTCGGCAATTTAAGCCGGATATATACCCCAATGTGGATGACGAAGCCACTATCATCGTAAGTTATGCAACTGCACAATGTATAATACAGGCATCATGGAACTGGCCCTTCAACCGGAAAGATATGTGGATATATGGTGACAGGGGTTATATTATCGCCAGTAATGATACTTCGCTCGAGGTGAGGAACAATGATACTAAGAAAAGCCTGGTACTACAGATTGCCCGTGAAGATGTAAATGTGTATGGCAATCCATTTTCTTATTTTGCCGATGTGATCCGCGGCAAACTTGAAGTGCCGGTCTACGGTACGTATTCACTGGAAAATAATGTAACCGTGGTTCGCATACTTGAAGCTGCCCGTCAATCGGCGGCCTCGGGCAGGGTTGTGTATTTAAAAAAGTAAACAGCTATCAGTTCACCCCATCATGAAAATGCAAAAAAATATCCGGGCAGGTATCAACGCCATTTTGATCTGTACGCTGGCAACTATTATTTTATTTGGTTGCTCCGCCCAACAGAAAACAGTTCGGCGGCAGGCAAACCATCCAATACATCACATAATACATATGGGGCAATCCCTCGGGGCAGGTGATCAGTCTCTTCCCATTGTTACCGACATAGCTACAGGTTTTGGCAATCTTCGTTTTGCTATGGGAACGCATACCTGGACGGGCAATATATTTCCCTCGCAACCGGAACTGAGAGACGCGGGTAATTTTTTGTTTGTACCATTAAATGCGGTACAACGTGGTGGCGAAGGCGAAACTATTGCAAATGGTATGTGCGATCACTTATCAGAAACTATCAACAGCATGCATCGTAAGCAATACCGTTTTTTGTTCAGCTATGCGGGGCAGGGTGGAAGATACCTGCGGGAGCTGAATAAAAGGCACGATGATGCAAAAGATGAACGTGCAGGAACCAGGAGATCAGGTGGTGGCTATTATAAAACATCGATTGACGATGTAAGACGTGCAAAAAAGACCGCTGATTCACTCGGCATGGATTACTCCGTTTTTGGTATCACCTGGATGCAGGGTGAAGCCAGTGCCGGCGGGCGATTGAATCGCTGGGATCCTGCACTAAGCGATGTGGAACTGATACAGCAATATAAAAGCGACTTGGTTGAACTGAAGAATGACTACCAGTCGGACATCAGTGAAATTACCGGGCAGCGTAACGAAATACCTTTCTTTACTTACCAGACAGCAGGTCATCTTGCGGGCATGGCGCAGTTGCAAGCCAGCAATGAAGTGAAGGATGTTTTTTTGGTAGCGCCCACTTATATGCTTCCCAATGCGGAAAATGGTTCTTACTATATAAAAGGAAAACATTTACATGGTGACGGGATACATTTAACCGCTGATGGCGAAAGATGGTTGGGTGAGCAATTTGGCAAAGTCATGCGTAAAGTGATAATAGAGGGCAAAGACTGGAAGCCACTCCAGCCGTTGGAAGCCTGGATAGATAAAAAGGACAATTCAGTGTATGTGCATTTTATTGTTCCTGAGCCACCGCTTGTCATCGATACTGTGTTTTTGCCCAGGCAGGATATGGGCCTGGGATTTACTATATACGATGGTGCCAATAAAAAGTATGCAATACAAAAAGTACAATTGGCAGGTAGCGATATGCTCAAATTTTCCATGGCATCACCGTTGCCCGCGCAATCCCTGTATATCAATTACGGGCTGCAATCCAAAGTGGCTGATCTTCCGGGTACCATTCAGTCGGTGGTTACCGGTGTTAAAAATAAAGATGGTCATGATGCGATTGATATTGTAGTGCATGGCGACCTGTTGTCATCGGTTGCCACACTGGTTGACGAAGGTGTTTTCTATCTCAGCAACGCAGTCGAAGACCAGGAAGCATTTACCAACCTGATCATCCGGGATGTGTTTATAAATGATGAAGGCAATACTGTATTCCGGGGTGAATTAAAGGACCTGCGAAATAATATAAGTTTTCAACCCGGGCAAACATGTTACACCTCACGCAGGTATTCATACGGTAATATCCGCGATGCTGATGAAGAGCGCTCAACTTTTTATTTTAAGGATACAACATACGGCCGGCGTTACGGTCAGCGGTATCCGTTGCATAACTGGCTGGTAGCTTTCGATAACTTTGCGATCGGCCCGGCCAAATGATCTTTCCTGGCGTATGATGAAAAATTATATCATTCTTTTATAATAAAGTGGGAGTTATTGCATCTCGCTGCCCCGATTTTTGATGATATGATCTGGCTGACATACCAGGATCAAAAAAAGTAGTCGTTTGTTTAGCAAAGGGGCGGGCGGTTAGTATAAGCAGGCTAATCGTTACGCCCCTATTATTATTCTAAAAAAGATATCCCCTGTCATGTACTGTCCTGTATGTAAGGGCGCAAAAAATTCTCTAGCTTGTATTGGACCTGGTTGTGCTGTTTGCGACAGGTAGTAACAGAGTCGTGAAAGAATGACAATTAATTGACAAAAGCAGATAAAAGTCTGCTGGTTTTTTAAAATGAAGCTGGGAGATTGGTGCTATGATCAAAGTTTCGAACTATTGAAACTCGTCAATACTTACTGATAATAAATGAATGGATGTGCAATACGCCATATTAAAAGTAATTATAGTCCCAATCAGGGTTCGGGTTTGAAAGATCGTATTAGAATTACATAAAAAAATAGGAGTGTAGGGTAAGTGTTAATTCTAACTTAGTTTATTATAAGTTGTAGATAATAGTTTTTGATTTTGTAACTATTCCGCCTTCAAATTACCAGACTAAAAAAATTGCATCATGGAGTTTAATTGTACGGTTAAAACCAAGAAACTAATGCTTACGAAACGTTTGCAGAGTGCCTTGTATAAGAGAAGACACCTTTTTTTGCTGGTGTTTCTTTTTTCGGGGACAATCGCTTATGCTCAAAACCAAATTTCCGGTACAGTAAGAAATTCAAATGGAGATCCCCTGTCTTCTGTCAGCGTTACGCTCAAGGGAACGACTACAGGAACAGTTTCCGGAGGTGATGGAAAATTCAGCCTGAATGTTCCAGACCTTAACGGCACACTTGTATTTACACTGGTCGGGTACACCTCCCAGGAACAGTCATTAGATGGCGAAACGGAGTTAAGCCTGGTGCTGGAAGAAGAAGTGGAAACATTAAAAGGAGTGGTAGTAGTTGGCTACGGCCGTCAGTCGAGGGAGACCGTTACCACGTCTATTACCAAGCTCGATAAAAAAGTGCTGGAGAATATTCCATATCCCAACGTGGCAACAGCAATGCAGGGTACTATGGCGGGCGTAAAAGTGCAAACCACTTCGGGACAGCCCGGCGCTGCGCCCCGCATCATTGTACGCGGAGGTACATCAATTAATAATCCCAATGGTGCCGCGCCTTTAATTATAGTAGACGGCGTTATCAGAACGATCAACAACATTGCATCGGATGATGTGGAATCCATCCAGGTACTGAAAGATGCGGCTGCTACTGCCATATACGGTGCACGTGGTTCAAATGGTGTGGTATTGATCACTACTAAATCGGGCAAACCAGGAAAAGTAAGAGTAGACTATTCATACGATATGACGGTATCGGACGTGACAAGGTTATTTGAACTCGCCTCTGCAGAACAATACATCACACTTGGCAGGCTGGGCACGGTGGCTGTAGCGCAGAAATTGCCTACTTATCTGGGCAGGTTGAATCAGCCACTTGGTTATGGTACCGGCAACGACTTTACCGTGAACACCGACTACACCACAATGTATCTGACGGATCAAAACAGGCACAAGCTGAATGAGGGATGGAGCAGCATGCCCGACCCTACTGATCCTTCCAAAACAATCATATATAAGGAAACAGATTTTCAGAAACTGGCTATGCAGACTGGGATCTCGCATAATAACCATATTTCAGTATCCGGTGGTACCGAAAAGGCTACTTTCAATGCAGGCGTCGGCTATCTCACCAGTGAGGGAACAGCAAAGACTACATGGTTCAAAATGCTTACAGCAAATCTGAACGGTAATATTAAAGCGAGTGAAAGGCTTAGTTTCTTTGCCCGGGCATTATTTGCACAGTCGGTCGACAACCGGCTTATATCCGACAGCTATACTTTCTGGGGAGCAGCTACAAGGCCAACCGCAAAATATGCTTTCGAGGATGGCACGCTGGCACCCGGCAGGATCAACCAGGGCAATCCTGATTACCACATGAAAAATCGTGATGCTGAAAACCGTACCTATAATTTAACGTTGTCTGCCGGAGCTAAATGGGACATCCTGCCCGGACTATCTTTCGATCCGTTAGTATCGATTAATAGTACAATGGGATATTCCCGCTCATTCCAGCCCAGCTATGGCAATGGATCGGGAAGAATCGTTGCAACCCGTGCTGCATCAGCATCGGATTCAAGGAATATACAGACCCAGGCCGATGCCATTTTTTCTTATACAAAGACAATTTCAAGTGATCACGCCCTGGATGCAAAAGCAGGTATTTCTTATTATAAAAGAAACGCCTACAGCTTTTCTGCCAGCGGCCAGGGTGCATCAACCGACCTGATACCTACACTCAACGCGGTCGGGCAATTCGTAGCAATGAGCAGTACACTCAGTGACCAGGTGATACTGGGTTATTTTTCAAGATTGAACTATGATTTCCGGAAAAAATATCTCCTATCGCTCAACGTCAGGTACGATGGTGCGTCAAATCTCGGAAAAAATCATAAATGGGGTTTCTTCCCAGGCATCTCCGCAGGTTGGAATGTTCATAAAGAAAACTTTTGGGAGGCAGTACCAGAAGTTTTCTCCAACCTCAAGCTCAGAGCCAGCTATGGCGTGAATGGAAATATCAGCGGGCTGGGCGACTTCACAGCGCAGGGTACCTACGCGGTAGGTGGACAATATGCAGGTGCTCCTGTAATTCAAAACACCGGCATTCCTAATCCGGATCTGAAATGGGAGCAATCAAAAACACTCAACTTCGGTGCGGATATCGGCTTGCTAAATAACAGGGTCAACGTATTGTTTGATGTGTACAGGCGTGTAACCGACAACCTGATCACTACATTGAGCCTGCCGTCGTCCACAGGTTTTACAGGCATTCTTACCAACTACGGCAGCCTTGAAAATAAAGGCGTGGAAGTAGAACTGAGCCTGCAGGTGTTTGCGCCGTCTTCGCAATTACAATGGACGATTTCCTTAAATGCTGCGAAAGTAAAAAGCAAGATACTGGAGCTGCCTGAAAACGGGATCAAAAACAATCGGGTAGGGGGAAGCTATGTGTGGGATCCCAAATCAAAGGATTATGCGTGGATGGGTGGACTGCAGGAGGGAGGAAGGATTGGTGATTACTATATGTATAAGCAACTTGGCGTATACGCTACTGATGCTGACGCTGCCAATGCACCTACCGACCTGGTATCGCCTACTGCTGATAAGACTAAGCGGGGTGGCGACGTAATATGGCAGGATACGGACAACAATGGTATCATTGATACGAGAGACATGGTGTATGTTGGAAATATCTACCCTGTTTGGACCGGCGGTATTTCCAACTATCTTAATTATAAAGGTTTTGCACTTGCTGTTCGCCTTGATTATATGACAGGCCATACGATTTACAACTATGGACGTGCTTTTTATGATGCCAATCTTGACGGTGATAACGTGATGACAAAAGCGTACGCTGATAAATCCTGGAAAAAACAGGGTGATATAACAAATGTGCCACGTTACTATTGGCAGGATGCTTCTGAACTGCATATACGCAGAGGTAACTCTGAATATTATGAAGCTGGCGATTTCCTGGCGCTGAGAGAGGTGACGCTTAGTTATAGCCTGCCTGCCAGCCTGTTGAGAAAGTTAAATCTAAGCAATGTAAGGATAAATGCTACCGGCAACAACCTCCACTATTTTACAAAGTATACTGGCCTAAATCCCGAAGATGGGGGACAGGAGTTTGGGCGCTACCCGGTACCACGCAATATCATTTTAGGTGTCAACATTTCATTATAATAAAACCTGCAAATCATGAATAGAATATATATAAGGTTGTTATCGGTTTTTTTAATTACACAATGCCTGCTGCTGTCATGTTCAAAAGAACTGGACGTAGAGCCTAAGAGTGTAATCACCAGTTCTTCATTCTGGAAAACTGAAAATGACGTACAGGGTATACTGAACGGGATGTATTTTAATTTCCGTCAGATGAATAAAATGATTTACCAGTATGGCGAAGCGCGCAGCGAAGTGATGACGTTTGGTATTGCCGGTACAGGCGGTTATGACCTGTTTTATCAGAATACACTTGACCCGAACAACCTGGCTGCGGTGGGTAATTACTCTGCCGGGGTAGATTGGAAAGGACTTTACCTGATCGTTAATTCAGCCAACCTGTTACTGAAATATGTTCCCGATATTCCCTTTAATTCAGAAGATACCAAAAAGAACATATTGGCTCAGGCCTATTCAATGCGGGCTTTTGTTTATTTCATTATGACGAAAACCTGGGGCGATGTGCCGATCAGGACTGCTCCCACGGAAGGATATGATCCTGAAACAACCAACGTTGCAAAATCCCCGAAAGAAGAAGTGTTTGAACTTATCAAATCCGATATCGAGCAGGCTTTGACACTTTTCCCCAACAATGATATTCCCGCGGGCAGGTTTATGTGGTCGAAAGCAGCAGCAAACGCATTAAAGGCTGATGTGTATTTGTGGACCGCCAAGAGACTGAATGGTGGCCAGGCGGATTTTACCACTGCTTTGAATGCATGTAATGAAGTGGCCACAGCCGATTTAGCGTTGCTGCCAAATTTTTCAGATATATTCAGGTACACCAATAAAGGGAATAAGGAAACCATCATGGTCATCAGGTTCCAGGAACTGGAGGCTTCGGCATTTAGTTATTTCCGCGATATGTATATGTTTGCCGGTCTTATGCCAAGCGGTGTAACCCAACAAACCATTGACTTTATCGGGCCAACAGGTTCGGGGCACAGTGTATGGAGCCCTTCAGCTTTGGTTCGCAACCAGTTTACCAAAGATGATTCAAGAAGGGACGGTTCATTTTATGAAATATATTCCCACCAGGGTGCGGATTCTACCTATTTTACAGCAGCCGTATTAAAAGGCACAGGGATCGTGACTGCCGGAGGCGTGAGAGAATATGTGAGTGATATGATCATATACAGGTATGCTGATGTATTGCTGATGAAGGCTGAAGCAAAGAATGGTTTAGGCCAGGATCCCTCGGCAGAGATCAACCAGGTCAGGCAGCGCGCGTATGGACCGAATTTTGGCAGCCATGTATTTGTTAGCGGATCACCCGCGCAAAATGATGAGGCAATATTAAAGGAACGCCTGCTCGAGCTTGCTTTTGAGGGCAAAAGATGGTGGGACCTTATAAGGTTTGACAAGGCGTTTGAGATTGTGCCATCATTGCAGGGAAGAAGCAATGAAACACACTTACTGTTGTTCCCGATATCGGTTTCAACACTAAGCCTTGAGCCAAAGGTGACTCAAAATCCCGGCTATTGAGTTGGGTGATAACAGCAACAATGCCATTCATAAGTGTAGAAGGATTGATAGGATTAAAGGCCACTTAAAATATAAAATAGCCCGCAATATTTTCGTTTCGATTTATTTAAATTATTCATCGCATGGTAAAGGTTTTGTTTTCATTGGTACTGCTCGGGTGTTATACAGGTTCATTTTCGCAAATATGGAAGCAGGAACCCCTGCACAGGCTAACGGCAGTGGAGTATAAGTTGACAATGGAGTTTTGGGAAAAGAAATTCAGGGACCGGTTAACGGTTGAGGAGATCGGGAAATCTGTTGAAGGCGAGAGTATTTACATGTTGAAGGTTACAGATCCAAAAGTACCAATGGATAATAAACAGGTGGCACTCGTTACTGCACTGCATGGCGGACCCGAAAGGTCGGGCACAACTTCTACGCTTGCTTTTGCTGAATGGATTCTAAGTGATGACAGGGAGGCGGTAGAAACGCGAAAGAAACAATTAGTGCTGATCATTCCTATTATCAATCCATACAGCTATTTTATCACCGACAGGTTTAACAATTCAAACAAAGTAGATCCCTACACTGGTGGCGGAGCTTCCAATTGGGATTTTCAAACACTTACTTACAAAAAGGCAGACCAGGCACCGGAACTGGTAGCCTTTTTAAATGTGGTGGATAAATACCGGCCTGATGTAAACCTGGATATGCACGGTACAGGCCTGCAGGAGTATACTGATTCACAGGTGGTAGCCAATAAGCACCTGAGCTATCGTGGCCAGATCATGTTTGAATCGACCGGGCTTGCCTATTCCAATTCGTCTCTGAGGCCATCGGACTGGCGGGTAATGGAAAAGATGGTAGCGGCAGGAAAGGAAGCGGGCTTCCCCAGCGATCGTGGTGAAGCAGATGCACAACAGATGCAATGGATTCCTGGCGCCTCTCCGATGGAAGGACAATTCTGGCGTGGACGCCCCCAGTTTTATTCGGCCCAGTATGGCTACCTGAAATATCATACACTCGTATCATGCCTGGAGATAGCCTGGGAAGCCAGCGGTGTAGCCAGGGCCAAAGGAATGATGCGAATTGGGAACAACATATGGCCTGGTGAAAAAACAGCAGGCTACCCGGTTGATAAGGTACATGCATTTATAGGAAAATATGTTACATCCTGGGGCAAAACTGCCAGTCAGCGACGAGATAGCCGTATAGATATCTGGCAAAAGCAAGCGGCCTTTTCACACGGCATTATCTATCCTGAAACGGAAGGAAGGGAAAGTTTTGTGTTGGGCATCACGCCAAAGGGTGCGGCGCTGCTAGACGGTGACCTGGAAAAATTTGTAAGCAATTTAAAAACTGATAAATCGATCAATGCAAAGGCAATAGACGATTATATAAAAAAAGGACCCGAGATAAAACTTGCATTTGAAAAATCTACAAGAAAATCAATTGACTCAGGATATGTGAAAAACGGAATGGGACTTCGTTTTCGTATTCCCTATGCTAATGCGAGGATCAAAACACTGCATTTAAACGGGCATCCCGTAACACGTGGTGCAGACGGCTATGAGTCCTGGGTAGGAGACGGCTACCTGCAGGTACAGGTGAATGTATCACCTGTCAAAGCATCAACCATGGATATCGCCATACTTACCTGTGAATATGAAACACCAACAAAGCGGACCCACGGGTGGAAACCACCTCGGGAAGTGTTGAATTCTTTTAAGAAAGAGTAGTTTTAATCCCGAATTTATCAACAGCCTAAACCGGGTCGAACATATGAAAGCGAGCGGCGATTCCAAAAGAAGGAATTTTATAAAGCAGGCAATGGTAGCAGCGGGCATGGGCCTTTTGCCTGTACCGGTAATGGCGTCTACCGAACCTGATGAGTTTAAAATCGACAGGAAAAAGAAGATACCAAAGCCTTGCAGTCCGCAAAGCTGGATAAAAAAGGGGAAGGTGATAGAGCCTTCATATGAACTGGGACACCAGTTTGTACAAAACTTCAATTCACCCGCGGAGCCCCTGGGCGATGGGAAATGGCGGGTATGGTACTGTGCCAACCCACCCAGTCCCGACCGGCCGAATATTGCCATGGCCGAAGGAGTTCCCGGTGAAAAGATGATCTCACATTTTGCAGTGCTCACGGAAGGCGAGCCTGACACAAGCGCCAGGTTCTCTATCGGAAATCTTCCTGCCGGATGGTACCCCGTGCAACCCGTGCATATAAAGTTGAAGAATAATCGGCATCGCTTATATTTCTGGGCACACGGTCCGGGTATAGTGCGTTACCTGGCTGCTGAGAGCGACAATGGCTTTCATTACAAGGTAATCGATCCACACACGGCCTGCCTGTACCATTTTCACGACCGTGCTGTAGAATTTGTTGGCACCACAGCTTCTGGATTAAAATTGCAGGCAAAATCGGATCAGGAGCGGAAGAAGAACCCGCGACCCGGTCACGAGCCAGTGGCCCCTGTAGAACTGATATGCAATGATGGCACCACAGTTTATCAGCTTGACGATGGCTATTTTGAAATGTACGTGATCTCCCTGCAGTCGTTGGAGAAAGGTGATCCGCGCTGGGCAGCCAATGACAACCTGGCCGGGTATGTTCGTGTAATGGACCGGTTGATCAGTAAGGACGGACTAAAATGGTATGGACGGAAAACGGTGGTAGCACCCGATTTTGATCTGGATCCGATCGATCAGCAATTCTATTATCTGAATGTAACGCATACACCAAGGGGAAGGATAGGCATGCTGGGTCACTACCGGGTAAAGGACCAGACCATGGATGTGGAATGGTGTTTTTCAAAAGATGGGATACACTGGGAGAGACCTTATCGCAACCGCCCCTGGTTGCCACGGGGCTGGCCTGGTGAACCTGATTCACTTAGTATCTACCCGGCCAGTCACCTGGTCTATCACGACAACAAATGGTCGGTGTTTTATACAGCATGTAATTATGTGCACAACAGGAAGGTCACACATGGAAAGCCGGTGTCCCTGATCATGCTTGCCGAAACGGATTCGATATGGGAAAGCGATTAATATGTGCCGGGCTGCAATAAAATATATTTGCTATTCTTTCCTTTTCCTTCAGCTTTCAATATTTTCTGGAGATCTCTGCGCACAGGATGTCACTACATCTAAATATGTAACGCGATATTTTAATACAGCCGATGGTGTTGAGTTTGGACTGTGGGGCGGAAATGGTGAAACTGAACCTGCACCTACTTTATTTATATTGTCAGGCACCATCGATGAGGCCCTGGGCGATGATTATTTCAAGCAATGTGGTACCGCGCTTGCCACACAAAATGGATGGCTTTGTGTATCACTTGACCTGCCTGGTCATGGGAAATTAAAAACTTCGGCAAATGAAACAGGTCTGGCGTCATGGGCCAGTGCAGTACGGCGAAAGGAAGACTTTGTTGCTGCCAGCAATGCAAGAATGCAGGATGTGCTCGCATACCTAATACAGAATAATTATACAGATACCAGCAGGATATTTGTTGCTGGTACATCACGGGGCGGATACCTGGCGTTGCAGTTTGCTGCTTTCGAAAAGCGGGTAAAAGCGGTAGCGGCTTTTGCCCCTGTTACGGATTTATTGGCATTGAAGGAATTTAACGGGATCACATCGGGTGATCTGCCCGGATTTATATTACTCGACAAACACCTGCAGGCACTGGCCCGCAAAAGCGTATGGATTGCGATTGGAGACAGGGATACAAGGGTGAATACTGGTGAAGTGATAAGGTTTGCCGGCTCGCTGAGTAAAACTATTTTACAATACAACGCACCGGGAAGCATTGAGCTGAACATACTTCCTGAGCCACGGGGCCATACCACACCGGCTGGCGCAGTGGGCCGGGCAATAGCATGGTTTCGTACGCATGCCCCTCAGCATAAGACGTGGGACAGTACGGCGAGGCCTGATATTTTTTCGTCACGGGTAGAATTATTCCGATCGTTGCCACATTCAGAAAAAGACATTGTTTTTTTAGGTAACAGCATCACGTTCTGGGGTGACTGGAATACTCTTTTTAAATCGCCCCATGTAAAGAACAGGGGCATTCCCGGAGATATTACTTTTGGTGTACTGGAACGGCTGGATGAGGTGATAGAAGGCAGGCCTGCAAAACTGTTCGTGCTTATAGGCATCAACGACCTTGCACGTAATATCCCGGACAGTGTAATTATCAATAATTACTATCGCATAGTAGACCGGGTTAAAAATGGATCGCCCCGTACTAAGATATTTTTTCAAACACTTCTTCCTACCAACGATATACTACATAAAAAAACATCCATCTACAATAACAATAGCAGGATCCTGGATATCAATATCGCCATCAGGAAGCTCGCCGCAGGCAGTAATGCCGTAAATGTAATAGACCTACACCCTGAATTCGTGGATGGTACAGGCAAGCTCAATCCTTCGCTTACCTGGGATGGTATCCATCTCAACCTCGCAGGATATGAAAAATGGTCCGGAATTCTGAAGCAGGGAAAATACCTGGAGTAACGAAACTGCAAAAAGACGAAATGAACGATTACTTAGCTGATTCCTCCGGAAAAATAGTATTACTAAAGCAAAGGAAATGAGTTGTTGACTTTTCTTATTCCGGATATTTTTATCCCGGTTTTTTCTAATCAAAATATTTGCTTAAAAAGTTCATCCAGGGATATGGGATTTGAAATAATTGAAAGAGGCGGACAGTACGACGTACTGATAGTGGGATCGGGAGCAGGAGGTGGCATGGCTACCAAAGTATTATCAGATGCCGGCCTGAAAGTGGCACTGCTGGAAGCCGGACCTGACTACGACCCTGCCAACCCCGCTCAACAAACACAATTAAAATGGCCGTACCAGTCGCCACGACGTGGTGCTAATACAATGCGCGATATAGGCGAGTTCACGGCTTCATACGGTGGATGGGAAATACAGGGCGAACCGTATACCAGAACAAATGATACCTCCTTTCAATGGTACAGGTCGCGCATGATAGGTGGCAGGACCAATCACTGGGGGAGGATCTCGCTGCGATTTGGTCCCAACGATTTTAAAGGACGGAGTATTGATGGCCTTGGTGACGACTGGCCTATATCTTACGATGATGTAAAACCCTTTTATGACCGGGTTGATAAAATGATCGGCGTATTTGGTACCAGGGAGGGAATATACAATGAGCCGGATGGTTATTTTCTGCCGCCACCCCGCCCGCGACTGCATGAACTGTTGATTAAAAAAGCTGCAGACAGATTGCAGATACCTGTGATACCCTCAAGGTTGTCGATCCTTACACGGCCGATAAATAAGGAACGGGGCGCCTGCTTTTTTTGTAATCAATGCAACCGTGGTTGTTCCGTGTATGGAGATTTTTCATCGTCATCAGTTTTAATAAAACCTGCCCGGAGATCCGGTCATGTAGATGTATACACCAACGCGATGGTACGTGAAGTGCTAACGGGTCCGGATGGCATGGCCACAGGTGTGTTATATATCGATAAAACAGATCTGAAAGAATATCGCGTTAATGCAAGGGTGGTGGTCCTCGCAGCAAGTGCCTGCGAGTCGGCGCGGATATTACTCAATTCCCGGTCTGCTTCATTTCCCGATGGCCTGGCCAATTCAAGTGGCGTTGTGGGGAAATACCTGCACGACTCCACGGGTGCAGCGCGAAGTGCTTTCATTCCAAAACTGATGGACCGTAAAAGATATAATGAAGACGGCGTGGGTGGTATGCACCTATACATACCCTGGTGGATCGATAACAAAAAGCTTGATTTTGCCCGGGGCTATCATATTGAACTTGGTGGTGGTATGAATATGCCGATGTATGGTTTTGGTTTTGGTATGCAATCACTAAACGGTAAGTATCCTACCAAAGACGGCAGTATGAAACCGGCTGGCGGTTACGGTGCATTGTTGAAGGATGATTACCGCCGGTTTTATGGCGCTACCGTTGTTTTTGCAGGCAGGGGCGAAAGTATTGCACTGGAAAGTAATTATTGCCGGATCGATCCCAATACTGTTGACAGGTACGGCATCCCCGTATTGCAATTTCATTACAGGTGGACGGACCAGGAAAGGAAGCAGGCAAGGCATATGCACAACACATTTGAAGAAATAATAACGGAAATGGGTGGTGTTGCAAATGGCACCAGGCCAGGAGAAAACGAAGAATATGGTCTGGCAAAACCCGGCGCTATAATACATGAGGTTGGTACCACACGCATGGGAAATGATCCTGCGAGATCAGTACTGAACAAATTCAACCAGGCACACGATTGCAAAAACCTCTTTGTGGTGGATGGTGGCTCATTTGTATCGCAGGCTGATAAGAATCCAACCTGGACAATTCTTGCGCTCTCGCTTAGAACATCCGAATATATTATCGACAGTTTAAAAAGGCAGGAACTATAATTCAAAACAAAAATCTAAAATGATGGATAGAAGAAAGTCGCTCAAAGTAATGACCCTTGCTACTTTAAGCGCAGGTACATTGTTGAAGGCGTGCAATACTGAACCGGATAAAAATACCGGCAAAAATTCCCAGGAGCTGTATGGACGTACAGAAGAGGAAATGGCCCATGATGCAAACCTGCAATCGAAAAAGTTCTTTACCGATCATGAACTGGCCACACTGACTGTTCTTTGCGATCTCATCATACCGGCCGATGATCGCTCCGGCAGCGCTTCTGACGCGGGTGTGCCCGACTTTATAGAATTCACCATGAAGGACCGGCCATCGATGCAGAACCCCATGCGGGGCGGACTGCGATGGCTGGACATGAAAACTTTTAAACTATTTAACCAGTCATTTATCACTGCCGACAGCGGGCAGCAGGTGACGGTGCTGAATATGATTGCCTATCCGGAAAAAGCAAGCCAGGACAATGCACCGGGTGTTGCATTCTTTAATACCGTGCGTAACCTCACAGCCTCTGGTTTTTTTACAAGCAGGATTGGGCTCGACGACCTTCAATATATGGGCAACACGCCGAATGCATGGGCGGGCGTACCCACAGATGTTTTGGAGCAATATGGCCTGGAGTACGATGCCAAAACCCTGGCTGAATGCCTGGATCCCGATGATCGTGGTAAACTGATGGTTTGGGAGTAGCAAATTCGTTATGACACAACGCAGCAACGCGTTTACTTCAGCATATTCATACTGCTGACCCATAGTCTGCAGATATCATAGATGTATGATGAAAAGTATGTATGTCTTTATCGTCAATGCTGTTGCTCCCGTAACTAAAAAAAGATTTCGCAAAAAAGTGTCAGTATTTTAAGATATCGTAGCACCATTAAAAGGACAGTAAAATTATATTTGAAAAAAGGTCTTGAAATATTCGATAGAATTTTTAAAACATTGCCATGTCATCAATTGCCAACGCCACCACATTACCTAAACGAGCATGGCTGATACTGGGTTTGCTTTGCATTGTGGGCTGCCTTAATTATCTCGATCGCATGATGATTACCACCATGCGTAGTTCCATTGTAGCAGAGATACCTATGACTGATGCGCAGTTTGGCTTGCTGACGTCGGTATTTTTATGGACCTATGGTCTGCTGAGTCCTTTTATGGGTTACCTGGCCGACCGGTACAATCGCAGCCACATCATTATCATAAGTCTTTTGGTGTGGTCGGCGGTAACCTGGGCTACGGGTTATGCTACCAGCTTTAACCAACTGCTGGCTACACGAGTGTTAATGGGAATAAGTGAAGCATGTTACCTGCCTGCAGCTTTGGCACTGATCGTAGATTATCATCGTGGCGCTACACGTTCTCTTGCTACAGGCATACACCTGGCCGGTATCATGATAGGGCAAAGCCTCGGCTTTGCAGGTGGGTGGCTGGCTGAGCAGTATGATTGGACTGCAGCATTCACTGTATTTGGTGCCGTTGGGATTTTCCACTCCTTAGTGCTTTTGTTTTTTTTACGCGACAGACCGGGGGAACTGGCCGTTGTAGCACCGGAAAAGAAAACTTTGGCATTCGGTTCAACTATGCAGGCCCTGTTCACCAACCGGAATTTCAATTTGTTATTGGTTTTTTATAGCGTGCTGGCCATTGTATCGTGGATGACCATAGGATGGCTGCCCACTTTTTACAAAGAGCAGTTCGACCTGTCGCAAACGCAGGCCGGGTTGTATGCCACTGCTTATATTCACCCCATGGCTTTGCTGGGAGCTATCCTGGGAGGATACCTGGCTGACAGGTATTCGAGAAAAAATCCCAGGGCAAGGATCATGGTTCCGGTAACAGGTTTGCTATTGGCTGCTCCCTTTATTTTTATCGCAGGCCTTAGTACAATCCTGCCACTGACGATCATCAGCTTTATGTTTTTTTCATTCACCCGCGTTTTTGCCGATGCCAACCTGATGCCTATATTATGCCAGGTAGTGGATGAAAAGCACAGGTCCTCGGGCATGGGCGTTATTAACGCGTGCGCCTGTATAGTTGGTGGCATCGGCCTGTATGCTGGGGGTATCCTGCGCGATTCGAATGTGGATTTGGGAACAATGTTCCAGGTAGCAGCATTGATCATGCTGCTATGTATAGCCGCGCTTTACAGAATTAATCCCAGGTTGGAAGAGGCACTTAAATTAAAATAGCATAGCTATGAAATACACGAATATATTGTCAGGTACCGATCACGAGATCATCAGGATGCGGCTGCAGGGATTTGTACCTTCAGAAATATTCGATATTCATGCCCATCCTTATAACCCTTCACACTTTTCGGCTGACGCCTGGCCTTGGTTGCAATCGGCCGGAGAATTAGGATGCAGGCAGCACCAGGATCATTTGGTTAACTATATGCCCGCGCTGATTGTTCATGGTTTGTATTTCGGCATGCCGCATCGCAGTGCACAGCGCGATATAATGAATCAGTGGGTGGCCATGCAAACCAGGCAACATGCCACCGCACAGAGCAGGGCATTAAAAGTGGTGACGCCCGGAGATGATCGTGCAGTACTCGCTGCTGAATTGAGAAATGACACCTTCTGTGGCATCAAGGTATATCATATTTATGCAGAGAGGCCTGATACTATGAACGCATCGATAAGTGAATATGCACCTGAATGGATGTGGGAATTATTACACGAAGTGAAAGGCGTCCTGATGTTGCATATTGTAAGAAACGGAGCCATCGATGATGCCGATAACCAGCGCGAATTAAAGAGACTTTGCCGCAGTTATCCCAATGCTAAAGTTATACTTGCACATATTGCACGCAGTTTCAACTACCGGAATGCACGTCATGGCATGCGCTTTATTGAGGACATCGACAATATAGTGGTAGATACAAGCGCAGTGTGTGAGACCGAATCCTTTAAGGCTGCGTTGAAATACCTCGGACCAAAGCGGATATTGTGGGGATCTGATTTTGCAGTGAGTGAAATGCGCGGTCGCTGTGTAACAACAGGATCATATTTTTACTGGCTGCATCCTGAGATCATTCACCAGGGCAATAAACCGGCTACCGACAACGAGATGACCCTGGTGGGTATTGAATCACTGTTAAGCCTTCGCGAAAGTTGCGAGGACATGGGTTTGACATCTGATGATATACAGGATATTTTTCTAACCAATGCGTTGAGGTTATTGAAACCACATCTTTCTTCCACTGTTGCAAATAGTGATGTTAATGCACAGGAGATGTGGCAGCAGGCGCGCATTAAAATTTCCGGTGGTACAGGTTTACTTTCCAAGCGCGCAGAAATGTATGATCCGGAAACATGGCCATCCTATTTTTCAAGATGCTCGGGCTGTGAGGTGTGGGACATCAATAACCGCAGGTATATTGATTTTGCCGGGGGCATTGGCGCCGTGTTATTGGGTTATGCCGATCCGGAAGTAACGGCAGCAGTCAACAGGCGGTTGATGCTGGGTACCTATTGCAGTCTCGTAAATCCACAGGAGCTTGAGCTGGCACAGCTTTTACTGAATCTTCATCCATGGGCTGGCAGGCTTCGATATGCGCGTAGTGGAGGCGAGGCAATGTCGGTAGCGGTGCGCATAGCTAGAGCTGCTACAGGGAAATCGGGGATCGCATTTTGCGGTTACCACGGCTGGCACGATTGGTACCTGGCCGCAAATATCGGTGAAACAAATGCGCTCGACGGTCATCTGTTGCCCGGGCTTGACCCGCATGGAGTACCAAGAGAACTGGCAGGAACAGCTCAGCCATTCCGGTACAACGACCTGGCATCGCTCGATGAGGCATTGCACAAACTGGAAGGAAACCTTGCTGCCATCGTCATGGAACCCATGCGTGCGCAGGAGCCAAAGGACAATTTTATCGTTAAAGTAAAAGAGAGATGTCATGCCGCCGGCGCTGTATTTATCGTAGATGAAATAACAAGCGGTTTGCGTTATGGTTTCCCGGGAGCGCTTGCCAGAACTGGCGTTGATCCTGATATAGTTGTGTATGCAAAAGCAATGAGCAATGGTATTCCGTTTGCTGCTATAATCGGTCGCGAGGATGTCATGCAAAAAGGGGAATCGAGCTTTATTTCTTCCAGCTATTGGACCGACGGCATAGGAACAGCTGCCGCACTTGCGGTACTAAAGAAGATGCAGGCACTCGATGTATTTAATATTGTTTGGGAAAAAGGAAAAGCATTCCAGGACAGATTAAAAGCCCTTGCTTCATTATTCCCTTCCTGCAAAATTGTCATTGGCGGATTACCAGCTACACCTACAATCAGTTTTCAGCCGGAGGCACATGCCAAACTGCTGCACCAGCTGTATGTACGAAAAATGCAGGAGCAGGGTTTTTTGGTATCTTCAATTTTTTATTTAATGCTGGTACATGAGCAGGAGCACTATGACAATCTGTTGTACGCTCTTGAAAAAGTCTTTACGGAAATTGAAGAACTCGTAAAAAATGGCGGCATAGAAGACCAGGCAGTTTCAAAACATGCTGCAACCGGCTTTGCAAGGCTGGCATAAATTCTTTTACATTATGTTTACTCAAATAAATATTGCATGAGAGAAAGTAAGGTCTTAAAAAATCTTCGTGCCGGCAAACATTCCAGTTGTCTGAAAGTAAATTTCAATGATCCCCAGGTGAGTGAACTTGCTGCAATGTCGGGATTCGATTGCCTTTGGATCGACCGTGAGCACCAGGCGCAGGACTGGTCAGTTGTTGCATCTCATATATGGGCAGCCAAAGCACATGATGTGGATGTGATGGTACGGGTGTCGAGAGGCGGCTACAGTGATTATATCAAACCAATGGAGCTTGATGCCACGGGTATCCTGGTGCCACATATCATGAGTTTGGAGGACGCAAAAAATGTAATTCATATGACGCGTTTTCACCCCCTCGGACGTCGGGCTATTGATGGTGGCAATGCAGACGGAGGTTATACCAGGTATGATATGTTGCCGTATATGGAGTTTTCAAACAGGCAGCGTTTTGTTGTATTGCAGATCGAAGACCCCGAACCATTGAATGACCTGGATGCCATTGCCGCTCTGGATGGGTTTGATATGCTTTTTTTTGGACCTGGCGATTACAGCCAGGGCATAGGAAAACCGGGGGTATGGGACCATCCCTTATTGCTGGAGACAAGGAAAGCAGTAGCTGCGGCAGCGCGTAAGCATGGCAAATTCGCTGCCACGGTTGGCGGGCCGGGCAACCTGGCTGAACTGAAAGAGATGGGTTACCATTTTATAAGTATGGGCGCCGATGTGGTGGGTGTTAAAAATTATTGCCAGGATCTGCTGAACGCATTTCACCAGTCTATTGCAGCAGGTTCGGGATCATCTTACCTGGAAGCCAAATAATCGTTATGAACCGAAGACAGCTGGGAAGAACAGGCCTGGAAGTATCTGAAATAGCATTTGGAGGCGTAGAGATCGGGATGCCTTACGGCATTGGAATAAGCAATAAAAAAGATATGCTTTCGCAAACTGATGCTGTTAAATTGCTCCATGAAGCACTTGATGCAGGTATCAATTTCTTTGATACAGCGAGGTTGTATGGCGAAAGTGAATTTATAATGGGCCAGGCATTTAACGGTATTCGTGACGAAGTTATAATAAGTTCGAAGTGTAAACACTTTACTAATCCCGATGGAACCATCCCGCGATATGATGAGTTAAAAAAGATCATCATGCAATCACTTGCTGAAAGTCTTGCAGCATTGAAAACAGAATATCTCGACGTTTTTATGCTTCACCAGGCCGATCTGCAAATACTGGAAAACGCTGACGTTGCAAATATTTTTACGCAGCTCAAAAACTCCGGCACAATAAGAGCCACTGGGGTCTCTGTGTACACACCAGCAGAAACCAGGCTGGCTATTGAAGCTGGCGTTTGGGATGCTGTACAACTGCCCTTCAACCTGCTCGACCAACGGCAGTTGACACAGTTTGCCGCTGCTGCCGCGAAGGGTGTCGGTATTATAGTGAGATCTGTATTGCTGAAAGGATTACTGAGCGATAAGGGAGTAAATTTATCAGGGCCCTTAAATAGAGTGGAGGACCATATCAGGCAATATACCAGCTTACCGGGTCAATCGTTAAGCAGCCTTCCCAACCTTGCAACCCGTTTTGCATTATCATTCGAGGAGGTAGCTGCTGTATTGGTAGGCATAGACCGGCGAGAGTACCTGGCGCAGGCATTGCAGGCAGCTGCGGGCGGGCATTTGGACACAAATACCACTGCCACGCTGATAGATATGGAATATCCTGATCCCGATTTTTTGAATTTGCATACATGGAGTGTTAATGGCTGGCTTAAATAATACAATATTTTATGAAGAAGTTTGGGATCATTGGCATGAGCGAAGGTAATGCGCATCCTTATTCCTGGTCATCCATCATTAATGGTGTGTACGACGGCAACGAAATAAAAAAGGTAGGTTACCCTGCCGTAGCGGCCTATTTAAAAGCCAATGAAGATACACTCGGGATATTGAACGCAGAGGTGACGCATATATGGACACAGGATACCCGTATGTCGGATAGTATTGCAGGATCTTCGGGTATTGCGCATGTAATGCAACGTGCGGAAGATATGATAGGGGAAGTAGACGCTGTGATCCTTGCCCGCGATGATGCCGAGAACCATGTGACCATGAGCCGGGCTTTTATAGAAGCAGGGTTGCCGGTCTTTATCGATAAGCCCTTAGCTACAAACCAGGAAGATCTGCATTGGTTTACAGAGCAGGAAAGATCAGGCAAACTGATCATGTCGTGTTCTTCTATGCGGTATGCCAATGAATGCAGGATAGTAAAACAGGAAATGGATAAACTTGGCCCACTTGAATTGGTAACAGCTGTGGGTAAAAAAGACTGGTTGAAATACGGTGTGCATATGCTCGAAGCCATCATTGCTTCACTTGATGATCCACAGGCTCATTCCGTGCAGCATATCGGTGATAGTGATCAAAACATTGTACACATTGTTTTTGAAAATGGTCTTCGGGCTACCATTCATCTTTTTAAAGATATTACGCCTACTTTCCAGGTAAGTTATTTCGGACGGGAAGCTTGGCGGATGGCCGACATCAAAAACTCCTATTCCATGTTCCGCGATAATATCATTGAATTTGCCAGGAGTGTGGAAGAAGGTAAATCAAGACTACCTTTTTCAAAGACGGTGAATATAATTAATTGCCTGGTGGCTGCTCAGGCCAGTCATGATGCAGGCGGTACAACTATTTACTTAAAATAAGTACGCATGAACGTAATGGATTTATTAAGCCTCAGCGGTAAGGTGGCGCTGGTCACAGGTGGTGCGGGAAATTATGGCAGGTCAATTACCGAAGGACTGGCTGAAGCCGGCGCTACTGTTATTATTGCATCGCGGAATATGGAAGCGATCGAAAAAAGCGCTGCATCATTTCGAAGCTTGGGTCATGACGTACACGGTATGCAGGTAGACCAGGCTGATGAAGAAGCTGTGCTGGTCCTGGGAAGCACGATCATAGCGCAATTCGGCAGGCTGGATATTTTTGTAAACAACGCTGTATCGCGACCCATGAAGGGTTACAATGCACCGATAGCGCAATTTGAAGAATCAATGCGGGTAAACGCTACTGGCATGATGCTGATACTCCGGGAAATGACACGCCTGATCATTCAGTCCGGGGGAGGAAGTGTGATCAATATCAGTTCTATGATGGGAATGTACGGTCCTATTTTGTCGAACTACGATGGTATAGAAGGTATGGGCGACCTGGCGCCGGATTATTGTTTTCACAATGGTGGATTGATTACGCTCACGCGTTTCATGGCTAAGGTACATGCGCAAAAGAACATCAGGTTTAACTGTATCAGCCCGGGTGGCCTCTTCAATCATCAGCATAAAAAGTTTGTCGAAAATTATTCGAAGAAAGTGCCAATGGGACGGATGGCGAACAATGATGATATCAAGGGCCTGGTTGTTTTACTTGCTTCTGATGCGGGTTCGTATATCAATGGTGAAAATATTTTAATCGACGGTGGGTTGTATGCCTGAGTTGGCCTTTGACAGTGCCAAACAAACCGGGAAAAAGTTCATTTTAATATTCTGGTAGTCCATCAATAAAATCATTCTCTCTTTCATGGATAAAAGAATTGTCGTCATTACCGGCGGAGCAGGCGATATTGGCCTTGCTATGGCGCGAGGTTATGCAGAGGCGGGTGATACAGTAGTTATCCTGGACCTGCATCAGGCTGCCATTGACAACGTTGTTTCATTGCTAGCGTTGGAAGGATTTTCTGTTGATGGCTTTGCATGCGATGTAACCCGGGAAAAGCAGGTGTCTGCATTGATCAATACTATACAGGAACGGCATGGTCGTATAGATATATTGATCAACAATGCGGGCCTCCAGTATATTGCTCCAATTGAAAGTTTTCCTATCGATAAGTTTCGGCAATTAATAGACCTGATGCTGGTTGCACCATTTATAGCTACCAGGTATGTGTTGCCATTTATGCAACGGCAGAAGTTTGGCCGTATCATAAATATGGCTTCCGTCAATGGACTGATCGGGTTTGCTGGAAAATCTGCTTACAATAGTGCCAAGCATGGAGTGATCGGACTTACAAAAGTAACAGCACTGGAGGGAGCCCCATTTAATATCACGGCCAATGCCATTTGCCCCGGGTATGTAAATACTTCTCTGGTACGCAACCAGCTTGCGCAGTTGGCGCAAAATCGCGGTGTCACAGAATCAAAAGTGCTGGAGGAAGTGATTTTTCCGCTTGTGCCACAGAAAAGGCTTCTGGATCCCGAAGAAGTGACCGGTTATGCATTATACCTTTCCTGTGAAAAGGCGGGAGGTATAACGGGACAGGCTGTTGTCATAGATGGTGGTTATACAGTGCAATGATGAAGCTGTAAAAAACTTAATTGCTGAGCACATATTCATGACTGTTCTCAAGCTTATCGTTATTGAAATCAATTTCCAGTTTTTTACGATATTCCCGCGGTGTCATATTCTTGATCTTTTTAAACTGGCGATTGAAATTACCCAGGTTATTAAATCCCACTTCATAAGCAACACCTACAATATTGTTTTTTTTGTCTGCCAGTAACTTGCATGCCAGGCCAATTCTGACACTGTTAAGATATTCGATAAAGGTCATCCTGTAATGGCTTTTGAAATAATTACAGAATGTAGTAGTAGCCATATTGGCAACCGATGCAATCTCCTGCAAGGAAATGTTTCGGTCAATATTACGCATGATGAATTCATTTATTTTATCAGAAGGTCCGGGTACAGAGTTTACCTTTTGATGTTCAAATCCAGGGCTGGCGAGTAAGTCGTAATCATTGGAAGAAGACAGCATGTCAAAGATAGAAAACAGTGCTGACAAGCGCTGCAATCCGTTCATCGTTGTCATCTTGATCATAAGGTCAGCAACTTTCACACGCGTCTTTCCTTTTATTACCATACCACGTTTCGATAGGTCCAAAAATTTTCTAAAGCTGTCCAGTTCGGGTATGTTGAGAAGCGGCCCGCCCAGGAAATTTTCTAAAAAATGTATGACGACAGCATCTGCCTGGTAAGCCGCTTTGTTATTTATAAATTCTTCATCATTGACCCATACATGTGGTAAGTGCGGGCCCATAAACACCAGGTCTCCTTCATTGAAGTAGCCAATATGATCACCGACCATTCGACGGCCGCTGCTTTTTGTAACCAACACAAATTCATATTCGGGGTGATAGTGCCAGGGACATGGAAAGAAGTTGCCCGTTTCACGGAAAACAACAAATGACTTATCAACTTCTTTAGCAAAGCGTACTTCAATAGCCTTCATAAAAAGGTGCGATTTTATCGGTGGATTTCCTGAAAAATAGTATTATAAATATAAACAAAAGTAACAGAATACTCCCCTCTTCATTTTTACTTTTAACATCTGTTAAATCAATTGTATATAATGAAAAAAAAGATAGATCATCCCCAACGACAGGCTGGATTTGAAACAGGAGCTTATTCTGATGCGGTGATTACAGAGGGCTTTGCATTTGTAAGTGGACAGGGACCGGTTGATTTTTCCACGTCGAAGTTTGTGTTGGGTACAATAGAGGAGGAGACTACGCTTACGCTTGAAAATATTCGCGCCATAGTACTACAAATGGGCAAGACAATGGATGACATTGTAAAATGTACTGTTCACCTGGCCGATATCAGTGAATTTGACCGATACAACGCGGTCTATTCATCTTTTTTCAATGGAGTAAGACCAGCCCGCACAACTGTGCAGTCCGTACTGGCAGAGGGTATAAAAGTTGAGATCGATTGTATTGTAAAACTATGACTGGAATGAAAACTATGCAGGGAGGTGCAATGCCAATGGAAATAGGAGTAGTAGGACTGGGACTGATGGGGAGTAGTATAGTGGTCGCGCTATTGATGGCCGGTCATCGGGTAGTAGCTATAGCGCCACTTCCTGGAGATATGGAGAATGCGGAGGGATATATCCGCGCGCAACTGCAGGATTGTGAAAAAGCAGGACTTTTAGAAAAGCATGTCGATAGCTATATATCAAAACTGATAATTTCAGAGGATTACGAAAAGCTGGAAAACTGTGGTATAGTAATGGAGTGCGTGGTTGAAAACGTGCAGATTAAGGCGGGTGTTTATAGAAAGATAGAGTCCATAGTAGATAACGAAACCATCGTCGCGAGCAATACCTCAGCTATTCCTATCAGCGAATTGCAATACAGCATGCGCCGGCCCGAACGCTTTTTAGGTATACACTGGGCAGAACCTGCATTTGTAACCCGCTTCCTGGAGATCACATGTGGGGCATTGACCAATCACGCCTATGCTGGCATAGTATGGCAGTTAGCGCACTCCTGGGGTAAAGAGCCTACTGTACTTAAGAAAGACATACGTGGATTTATTACCAACAGGCTCATGTATGCCGTATACCGTGAATTATTTCACCTGGTAGATGAAGGCGTCACTACTATAGAGAATGCAGACAAAGCGTGTCGGTATGACTTTGGATCATGGATCACGCTAATGGGTATTTTCCGGAGGATGGACTATCTCGGGTTGGTGGATTGCAGGAGGATACTGGAGAGGAATTTTCCAAAGCTCTGTAATACAGGCAATGTGCCGCGAATTATGCAAAACATGGTAAATAGTAATGCCCGCGGTACACAAAACCTGGTGGGACTATACAATTACAACCCGGAGGAGGCAAAAGCATGGGAGGAAGCCTTTGCTTTGTTCAACAAAGATATTTACAAGCTGGCCTCTCACTATCCATTGCGAAAACTGGAGATGAAAATAAATAAGGCAACAGTGTTTTAATACAAAGGAAACGATTGAATATGACGTCGGTAAAACCGGGTAGATATACAGCCTCGGGCAATTTGCTTGAGCGTGCAAAAAATGTATTAGCGGGGGGAGTATCTTCGGAGTTCAGGAAGTACAATCATCCTCATGCACTATTTTATAGTCATGGGCGGGGAAGCAGGGTATTTGATGTTGATGGCAATGAATACCTTGATTTTACACTTAGCCAGGGCCCTTTGATACTGGGTCACTCACACCCGGAAGTATTACAGGCAGTCAATGAGTACTCGGCACAGGGGCAACTTTTCGCCGGCCAGCACATACAGGAAATTCAACTCGCAGAAAAGTTACAGTCATTAGTTCCATCTGCGGAGCTAATGCGTTTTTGCCTTGATGGTTCAGAGGCAGTGCAGACGGCCTTAAGGATAGCACGTGCAAAAACGGGGAGGAAAAAATTTTTAAGATTTGAAGGACATTATCACGGATGGATGGATAATGTATGCTGGGGAATATCAGCACCTTCCCTGGATGCGTTGGGAAACAGGGAAAACCCTTCGGTGTTTCCATGGTCAGAAGGATTACCGGCACAGTCGGAAGACGAGTTTGTTATTTTACCCTGGAATGATCTTTCGTTGCTGGAACAAACACTTGAACAACGACACGAGGAGATAGCGGCTATAATCACCGAACCGGTCATGTGCAACAATGGATGCATAATGCCGGTTGAAAACTTTCTCGAAGGCATACGGCAGTTGTGTGATAAGTATGGTGTCGCATTGATATTTGATGAGGTGATTACCGGATTTCGTCTTTCACTGGGGGGAGCGCAAGCCCATTTCGGCATTCAGCCCGACCTCTCCATTTTCGCAAAAGCCATAGCCAGTGGTTACCCGCTTAGTGTAATAGCCGGAAAAAAGGAATGGATGAGCCTGGTGGCGGAGGGCCGGGTGATACAGGCCGGTACCATGAATTCAGGAAATGCTTCCGTGGCAGCAGCCCTCGCAACAATACAGGTATTGGAGAAGAATTCCCCTTATGAAAGGCTTTATCAATTCGGCAGGATATTAATGGAAGGATTGAGGGAAGCGTCGCGGTTAGCAAAACAGCCTATGCTGGTACAGGGACCGGGTCCCATGTTTCATACAGCTTTTACTTCTCTGAGCCAGGCGAATGACTACCGCGATACCCTTTCGTTCGACAAACAAAAGTTGGGGAAGTTTATCGGCGGTATGCATGATGAGGGTGTCAGGATAATAGGAAGGGGACTATGGTATATCAGCAATGCACATACAGAGGAAGATATATCAACCGCAATTGAAAAAGCTGCCAAAGTATTAAATACCTTATAGTATCAGGCAATTTTACGTAACCTTATCAATATGGATATAAGAAGCAAAGAAGAAAAGAGCCTCCTGCTGATGGGCGACCATCCTCTTGTTTACAGTATTGCTGTTTGCTTATTGCATGCAGATCATCATGTCCACATTTGTACAAGCGACCAGGATAAGGCGAATATGATGATAAGGGATCACTTTTCGGAAATGAGTATCAGCGATAATACAAATAATGACTATCGTGATAAACTCGTATTTACGGACCCTCAACTGCCGGCAGGTGAGTTTGAATCTGCAATAATACTTGCCGAGGAGGATCTGGCCGTCAAGAAGAAGTTCATCCAGAGGCTTGAGGAAATTGTGGCAAAGGAAACTGTAATTGCTATAAATTTTGAAAGTTTTGACCTTAGTGAAATTCAGGAAGATGCCCGGCAGCCTGCCAGGATCATCGGACTCAACTGGACAGAACCTGCGCATACTACCCGTTTTCTTGAAATAATAAAGAATGAGGTTGTACCGAAAGAACTGGCTGATCAATTTCTTTCATTGGCCAAAACCTGGAATAAGGATCCGTATATCGTTGACAACTATAGTATCCGAAGCAGGTTAATGAGTGCGATGGTAAGAGAGGCATTTTATCTCGTTGACCAGGGCTATGCATCGATAGAAGATATTGACAGGGCCTGCAGAAACGACCCGGGTTACTATCTTCCATTTGCTGGCAACTGCAGGTATATGGACCTGATGGGTACCTATGCCTATGGTGTGGTCATGAAAAGTTTGAACCCGGAGCTGTCGAACGAGCAGAAGCTCCCGGATTTTTTTGTTGAAATTGTTGAAAGGGGTGGACGGGGAATGGAAAACGAAAAGGGCCTTTACCGCTATACTTTGGAAGAGGTTGAACTTTGGAAAAAGATCAGCCGGGAGTTTAGCTATAAAATAGCGATGATCATAAACAGGTATCCGTTCAGGTATGCTGAATCGGCGAACCCGGAATAAATAGCATGGAGAAACTATTCATCATTGATGCCCATCTTGACCTGGCCATGAACGCCATTGAGTGGAACAGGGATTTGACCCGACCCCTCGAAGAGGTCAGGCAACGTGAAATGCATATGAAGGATAAACCTGACCGCGGAAAGAACACGGTATGTTTACCAGCTTTGCGGGAAGGAAAAATCGGGTTGGTAGTAGCCACCCAACTGGCCAGGTATTCCCCCCCGGGCAGCAACCTGGCGGGATGGCATTCGCCACAACAGGCGTGGGCTATGACACAAGCGCAGCTGGCATGGTACCGCGAAATGGAAGCGTTGGGTGAAATGATCATGATTGCAGACCTGGGCTCGCTGGAAGCGCACCTCAGGCTATGGGACGACGATACAATTGCTGATACAAAAAAGCCCGTGGGGTATATCCTGAGTTTGGAAGGTGCCGACTCCCTGGTAGATATATCATACCTGCATAAGGCATACCACTATGGATTGCGGGCTATTGGTTTATCTCATTTCGGACCTGGAAGATATGCGCCGGGTACCCGGAATTCAGGTGGTCTCACTACGATGGGGAGAGCGTTGTTGCGTGAAATTGAAAAACTGAAACTTATTCTTGATGTTACGCACCTGACGGATGAAGGCTTTGAGGAAGTAATGGATAACTATACAGGCAACGTATGGGCAAGTCACCACAATGTAAGGCATATTGTACCCAATCAGCGTCAGCTTACCGACAGGCAGATAAAACAGCTGGTAGAGAGAAATGCGGTTATCGGCGGCATGCTCGACTGCTGGGCCATGGACATAAGGTTTATTGATACCGTATCGGATCCGTGGCAGCTGGATATACGACTGGAACACATGGTTGATCATTGGGATCATATTTGCCAGATCGCAGGGAATAGCCTGCATGTAGCAATTGGCAGCGACCTGGATGGGATATTTGGAACGGAGCAATCTCCATGGGATATGAATTCAATTGCCGATCTTCAAAAATTTCAGTCCATACTTGACAAAAGGGGTTATAGCGCTGAGGATGTTCAAAATATTTTTTCAAAGAACTGGCTGCGGTTCCTACGCCATGCGTGGGCTTGATAAATAAACACAACCTGGAATATTGTATGAGTAAATCACTTGTAAATACATTTACGACGATGCTGGCTGGTGCTGCCAAAACAGACATTACACCACCACTGGGTACTTTTATCAATGGTGATTTTGTGGCACACTATGCCACCCTCATCCATGATCAGTTATACGCCAAATCACTGGTACTGCAATGCGGCGATACGATAGTAGCATTAGTTGTAGTGGATATATGTGTGATGGAAAAAGAATTGATAGATGAAACCAAGGAACTGATCGGAGAGCAAACCGGTATACCCTCTGAGCATATTCTTATTTCCGCCACGCACACACATGCCGGCGGATCAGTGGCGTCGGTGTACCTCTCGGCCGCAGATATTCCTTATATGCAAAAGCTGCCTGCCCTGATTGCGCAGTCAGTCGCCGCAGCCAAACTGCGGATGCAACCTGCGCGGCTGGCATTTGGCAGTGTGGATGTACCCACGCATGCGCGCTGCAGGCGTTTTGAAATGAAAGAATCGTACAAGCCTTTCAACCCCGTCAATGGCAGTATTGAAAAAGTAAAGACAAACCCCTTCGGCAGCGAAAATCTTATCGTCCGCAGTGTGGCCAGCCCTGATCCCGAAGTGAGCTATATTGTTGTGCAGGATCTGTCCGGCAACTGGATCAGCGTCTTCGCAAATTATTCCATGCACTATGTCGGGGATTGGGATAATGGAACTATATCTTCCGATTATTTTGGCGTGTTTTCAAAGCGAATCCAGGATAAATTGAAGGCAGGAGATGACTTTATCGGAATCATGAGCAATGGAACAAGCGGCGACATTAATATCTGGGACTTTTTACAGTCCGGGAATTATCCACCCGGTAATTTCAAAAAAAGCGAGGTGATTGGAAATGATATAGCTGAAAAAATTTTCGACTCACTTGACCAGGTCCAGTGGGAAAAAGAACCTGTAATAGCGGTACGGTACGAGGACCTGGCGGTAAAGGTGCGCAAGCCTTCGACTGGTGAACTTGAGCGTGCAAAACAAATCGTGGCAACAACTAACTATGAGCGCCTGCAGGCAGATGAAGAAGGTTTGCGTGGTATTTATGCGCGTGAGCAGGTTTTGCTCAATGAATTACCCGACGAACTGGCGCTACCCATGCAGGCCATCAAAATCGGCAACGTAATAATAGGCGCACTCGGTGCTGAAGTATTTGCCGAAACCGGGCTTTGGTTAAAGGAAAATTCGCCGGCGGAAAAATATTTTACTATTGGGCTGGCCAATGGTAACCTGGGTTATGTACCGCCTTTGCATGAAATGCAGGCGGGTGGTTATGAAACGTGGCGTAGCAGGACCAGCAAGCTCCAGGAACATACCGAAGAGGATATGAGAAACAGGATGCTGCTTTTGCTCCAGGGTTTTAATGAAAAAAATAAATAGCGATGAAATTGTTCAGATACGGGAGTCCTGGAAATGAAAAGCCAGGCGTTTTGATCAGGGAGAAATATTATGACCTTTCAGCATTCGGACAGGATTACAATGAGCAGTTTTTCGAAAGCGATGGCTTTCGGTCCTTAAAAAAGTTTATCGCACAATGGCCTAATGAGCTGAAGAAACTGCCCGATAACATACGGTTAGGACCTCCGGTTGGCAGACCAAGTAAAATTATATGCATTGGTTTGAACTACGTTGACCACGCACTCGAGACAAATGCACCAATACCAAAAGAACCCATTGTTTTTTTTAAATCCCAGACAGCTGTATGCGGTCCCTACGATGACCTCGTACTGCCAAAGAACAGCAGCAAGACAGACTGGGAGGTGGAGTTGGCTGTGGTGATAGGCAGGAAGGCCTCCTATGTGGAAGAAGCAGATGCAGGCAGCTATGTAGCAGGGTACCTCCTGCACAACGATTACAGTGAGCGGGAATTTCAGCTTGAACGTGGCGGACAATGGGTAAAAGGTAAAAGTTGCGACAGCTTTGCGCCACTGGGTCCCTACCTGGTAACGCCTGATGAAATACCTGATGCACACAATTTAAAAATGTGGTTGAAGGTTAATGGACGCCTGATGCAGAATAGTTCCACCGTTAATATGATCTTTAAAATACCATTTCTCATTCACTACCTGAGCCAGTTCATGACTCTATTGCCCGGCGACATCATATCAACCGGTACACCACATGGTGTGGGACTTGGATTCAAACCTGCCGTTTATTTGAAGGAGGGCGATTTTGTAGAATTGGGTATAGAAGGGCTGGGGATATCATTTCAAAAAGTCAGGAAGTATGGAGTGAAGTGTTAATAGTCGGGAGTTTGAGTCGGGAGTGGTGATGTTCATCCGGTCTAGCAAATCATAAACTTAAATAAAACGCGTTCTAATATTTTAGCAATGGCAGATTTCTAACGTCAAACTTTAAACTTCACACCTCTTTCTTACATCTTCCGCCTATATTCCGGGCACGCTCCGCGGGATGCGGCGATGAAGCCGCTCAGGACGACAGCATCCCGCATGCATTGCTGAATGGATTTTTGCTGCAGTTTTCCGGCGAGGAAAGCGGCGAGAAATGCATCGCCACGTCCTACAGTGTCCACTACTTCCACTTTGACTGCGGGGACTTTTAAGTACAGGCCCAGGCAATGAAGCAAATTTCCCGCCGCGAGTTTGCAAAACTGGCCGGACTCACGAGTGCTGCGATTCCCATGCTACATTATTGGGTTTCAATACGGCCGAAACAAAAAATTAAGCCAGTTCACCTGATCAGGTTGGGATCGCACAAACAGGAGCTGGCTTTTCTTTTCCCAAAGGATTTTATTCAGCAGCCATTTTCAAAATCAAAAGGAAAAACTTACATACGCCATTCCCCTGTCCTTAGCTTTCAATTTTCCTTCACCAAGTTCCTGGCTGAATGGTGTCTGATAGTTGGTTCCGAGTCCAAACCTTCCCATAGTTAATTCAAATCCGAGCGTACCTACGAGGCTATGACCACCAGTCTCCCAAACCTGAAGTTCGGGCGTGCGTTGATCTTTTTTTGCAGTCTCTAATAGTACGCCCGTATTGGGTGCAATGGAAACTGATTTACCAAGTTTCAACTTATAATATACCAGTACATTTGTCGTAAACTTGTCACCATATTTGTAATCATATTTATTGGGCTGGTTGAACCGGTAGCTGGCATTCACATTGATACCAGCATCCTGCAAACGGATATCATACATGGCATGTAGGGAGAAGTCCAGGCTGCCTGTCCCTAACTGGAAGGTATTCTGTGAAGCATCCTGGATGTTTTTCTCTTCGGGATCATACTTACCCGTAGGTAATTTAACACCGCCGCCCACCCAAAGCGATTGCATGAGAAGTTTATCAGACATGGTTTTTTCTTTGGCAAAAAGTTGGTAGTAGCCGATTGCAGTGATGTCGCCAAGCCCTGATTGTGAAAAATTACCCGATTCGTTACTGCGCTCCAGAAAATTATACGGCACAAAAGCAGCTACGCGAAATTTTTTACCAATATTGGCTGCTCCCCATAGTTCAGCAACACGAAATGTCTCTTTGGTAGTTAAATAGGTACTGCTACCATTGTATCCCAGATGCGACAGTAAACTATTTTGAGTATAACGCAGGCTTATAAACTTACTCCGAAAACCCGGCAGAATACCCATATATCCTCCACCCGCTCCCGCGCCACAGATATCGCAGGCTATTATACTTGTTGATAGGATCGATATTACACTTATCAGGAACAACTTTTTTTTCATAACTATAAAGTTTTAAATGGAATGGTTATTTTTATTTTCTCCCATTTGCTTCTAAGAAATTTGAAGGCCGTTTCTCGTCACATTCGGTCACTTCCATTAAGGTTAACAAACAATAGATATCTTTCTTATTGCTCCGCCAGCATTTTGTCAGTTATAAACTTCCGGTCGCTTAAAGTTTTCAAAAATGCGATCAGGTCATATTTTTCAGCATCAGTAAGCGGTATGCCAGCAGTCACAAGCGGATCGAGGTTTGGAGTTTGGTGTATGCCTTGCCGGTAATGATCGAGTACGGCATCAAGGGTAATAAACCGGCCGTCGTGCATAAAAGGCCCTGTGAACTCTACATTACGCAAGCTGGGAACTTTGAACTTATACTTGTCCGCCTCGTTTAATGTTACCAGGTATCTCCCTTCGTCATTATTTGGTCCAATGGCAATTCCGTTGTTGCGAAACGAGAAATCCGTAAACAGTGGTTCTTTATGACAGCTATTGCATTTCTGTTTGAACAGTTCGTAGCCGCGCTGTTCCTGTGCACTGAAAGTAGCAGACTTATGACGTACGACGCTATCATATTTTGCTTCGTCGCTGATACAGAGCAGCATAAATTGCGACAATGCTTTCATAAGTCTCACAGTTGTGATAGTCGTGTCGCCAAAAGCCTTTTGAAAAAGACCGGGATACTGTGGATGGTTTCGCAGTTTTATTAAAACGTTAGGAACTGTTTCATCCATTTCGACATGGTTGGTGATAGGAACAAACGGCTGTAGATCCAGGTCAAAGACACCTCCATCCCAAAAAAAGGTTGGCATCCAGGCCAGGTTCATGATCGGCGGTGAATTGCGTGTTCCCAGCCTGTCGTCAATTCCATGGCTCACATCATGTCCGTGTTGTGTAAAGGCCGAAGACTGTATATGACAACTGCCGCAGGATATGGTGTTGTTGCGCGAAAGACGGGGCTCAAAGAATAATTTCCTGCCTAACTCAAACTTCGGTTGCGTGATTTCATTATTCGCAAAATTATACACCGGTGCAGGGAAATCGACTGGCTTTTTGAATCCTTCAAACCGGCTGATGATTTCTTTGCTACAGGCAATCAACAGCAGTAAACACCCAGGAACCAGGTAAACTTTCTTAATCATTATGTACTTAGTTTTCGGTATGATCGTGATAGAACATCGTCGTATAGTTATTCGCAATATTGATACTGTAGTCACTGAACATTACGCTGGGATTAGCAGCAATGCTTAGCGTAGTAGAGCCATTGAATACTTTCATAATATCTACCAGCAAATGAATGTTCACGTTTCTTCCTTTTCTTGCCTGCGCAATTCCCGAAGCTGTTAAATCGATTGTTATGGTCTTGATATTATTAAGCGTGGGTGCTGAATACCCTCCAAAACCTCCAATATGGTACCTGTATTTTTTCTGACCCGAAGGATCTTGCGGGGCAACTGGGGAAATGCCTTCCAGCTTGAAAAAAATATATCCGCTATTCCATCCCCAATACATTCCATCCTGCATGCCTCCCGAAGGGTCCAGTACGCCTATACGCTTGCTAATATCCATGGTACTGCGTAAACTATCTACACCAAGTACAAAGGAAACCTGGTTATAATCGCCGGCAGGCACTTTAAAACGCGCAAAACGAGTAGCGGGATCGCTTTCCCGTATCAGAAAATAACTGCTATCCTGGTCGACGGTGTAGATGGAGCCATCCGTTTTTCGGAGTTCAATATTGCTTATATAGTACTGCAGGAGAGAAATATTGAATTGTTCACCTGCGGCATTTGTATAGTTGACGGTATTCAAGAACAGATTTTGACCGCCGACAATATTGTCAAACTCAATGGAAACAGGCACTAATTCTTTGGAATTTGGAGAATGGTTGTCTTTTTTACATGCTGCAAAAAGCATACTTGCACTAATGGCAACAAGAAATGTATTCAAATAAAGTTTCATAAACTCACGTTTAAATAGGTTTTGCTAATTGTGGATTCGTAATGAAGGAATTGCCTGTTAGTGTTTTCAGGAACGTTATAAAAGCGCGAATAGCTAAAAACATGACGCTTTTAACGCAGTGGAATAACAAGGTGATCTGTCTAACCATGTTAGACCAGGCTTATTAATACTTCCTTAACCCTGGCAAAAAAAGTAATAATAGAAAAATCAGGCAATTGATCAGGATATAAGATCGGGGGGATGAAACAGGGTGGCGGGCTGGTCAATAGGTGACCCAATGGTATAGGAGAAGTATTTTGTCTTAGTAAGAGTTATAGTCGCACCGCACGATGTGGCAAAAAAAGACCTGGAAGAAATGATCTCCGATTTTGATGCAAGTTTTAGTTCCGGGGGCAGCCCGCGTTCTTTCTCTTCGAGTGCCTGTATTTTTTTCATCAACTGGCACTTACCATTACAGTGCATTTGTGGCCGGGTCTTGTTGACACAACGCTTCATATACTCCTTTTTCTCAACCAGGTATTCAAGGTAATACCAGCCCTGGTTAAAAGTCTGACCGAGAAAAGCAACGAGTAATATAGACGCGACGATTTTCTGCACAGCGGAGCAAAATTAAGTCATAACGCGCAAAAGCTCTCAAACATGGGAGATATAATTCCAAAATATTTTGAATTAAAACAATCATGGCAGCAATACTGTCGCAATCGGGGTGGGGCAGGGTGGAACAAGTAAAAAGAATTTCGAAAATGCCTTTTCTGCACGTGTATGGTAATAGGTAATCGTTTGTACACTGAAGCTGGTGCACGGCACCGTTGGTACTATTTAGAACCGGTTTTATGCAATAATTATTTACCGGATTCAAAGATGAGAACACCTTTGCTTCTCTAACTCCTGCGAATTATGCCAGGTTGGTCCAGAAAGGAACCGAGCTTTATCCACAAGCGGCGAACGGAAATCATTCAAAAGTTGAAGAGAGCCGCTTAGTGGATAAAGCAGCCAAAACCAAGGACAATCCTCTAATTTTGAACTGACCGAAAAAAGGGTACGCCTACAGTACGCCTACATCTGCAGTAAAATGCGGCTGTATTATTGTCTTACAACCTGCATGTGGGTAACCACCCAGTTACCGGATTTCAACTGCCATATCCTGCTTGTTGTTTCTCTGACCGTGTCATGTTCTGAATTTAAATAATACTGATCAGTATAATCAAAACCAACCATTGGTTGAATTAGATATTGCTCCGTGTAAATGTTGAAAGTATTTTTCGGTTTGATATAAGAGCAGTAATCCAGTATATTCTGATAGGTGAACTGTTTTCCATTTTCATAAAACAGTATACTCTTATCAACCATTGCATTTCTTTCTGCACAGTCTCCCGCTGTTATATATAGTTGATGAAACTGTTTTGCAGTATTTATGAAATCAGCCTCAGCATTCTTACTACCTGGTTTATCATTCGAACAGGAAAGTATAAAACAAGCAAGAGCTAATTTTAAGTACTTCATTTTTTTTATTTTTTAGATTTCGGTACCTGATTAAATACAGCAACATGTCAGCCTCACCTGCTGTAACTTTCAATAGTTTCTGACCATTTTTTAAACCCGGGGTAAATATTTTCCAGCAAAGGAAGCAATGTCTTTGTATTCCAGTTTTCAACTTCCTGCCAGGGCAATTCCGCTTTTAAAGTCTGCAGGAGCCCAACTCCGTATTTTTCATAAAGCTCAGCCGCTTTAAGGTTCAGCATAACCTGGTACCAGCCATAGGTAGGTCCGAGTTCCTGTGGTGAAAGATCATTCATAAAACTCCAGTCCAATGTAAATTTTCCCGGGGTGTAGGTTTTCAGATTTTCACGCCACATTTTTTTTGCTTCTGTAGCCCATGTGGTATCAGTAGAATGTATATATGCGTATGCAAGATAATTAGCGATGAATTCACCAAACCATTTTACACTTATGTAATCGCTTTTGTCTGATGGTCTGAAGTAATCCTTTTCCAGGAAGTGCGAATATTCATGTAGAAGAACAAAATCCACAAACCACTTATTTTGCTGCCGGCTTCTTTTAGGGTTAATCATTATTCCCTCGGTTAATGAAGAGGGCATCATGATTATGCGGTCGGGAAAATATGGCCAGGGAACGGCATAAGGGATCCCGGGAAATTCTGAAAACCAGTTTCCGGGCCCGAGTGCAGCCACTTTAAGATTGTAGCGGATATTTACTTTTTCTTTAAAAAACTTTACCATGCTCACAGACAGGTCTGCAAATTCCCGGCTTCTGATACTATCAGGCTTATCAAAATATACAATTGTCCCTTCTGTGCTGATGGTAGACAGCCCCAGGTTCTTTACTCTTTTTTCCACCTGGTTAACTTCATCCTGTGCAAAACAAACAGGTAAAATAAAAAAAGCAGGAATGAGAAAGGAAAAGATCCTTTTAAATGCATTCATATCATTTTTATTTTGATACCAGAATTTTATATATGCTCAATACATCATAAAAAGGAATTAATTAGTTTGGCGTAGTGTGGTTCCCGATAGCTATCGGGAACGTGTTACTGTCGCGCGGCTAACGTACAAAAGTTGATCAAATTACTGCAGGTCATTACATTTCTAAAGCCGCCACTGAGCCAAACCGCATATTGTGCGCTCGTTGCTTAATCATGCACTTGGCAAGCTTCCAAGATGTTGCCGTCAGGGTCATAGAAGAAGAAATATTTGACATATGTGTCTTGAATAGTTTCTCCGGTTTCAATTCCCATGTTTGACAACACTTTTTTTAGTTCATCCGCATTTGGCGTTTTAAATATGGGATAGCTTGTGGTGTCTCTATTTACAGACATTGTTTTGTCTGTCTCCCAAAGTGTTAAACTCGTCGGACCTTTCGTGTCTAATACAGCAAGTTTAGTTTTGTCATCTTCAAATAGCAAAGCCAGCCGCAATTTCTCTACGTACCATTTTTTAGAGGCTGCAATGTTACTTACTCGTACAATTACCGTGTCAATACCTTGTAAAAGCTCAATTCCTGTGCTTTCCATCTTTTAATCCGATTTTATAGAACGGCTTTACCAAAAATCTCCTTTCTGAATTTATGCTATTATCCCCTACACAAATTAGCAAATCAATTTGGGTAACTCAAAATTCTCCAACAATATATCAAAACAACGCGGAAGCAGGGGAGTGGCATTAGTGCATCGTACTATCCAGGGGGGGTAGGCGGATAGATGAGAATTGGATAAATTGTTGACCACCCTCTTTTTGAATCGATATATAGGATCATCCGATAGCTATCGCATCTGCGATACTGACCAGTTCAGCGGTGTTGTTTGGGCTGTCATTCCGAAAATGTTGCCCATCACGGAATTTCATTTCTGTAATCGTTTACTTTTCAGGTTTTTATTTTTAAATACTGCAGAAGCATGGCTGGAATAAGGATTGTCATGAGTAAACCAAAATAGGTTAGCAGCCTGCAAGGCGATGGTGTGGCACTACAGTCGGTTGTCGTCCAGTGGATTAGTTATTTCCCTTAAACTCATTTACTAATAATTTTTCCATCTTCCATCTCTATAGTCCTGTTGGTATGTGATGCAAATTCCACATCATGGGTAACGATCAATAATGTTTGCTGAAACTTAGTACATAGATCCTTAAAAATAGCAAAAACAGTCTGGCTATTTTTTTTATCCAGGTTGCCTGTTGGTTCATCACCCATAATGATCAAAGGGTCATTGATCAAAGCCCTGGCGATAGCCACACGCTGTTTCTCGCCGCCTGAAAGCTGACTGGGTTTTTTATCGCGTAGTTGATCAATTCCTAATTCAGTCAACCACTTTAAAGCATTGTTTTCAATTTCATTTTCAGTGTACTTGTTTAATTTCAAGCCCGGCAGCATAACATTTTTTAAAACACTGAATTCATTCAGCAGGTAATGAAACTGAAAAACAAAGCCAATTTTCTCATTACGCACTTCAGATAATCGTGTTCCTGGTTTACCCGTCATTACTTCTCCGTCGATCAACAAGGTTCCTTCATATTCCGTATCCATTGTGGATAGAACATATAGCAGTGTAGATTTACCGCAACCTGATTTGCCCATCAGGGAAACAAATTCACCCTTATTTACAATAATATTTATATCGTTCAATACAGGAACATCAATATGATCATGAAACGTCTTAGTGATATGTCTTGCTTCAATAACTGGAGTGCTCATATTATTTCCCTCTTATGATGACTACCGGATCTACTTTACTTGCTTTAGTTGCAGGAAATAATCCTGCCAAAAAAGTAGTGAGAAGCGAAAACGAAATACCGATAAAGTAATACGCAGGATTATAATTGACAGGATAAGTAGTGACTGATGGAAGTGAAGGGGAATGAAAAGGAATGGCATCGATTAAGAGAGATAAAAGGTAACCAGATAGCAGTCCTACCAATCCTCCGAAGAATCCAATGGTTAAAGCGATTATCAGAAATATCTTTTTCACATCACCGCCTGAAAATCCTGTGGCCTTCAGGATAGCGATAGAATCCATTTTTTCATAGATCATCATATTTAGAATGTTGTAGATGCCAAATCCTGACACGATGAGCAGAGTAATTCCCACTGCATATGAAATAAGCGTTCGTAAAGAGCTGCCTGTTTCAAATTGGCTGTTTGCAGTTTGTATATCTAAGGCTTCCAGTCCGAACAGGTTCTTATATTCATTTGCCACTTTTGGTGCCGCATCAAGATTGTTGAGTTTCACTTGTATGTCAGTAAGATAGTTGGCAGGCTTGCCTAATATTTTTTGGGTAGTAGCAATTGAAGTATATCCCTGTATTTTATCAAGTTCTCTTATGCCTGACTGGTAATACCCTATTAGTTTTAGTGGAAACACTTCGCCGCCGGGTGTAGTGATGTAGACCTGGTCTCCGATGTTTGCCAGTAATTGATCCGCAAGTGGTTTGCCGAGAATGATACTATTGGGAACTATGTTCAGATCACTTCCTGAACCATTAGTGATATAATCGTAGAAGTGGAACAGTTTATTTTCCTCATGGGGGTTTATTCCGTCTATAACACCGGCGATGCGAATATTTCCCTCATTGAAAAAAGCCGGTGTATGGACTTTAGACGATATACCAACTACTCTTTTGTCGTTACCAATGGCATTGATAATAGCTCCGCTGTTATATATTTCTTCACGGCTGTTAGAAGCTTTTACAGAAGAAATAAAGTTGTGAAACTTTTTGTACGCCAAAGTTGCAGTAATGGGTTGATGTGGATTTCTTTCTATTTCATTATAAAGCTGGATATGAGCGGTACGGTTTAAAATCAATCCGTCGAGCAACTTATTTAAACCGGTCATAAAGCTGAGCAATGCGATAAACATGGTAATGCTGAAGGTAACACCAATGGCTGCTATCAAAGTTTGTCTCCACCTTGCCAATAGGAGTGATTCTGCAATTTCTGTATTCAATTTATAATTCACTGCCTGCCCGTTTTAATAATATCATCTTTGCTCAAACCGCTGATAATCTCAACCATCTGGTAATCTTTTAAACCTGTGACCACTTTTCTTTTTTCCCCGTTTTTAAGAACTACAGTATTATCATCCATCAAATATGTGCGGGGAATCGTTAGTGCATTTGTTTTTGTGCTGATCAGGATATTTGCTTCTACCGTTAAATTAGGATAGAGCCGGGGTGGCCGGGAAATAAACGTTGCTTCAGCCTTGAATGATCTTGAACGGTCATTCATTATCGGTTGAATTTTTGTTAAAGAGGCTTCAAACACCTGTCCTTCGTAACTATCCATGCTTACAAACACTTTTTGTCCAGGTATAAGCTTGCCGATGTCGTATTCGTCTACCTGAAGTTCCATTAAAAATTCATTCACATCACCAATCACAGCAATTGGTGTTTGGGTATTTACCATTTCTCCTGGTTCTCTCAGGATACTATATACTTTTCCATCCTGCCGGGCTTTGACAGTGTAATCATTATTTACTGAATTGTTTATCTGTAAATTTTTGAGCGACTGCTGTGCCGTAAAATCAATCTGTTTCTTCAGATTATTATATTGCAGGATTGAGACCTGGTAAGCGGTCACAGAATTCCTGTAGGCGAGTTCCCTTTGTTCCATTTCATTACGGGTCCCAATATCTTCTTTCCATAAATTTTGCTGACGTTGAAATAGCGCAGAATCGGTTTGCATTTTTTTTCGCGCCAACTCAATGTTTGCTTTCAACTCATTTAACCGATCAACATTTGAAGGTAATGACGAATAAGAAGCAGCAATCCTGGCATTTTCGGCATTCAGTTGAGATGTTTCATTTAATAAGGTTACAATGGCGTCGCCCTTTTTAATAGTATCTCCTTCAGTCACTAAGTTTTGCGCAATAATGCCGTTTACCGTTGAATAGACTTCATACTGATCCTTACTCTTAACAATGCCGGAGGCATACACTGATTCAGTAATATTCTGAACAATTGGTTTAGTTGTTTCCGCCCCTTTGTCATTACAGGAATAAACAATTACTATAGTTGCCAATAACAACCTTTTCATGGATGGAAAATACATAGGTTGCTATACGTCAAATATGATATTGGTCAGTAGAGATCAGGAACTTGGTCAGAAAAGAAGAGTGCCTATTGGTGCAAGCGATGGCGTAATATCCCAACACCCTTCAATACGCGAAGTTGGGGATCTGCTACTGGGTCTGCCGATGGCCGATGCTTACAGAAAAGCCGATATTTGATGAAAGAACCAGGAGCATTGTTGTTGCTAACGTCGAGGGATTCATGATGTGGCGGTATTCCGAATCCCGCGAACAGGCTACAGGGCTGGGACTGAAGATTGTAAAAAGATATGTCGAGCTAATGGTAAAAAAAATAGTATTGTTAGCCAGGTCAGCCAGGCATTGCCTTTACTCATTTAGCTGATATATACTGCAAACAAGGATTAAATGTTGAGTATAAAGTTTTGAATACTTTCCTGCTCAACTGGGGTTATACTGATAGCAATCATACTTTTACTTGTTTGTCATCATTGTTTAATATCTAACAACAAATAACCTTTGTTAAGGATTTTCATAGGATATTGGATCATTGAATCAGGCCGGATTTCTATCCGGCCTCTTTTGCGGCTTAAATAGGTTTTCCATCTCATGGAAAAGAATGACCGGTTTCACTCCAAAAGTTGATGGGGGTCATTCTTTACTTTAGGTAAAAGGGTCAGTTTTGTGCCTCAGAAATGCTGTCATGTCAAACTATTCGCTTCTTGAAAGTCTCCCGACTCCTGAAAGGAACCTTGCTCCGGTAGTTCATATTTCGGTCATCAAAAGGACAACGGAAATGAAAAAGGTGGACATTCCAAAAAAAGGTGAAAAAAGGGAGATGCCCGGGTTTTATACAGAACCAATTTTTAAAGCAAGAAAGCATGATTTTTTTTAACCCGGTTACCCGGCCGCAGCAAACTATAATGCAGTGATCTACGGAACAATGGAAGATACATGAATATGACGGGAACTGCATTGAAGGACATATTCTGTACCCGAGAATGCTGATACTGAATTTATCAGCTCAGAATACAAAAAGGGAATTCTGAGCTTACGTATTCCCAAAGCCAATCCCGTTTCAATCTGTTATAGCCAGACAAGTTGTAATTTATTAGTTATGAGTTTTTCTTTTTCTTTCCCTTATAATATTGACCCCAACTTTCAGAAAAAAGTAGCATACTTCTGTATGGAGTTTGGTATTGATCAGGCGTTAAAAACGTATGCCGGAGGATTAGGATTCCTGGCAGGATCTCACATGCGCAGTGCTTATGAGTTAAAACAGAATATGATAGGAATTGGTATTTTATGGAGATACGGTTACTATGACCAAATAAGAAAGGAAGATCAGACAATGGGTGTTCAGTTTCAGGAGAAAGTGTATGGATTTCTAAAAAAAACAGATATCAGGTTAACAATCAGGGTTTCCGGGCACGATGTTTTTGTAGCCGTTTATTATCTGCCGCCGGAAGTTTTTAATACGGTTCCTGTATTCTTTTTAAGTACAGATATTCCTGAGAATGATTACCTGGCAAAAACCATTTGCCACAAGTTATATGATTCCAATCCCGAATCAATGTCCGCAGCAGCGATATTGCTGGGAGAAGGCGGTGCAAAGCTTTGTGAAAAGTTAAACTGGTTGCCTGATGTGTACCATCTGAATGAGTCACATGCTTTACCCCTTGTATTTCACTTATATAAAAAGTACAGGGATATAAAAGAGGTAAGGAAAAGATTTGTCTTTACGAACCATACTCCTGAGGCCGGGGGTAACCAAAAGAGCGATTTCTTACTACTGGATAAGTTGGGCTTCTTTTTGGATATTCCACTGAATGAGGTGAAGACCATTGTTCAGGCTGAGAACGGGGTACTTGATCACACGTTGACTGCACTGCGGCTGGCAGGTATTTCCAATGGTGTATCCAGTAAGCATCTTCAGAGCCTGCGCAGTACATGGCAGGGCTACCAGGATATTTGTCCTATAATAAGTATAACTAATGCGCAAAATTTTTCTTTCTGGCATAACCAGGATCTGTACAGAGCCATGTGCGATAATAATGACAACGCATTGCTAACAAAAAAATTTGAGTTAAAGAGATTGTTGTTTGAGGAAGTTGCCGATCAAAATGGCGAAATATACGACGAAAAAGTTCTGACAATTGTTTTTGCTAAACGCTTTGGTGGATACAAAAGGCCGGAACTTCTATTGAATAATATGGATCGGTTTCAACAGCTTGTAACAAATACCGAAAGACCCATCCAAATTGTTTGGGCAGGAAAGCCACACCCAACGGATTATGCAGCCATTGCTTCCTTTGATAAGGTCGTGAATATCTGTAAAACATACCCGAATTGTTCAATACTTGTTGGATATGAGATAAGACTATCTAAATTGCTCAAACAAGGAGCCGATATATGGTTAAATGTCCCACGGATAACACATGAAGCCTCGGGTACCAGTGGGATGTCAGCCGCCATGAATGGAGCGGTGAACGTATCAATACCAGATGGCTGGTTTCCGGAATTTGCCAGGGACACTATAAACAGTTTTATTATTCCGAGCGCAGACCCGCTTTTGCCTGATCACAGGCAGGATGAAGTTGATGCCACTGCTTTGTATGATTTGCTTGAAAAAAGCGTAGTCCCCATGTATTACGACAATCCCTCAAAATGGCTTTCAATCGTAAAAAATGGGATGAAGGATATTGTTCCTCAGTTTGACAGCAATCGGATGGCCATAGAGTATTATGAGAAATTGTATTCGGCTATGAAAGATCTTTAGAAAAGCAAAAATATTCTGTGTAGCGTCATTGATCATGATGATCAACATACATGATTCTACGCATTGTTAAAGAACATATTTACAGCCATTGCTGTCCGGAATAAATTGTTGAAATATGTTCAAACCCGGGACTAGTACGGGTTTGTGCAGTATCCTGGCGGATGCCGTGGATGAATTGATTGAAATTGTACTCGAAAAAGGAGGACTTGTTTATTTTGTTGATAATGATCTGTTGAAGGAGTTTGGACGGGTAGGACTGATCACTAGGTACTAATGTGGCGGCATTCTTCAATTGGCTAATAACTATCACTACAAGGATTGATGACCATCAGTTTTAACAAGACAGCTTCAGCCGACCTTTGGAACTTGAAAGCGAACTGATGGCACAAATATTTTCTTCTAAAAAGTCGGATTGGATTAAATACCAACACACGGCGCCGGTAATTCATTTATTGCCTGCTCCGGCAAAGGGAGAGAAGCGGAAGGAAATGAAGGCGAAGGGAGAGAAACGGAAGGAAATAAAAAAGACAGATCAAAATAAGCCAGACCAATTTTATACCAGGCCAATATTCAAGGTTAAAGAGCATGACTTTCTGTAGCTGACAGGGATCATCATTGCGGATTATTACTATCATTTTCCCTGCTGGCGCTTTGAACTAATTTGCACTAAATAAATCAGTAAAGAAATGTACAACGACACTTCTACTATTAGCAGCTACGCTTATCCAGGTGATTATGTGCCTTTACTGAGCGAAGACCAAATTGATTTTGAATTATGTCGGGTTTCGGAAAATGGAACCCTTGTGCCCCCAGTGAATGTTGTTGAGCTGGCCGATACATTTAGGGTGGAAATTGCTATTCCGGGAATGAGGAGAGAGGATTTTCTGATACATATTGATGGTAATGTATTGGATGTGCGGGTACTGCATAAGGAGGCCAGTCCCTGGGAAGCGCCAAATTTTAAATTGCGTGAATTCAATTATAAGTGTTTTGAAAAACGCATCAATTTACCGTTCAATGCAGATGCGGAATTTCTGAGCGCTGAATACAAAGCAGGTGTCCTGCGGGTAATAATGCCAAAAGCCGACTATCCGGTTAGATGCCCCTATATGCGGGTAGTTGTATATTGACTTCCTGTTCGATCTTCACATGAATTTTTCTTTTCTCATCCTTACGAGTTTCAGCTACTTATAAAAAGCGAGTGGCTTTTTTATGTTTGGAGTTCACTATCCACCAGCCACTAAAGAAGTATGCATCAGTACCCAGGGGAAACACAGTAGGGACATAGGAACATAAAAACATAGAAATACATTAAAGTACCCACTATGTTAACTATGTTCCTATTGTTTCTATGTGTTCCAAAAAATACCTGCTATGGAAAGCAGGACATGCAACTAAACGCGGGAATACCGGTCAGTGTTTATCCGTTTTAAAGAACGGAATGAGGGATATTATTCCTCAATTTGATACTGGGGATGGCTAAGAAATATAATTAGATTGTACACGATATAGTCCAATTAAATAGCATTAAAAAGGATGCTGAATCCTGTAAATTCTCCGTTTTCACCAAGGCTCAGGGAAATAGTCCCCTGGAGATGGAATTACCAGTAAGGGAATTGTCGTGTGAAAACTCATTCGTTTCGTCATGCTTGGATGGAATAAACGGCCGGGCAGACCTTTTTTATAGGGAATCATTACCAAAATGCTGATCCCATTTTTATCAATATGGCTTTGTAAGGAATCTTCAAAGTCCTTGCCATAGAGGTGGGTAACTGTGAGCTCGGGAGCGGAGTATTTTTTTCTCAGCATCAACTCATATTGAGCGGCATTCCTTTCATGTTTCAGTTGGGTTGCCACATCGTCGGTATCCTGGTCGCTGAATACCGCCACATGAATCCGGGCCTTATACAGATCAGCCAGCTTAAAGAGGAAATCGAGAATAAATGTTTCTTTTTCAAAATGGTTTGTAGTCAATAGAATTTTTTCTGGGTTTTCCCAGCTATAATCGGCAGGTATTATCAACACCCGCACACTTGTGTAACTAATCACCTGGCTGGTTTTGGTGCCCATTAGTTTTTCTTTAAACCCGCTTGCACCCAGCGTGCCCATTATCAACAGGTCAATATTGTGGGTTGCGATAGCCTTTTGAATAGCCACATTTAAAGGTTCAGTTATAATTTCAGTCTTCACCTCTATGCCTTCGGCTTCCAGTATACTTTTTTTTATTAGCGATAGTCTGTCATGGATGTCATCCAGTAAAGACTGTTTAAATTCCATATTTAATCCAAAATGGTCTGTATAAATATTACCCTTTAGTTCAAAGGCGTGAAGCAGGACAATGTCGGCAGGAAAAAGTTTTTTGGATTGCAGGGCAAAATCAATTGCGTTGTCAGAGCATTCCGAGAAGTCAATGGGAACTAGTATCTTTTTCATGGAGAAAAAGTAGGAACATTTTAGTGCCTGATAAATGACCACCGTTAGTGGTAATAATGATTATGGTTATTTTTATAGATTCCGGGTGTTATTGTTTTATATTGGTTTTTCATTGAAATGGATACTCGATTTGCGAGCTGGATTTCTATTCAGCTTTTTTAGTACTGACGACTGTCATTAATTCCATTGACCGCGGTATTTGATTTTCGGAATCATGGGAAGGTATATTTGGAGTAAATAAAATATAAACTCAAAAAAGATTTTTTATGGGAACTAAAGCTTTATCCAGGTCTTCCGAAAGGACGCCGTCCGTATTTGATGATTTTTTCAAACCATGGAATGAGTGGTTTGGCAATGGTGGCTCATGGGGCCGCGTAATGGACGTACCTGCCGTAAATATTACAGAGGAGAAAGATGCTTACAAAGTTTCATTGGCTGCTCCTGGTATGAAAAAGGGTGATTTTAAAATTGACATTGATGGCAACCTGCTGACCATCAGCGCTGAGAAAGAGGAAAGCAAAGAAGAAAAGGAAAAGAAATTTACACGAAAGGAGTACAGTTATTCTTCATTCAGCCGCTGTTTTACCCTGCCTGATAAGGTAAACCAGGAGAAGATTGATGCAAAGTACGAAGATGGCGTGTTGAAAATTTCATTACCCCGTAAAGAGGGGGCCAAAAAGCCTGCAGCGAAACATATCGCTGTAAAATAGGTCATCTGCTGTATGACCTAAGCCCCGTCACGCAGGGTGGCGGGGCCTTTTATTACCTGTTTCTGTATCTTCTGGTGATGAATGTCAGTAGAAAGTTTGATGAAGATTCTAACTGTCGTTATACTGTAAATATATCTTTACCAAAATCCGTTACAAAAGAACGACGAGAAAGGAGGTATATATGCCGCAATTTACACTGAGGCAGCTACAACATGAAAGTGATGCCTGGAAAAGGGTGCTGGTTTTTATGGGAGAGGAAAATGTTGAACTTAAAAACCGTTTATCTGAGATTTTAAAAAGCGATATTGATAAAAAGTTGTTGATGAAAGCCGAAAATTTTCAAAACAGCTTTGTGGTCGAGGATGACCTGATCCGTTTTTTGCGCAACGACATTGCTTCCTTTGACAGGTTAATAAACAGGGGAAATTGGGAAGATGGCGTTGCGATTTTAGAACTTACAGAGAAGTTAAGGATAATACGTGCAAGCCTGATCAACACCGAAAAGCGCTTTAATGATCTGAAACTCGAATTCAATAACTACATGTTACAATATACGAGCTCCCGGTGAAACCTGCATTTAACAGTAATATAATTACTTTACTTACTAGAGGTATCATGAGTTTGAATTCGCAATCCCGGAGTACACGGTAACGCCAGATCAGTTTTTTCTGTGAATAAAGTTGACAGGGATCCGGGCATTGGAAAACAGGATACGATGGCTGGCTGGTATTAAAGCAGACGGATTTTCAGGAGACCTTGATCATTTTAAACAGGGTCGATGCGGCTAACGGGCCCATCATTCAAAACTGATCAGTGGCAATCACGATAGAAGGAGTGGTAATGGTTTGGTACAATCCGGCAGGTGTTGACTCAACCGGCCGGATTTTATATTTTGAAGATAAATGTAGAAAGTTTCCCTAGGCACCAATAATCGCGGGATTAAGCGTAGTACTGTTAATGGAAAATGCGATCTAAATAAGAAATCCCGCCTGACTCAGACAGATATAGTCGTGCAGCCCATTTTTTAGCCTGGTTTATTGCAATGGCAATGGCTAGCCTGCCATCCATGTTTTCTTCCATGATCAGTTCGTTGGCAATTTCAATGGCTTTGTCTCTTACTACCTGGGGCAAATATTTCATTGAAACAGGATAATTATGTTTTGTCCACGGCATAATATTATAGAATGAGAGGCATTTAAACCCTTGATGAAGTTCTGCTATTTCAAATACTCCGTAACTGACCATAATCTTTTATTGCCATGATAGGTATCATTTTACCTCTGCGGTTTTACAGATAGTTTGCGTAAGGAATTAAAAAATTATGAAATGAAAAAGATAATCGGGATGCTGGTTTTGATATTCCTCGCTGCCGGATGCACCACATCGAGGATCACATCAACCTGGAAGGCTGAAAATGTAGTTGCTAAAGATTATAAAAAGGTAATGGTGTTAGGTCTGATCCGGGAAGCCGATCGAACTATCCAGGAGAATATGGAAAATCATTTGGTGGACGACCTGAAGGATCTTGGGTACAATGCTGTATCTGCCCTGAAAGAATATGGTCCCAAAGCATTTGACAAAATGGACGAGGACGAGGCTCTTGCCAAACTTAAAGCGAGTGGCATTGACGCCGTGATCACGATCGTATTGCTGGATAAAGAAAAGGAAAGGACCTATGTACCTGGTCGGCTTATTTATTCACCATATGGCTATTATTACGGCCGGTTTTGGGGTTATTATGGAACGATTTATCGCCGGATTTATGAACCCGGGTATTACGTTACCGATACACGGTACTTTTGGGAGAGCAATCTATATGATTTGAGTGACCACCAGCAATTGGTTTACTCGGTGCAGACCCAGTCGTTTGACCCTGCCAATTCGGATGCCCTGGGTCATGAATATGGACAATTAATAGTAAAGAGCATGGTAAAGGCTAATGTGTTGTCCAAAGGCACCGTTCCTGCAGGGAAGGCGTTTTAAGCAGCCAAAGGCGGTGCAGCGAAGTAGGGGATTAAACTCAGTTTAAAAGGGTTTCCAATTTTTTCTGATTGAGAATAGTGATCTTTCCTTCGGTGATTTCAATCAGTTTTTCGTTTTTAAAATCGCTGAGCGTTCGGATCAGTGATTCGGTGGCCGTACCTGCAATGG
>JAEZRB010000129.1 GCA_023412975.1 Bacteroidota bacterium | reverse complement strand
CGCATCAGGAGTCACAGAAGAACATATCCACCGTTTTTTGCGAGGGGGTAGTATTCAAGTTCAATTAGAGTCATTGACATTTGACCGGAGCAGGCCCTATTTATTAAATGGTAATGGAGGCAGCGACAGTATCTTTTTACTTCGTTCGCTGCTCACTGAATGGAAGGAAGGTCAACCGGTGTACCTCCCCAGCCGGATATTTCCAAGTGCGGACACCGTGCAATTGTTAGGAGTCCGGTTTGATCAATTGTATAGGTATGCTTCTACCGGCACTTTTTACTGGTCAGAAACCGATTCGCTTTATGAACGGGTTTACAGCATGCCCATGATTGATAGTGCGGATTCTTTAGTGACCCCTATAAACCTGCATCGGTATTCATACAGCCTTATCTCAAGGTCAACTGATAAAAGTAAGGATGTGTTAAAGATATTATTGGATGACCTTAATCGTTCTATGCCCTATGATGCGGTACTCGAAGAACGATGGATGCCGTATTGGCGATTAAGTTTACGATCACATGATACTTCGCTTTTAGCCTCAAAACATAACCGCTATGAAGGAATACGGAATCACGTTGGCCTGGATGTGAAGGCATACCCGATAAAAAACTTAATTCATTATTTGCATACTTACCATCCCTTCGGACCGATTTTTCGAAATGAAACAGGAATAGAAGGAAAAATAGATATCAAAGTTGATGCAGTTTTCCAGGATATTGAATCCCTCCGCAAGGGATTATGGGAAGCAGGTATCTGCATGGAACGTTCCCAAATAAAAATGAAGGTAGTAGTATTGCGTAAAAAAGAGACGGACATTGCTTCCCAAAACAAGGGACAGTAATGCCCGTCTTTGAGAGACAATTACGAGTTCTTTTTAAAAAGGAAGTTGTCATCCTGCTCCGGTATAGTGTAAAGCCGAACATCGTCTCCTACGCCTGGAATAGATACTTCACAAGGAGAAACAATACCGGGGGTGCATCCGTGTGAGCCCTGGTATTCTTCCATGCTGTTGCCATCCCAATAATACAGGGTTGTGGACTGCAGCGAAGTGAAAGCGGTCAGAGCAACCGCCAGCAAGGCAGCAACTGCTACGAAAAGATACTTTTTCATTTTTTATGGTTTTAATTGTTAACAATGCTGATGCAGATCCCGCTGTACGGCTAGTCACGGAATAACCTGTTGCCGGGATCGTCATCCTGACTAAGGTATAATTGAACGAGTCCGCTTTGGCCAGGCAGCGGATTGGGCACTTCACAAGGGGACTGTTCGCCGGGTTCGCAAGCCTCATTTCCATCGTATTCATGCCATTCATTGTTAAAAAGGAAATGGTAGGGGTCGGTGGGTTGACGTTCATCGGTCGTAAAGGCGGATGACACGAAGGCCACCATGATAGCTGTCAGAATTAAGGAATGTTTTTTCATACGAAAGTTTTTGATTCATTGGAAATATTGCCTACTATATTCACAGGTGTTCGGCTGCTCCTGTTTGCGACTGCATATCGTTTAGGGAAGAGAAGAAAAGAGGTTAATGTAAGTATTGAAAAGATGGTGTTGAAGACAAAATGTTGCTGCCAACTCATTTGCTGTACAATACCGCCACAGGTGCAAGGCAGATCGCTGGATGTTGCCACCATGTAACCTACATAGGCCGTAAATGCAACCATCAATATAAATGATCCAAGAAGCCCCACGCGTCGGCTGCGGGGAATAGCCAGCAGGACCACCAGGACGATTTCACAAACTGGAACTAGCCAGGACAACAAAGATGCATAGTCTGCCAGCAGGGGATTCTTTTCAATCGCTGCTACAAAACCAGTATGATCTTTTAATTTCATGATCGCTGTATATAAAAACAGTAGTACAGTCAGCGCTTTGACTATTTCTACATAACAGTAGCGAAAGCGGTTAGTTGATTTCATATGTTAAATTTCCGGATGATAACAGGCAACTTCGTTGCGCCATATGGACTATTTATTGCGCTGAAAGAAAAAATACCTGCTAAAAGATTCCATCAGCGCAATAATTAGTTCTGCTAGCGCAATTGGCTTAAGAGTATGCTCGTTAATTTCCGTGCCTATGGAACGATTGTTTGGCTTTCTAAACGCCGTGCATCCGCTCAGTGAAGAACTTAGTTTGCACCTGCAGGAGATTGTAAAGTTCCGCGAGCTTAGAAAAGGGGAGCTGTTGTTGAAAGCAGGTCATATATGCCGCGAAATTCATTTTATTGATGAGGGGCTACTGCGCTGTTTTTATCGCCGTCGCGACCTGGAAGTGTCGAGTTGGTTCATGAAGGATGGCGATGTAATTGTATCGGTAGAGAGTTTTTACCAGCGCAAGGTCTCGTATGAATGGATACAGGCCTTGGAAGATTGTTGTTTATATTATATTTCTTACGAGGAACTCTATAATATTTACAAGATATACCCGGAGTTTAATTATATATCGCGGGAACTGACCCAGCATTATTATATACTCTGGACGCAACTGCTCTATGCGCTTCGCATGAAAACCGCAGAGGAGAAATACGGCTGGCTATTGGAACAATTTCCCGACTATGTGCTGCGTATTCCTGCGAAACATCTGGCATCCTGGCTGGGTATATCCGAGTACCATTTTAGTTTCGTAAAGGGCAGACGCGGTACAAGGCTTAAGTAGCAATTAACCTTTGCAGCAGTTTTTAGTTCCACTGGCGCAATTCATTTTCCGCTATCCTCATTATTTTAAAGGGATGCAGGCGCTAACCTGTTTTCTTTCGAAATCGCAACTGCTGTGCATGCGGCGTCAATCTAAATTCGTTTCACCAAAATCATTTATGCTATGCAACGATTCTTATTATTTTTATTTGTCGCAGTGATGATTACATCCTGCCAGAAAGAAGTTCATCAACCGGATGCTCAACAGGACTATCCGTTGTTAAAAAAGAATTTGCTGGATAGCCTACCATCATCGGTGTACGATGAGTTGGATTTTAACCGTGTGGCTCGTAGCTCTTATCCAGGTGTAACTTTGCTACGTATCGGTTTTAAAGGTAAGACTATGATCGAATCTTTTGTCCTGGTCGATGTGTATGAGAGCGGCATGATCAAACGGGGGCGTATCGTGGAGCAGGTGCGTGATAAAACTTCCGAAACATTCAATGGCTCACTGTTATTAAAGAATCTATTGGGAACGATTATTGAGGAAACGACTATTATGAAAGGCTACCAGGTAAACAAAACAGTACTGCAACGGGGTCAGGTACAGCCAGCACCCGATTATGTTGAACTGCCAGGAGTGATCGTAGTTAGTACTTATTCTACCGGCAGCATTTATAGTTCGACAGTCTGGACGAGTTTGCTTACTTATTACAGTGATAACAGCGGTGGTGGTTCGGGCTATTATTCACCGGGTGATCCGTTTGGTGGTAGTGGCGGTGGATACAGCGGTGGTGGCGGTAGCGGCGGTGGCTCCCCTAACCCGGTTGGAATAGTGAATGATGAATTGCTACAAGTGGATTTTGAAAATCAACACGCCAAGCCCGCCATTGACCTGGAAAAGTTTTTGAAATGTTTTGACAATATACCCGACGCGGGAGCGACCTGTAAAATAACCATCCATACCGATGTGCCGGTTGATGATGATCCCACCAAGATCATGAACTGGTCTACGGGATCTCCCGGTCATACCTGGATACGGCTAGAAAAAGCCGGCTCTGGGAAATCAGTATCACAGCATATCGGTTTTTATCCCAAATCAGCGTGGAAACTCACCCTGACCGATGCTCCCGTGCCGGGCAAGTTCGTGGACAATGGTGGCCATGAGTTCAATGCTTCCTATGAGGTCGCGATATCACCGGTTAATCTTCGCTCGGCCATTACTAGGATGCAGCAACTGCAGAGCCTACAGTATGACATCGACAACTACAATTGCACGGACTGGGCATTATTGATTTGGAAAGCAACTGTGCATTCGAGCCTGCAACTTGAGATTCCGCAGTTTCAGGTACCGGGTAGCTTTGTGCCAGGAACCAGTACGCCGCAGGGGCTGTACGTTAAAATAAAGGAACTGAACGATGCGGGTGTGGCCGGCACTTCTTTGCCGGTGATCGGCTGGGGTGGCAAGAGCACCGGGCCTTGTAATTAACTTTTAAAAAATGAGTACTATGAAACTAATAGCCATTTTCACACATCCCATCCTGGTAGTGTCACTGTTTTGCCTGGCATTGGTCAGTGGTGACCACTTCGGTGGCTTTTACTTACTGTACATATTGATGGCACTGCCGCATGGTGGTATCCATGCACTGATAGCCCTGGCAGGGATAGGGCTTATTTTGTTCAACTACGTGCGTTTTAAACGTCAATCAAAATTCCTGATCGATCCGTTGCTCAATATTGTTGGTGTTGCTCTTCTTTATTTATCAATGGTACTGTTTTTCCGCAATAGCTGGAACTATAATGGCCAGACCTTCGGGCAAATGTTACCCACTATATCCTACGTGGTTTTCGGGCTTGTATCACTGGGCTTTCTGGTGCACAGTGTCGTTCGTTTAGCCCACCCCAGGTCGAATAATCCTAACCCGGCTTACTAGCCTGGATCCGATAATTGAAACATTGAGTTTAGTTTCCTGCCCGGTCTTAACGAAGGTTAAGACCGGGGTGGGAAGTGTGTGTCGCATAAAATCTAATGAACCCATGAAGAGGAAAGGAAATGTACCCAGGCAATATGAATTACCGAATGCAAAGTTTTTGCTCCATGAAGCGGGTCCTGTTCAATACTACCAGGGAGATTTTTTTGTGCTGATAGCTTCGAAAACCACGATTGCGGACCTGAATGAAAAACTACGGATAAAGAGTTGGGATGTGCGATATATGTATGATCTGCCAACGTTGAGGTTGGAGCTATGGATGGACGCCACAGTGGTGAATGAATACGCCGAACTGAATGGTTGTAAGGCATTGCATGATCTTGCCTCACATCCTTCACTTGAAATGGAGAGGAAAGTGCTTTCTTTTTTTCGCACCGTCCCTCCCGGAGATTTTGCTGACCGCTATATCTATGCATGCGTGGTGGACCTGCTACTGCAACTAGTGATCGAAGTGGAGGAGCGTAAAGTAAGACCTCGCACCAGTGGCGAGGTGTTCGCGCTTGCGGAGAAGGCAAAGGATATTATCGAGAATGATCTTTCCGAGTATGATACGGTGCAGGAACTTGCTTTAAAACTTGCTGTGACGAAACGCGAATTACAGTACAGCTTTAAAAAACGGTATGGTGTTACGGTTGGTGAGTTCTCGAAGAAAGTGCGTATGGACTATGCCCACCGGTTACTTGAAACGACAAACGATATTTTATTAACAATTGCCCTGGCCGTAGGGTATAACGACACTGCTAACTTCTCCATCGCGTTTAAAAATCATTTTGGGTATTCGCCGGGAACTGTGCATAATAAAATAAAATCCGGATCTGTCACAGATTCACAAAAACCCGTTCCTGATTCATAACGAGACAAGACCACTCTGGCTGCAATTTTACATTCTAAAAAGAAATGTCATGCTGCACTGGATTTCCTGGTCACAGTATTTTACGTTTATTGCGGTGGCTACTAGCTGTTACTATTTTTTTGTATGGTTTGTTTACTTTAAAGCAAAGCTGCCTTCTATTTCCTTAAGCGGGCTTTCGAGGCACGGGATAGATAGGCCAGGCCCGGTAATGAGCACGATCCAACTTGTCGTGGAAGAATTGCAACCGGTGTTTGAAAACCGGCAAAATAAAATAGAACTGGTCATGGCGTTACAAAAAGGCCTGAGGAAATATATCCATTGGGATGAACCGGGTTTTCGTGAATCGCTCAATGATTTTATATCGGCGCAGAGTGAAAGAGTTTGCTCCATCCATCTCAGTGAGGAGGATTTCCGTGTGATCTGGAAGGGATAGGCTGGAGCTTTTTAAGTTTTTTCAATAATCAAAATAAAGCAAGTGTGGTATGAACGGTAGACGAATGAATTTCTCTGGGAACAGAAGTGGACGGCTATCTGCGTCCATATCGATAGTTCTTTTATTAGTTAGCTCTGCTCTGGCAGCCCAGGATGGGAATGCCGGCATCAACGAGGCCAACACTCAGGTGCGTAGCTATTTTGCGGCGGGTACCAATCTGATGTATGCAGTGGGCGCGATCGTAGGCCTGATCGGTGCCGTGAAAGTCTATAACAAATGGAACAGCGGGGATCCGGATACGGGAAAAGTGGCAGCGGCCTGGTTTGGCAGTTGCGTGTTTCTTGTCGTAGTGGCGACAGTGATACGATCATTCTTTGGGGTGTAAAGCCCGGCCTCCCCCAGCCCCCTCCGAAGGAGGGGGCTATTCAACACAAATATTAAACATGGCTGTATCCGTTTATACCATTAATAAAGGCATTAACAAACCGATTGAGTTCCGGGGCCTCAAAGCGCAGTACATCTGGTATCTCGGTGGTGGATTACTGGCATTGCTCACATTGTTTGCCGTGCTGTATATCTGCGGGGTCAATACGTTTGTTTGTCTCGGTATCATCATCATCAGCGGCACTGCCCTGTTCCTGCATATCTATAAACTCAGCCATAAATACGGCGAACACGGGATGATGAAAGCATTGGCAAAAAGAAGTATTCCTGCTGTTGTAAAAAGTTATTCACGAAAAACATTTACCGGCCTGTGCAAAAAGAACTAAAAGACCTATTACCCCTATTCGGTGTCGAGCACGACTGCATCCTCTCCAAGCAAGGTGATGTGACAATTGCTTATGAAGTGACATTACCTGAACTTTTCACGATGAGTGACCAGGAATATGAGGCATTACATCAGGCACTCATTAAGACTATTAAGATATTACCCCGGCATACGGTTTTCCATAAGCAGGATTGGTTTACGGAAAAAAAATATGCGGCTGATTTTTCTAAAGGTGATAAAAGTTTTTTAACCCGCAGTAGCGAACGGTTCTTTCATGAACGGCCCTACCTGGATCACCAATGCTATATCATGTTGACCAAGAAACCGACCAACCGGAAATTGGGCAGTTCGCTTTTCTCCACTTTGCTGCGGCGATCCATTGTGCCGGAGGAAACGCTGAAGCCACAACTCCTGCAGGATTTTTTAGACAGTGCCGGACAGTTTGAACGGATATTAAAAGATAGCGGGTTTATGCAATTACGCCGGTTGACTGATGAAGAGCTATCCGGCAATGGATCGTACTGCGGCCTGGTAGAACGGTACATGAACCTGCAGCCCAATGAAAGTAACTTTTTACTGCATGACATCACGTTTAAAGAAGGCCTGCAGGTGGGTAACCACCATTGCCAGTTGTTCACCCTTGCCGATGCGGCTGATCTCCCTGCTTATTGCGGCAGCCGTATCAACTATGATAAGTATTCCACGGACAAAGCCAAATTCAGTGTGGGCTTTGCCTCGCCACTTGGACAACTGCTTCCGTGTAACCATATTTTCAACCAGTACATTTTCATCGACGATCCCCAAAAGACCTTACAGAGGCTCGAAAATAAAAGATTGCGACTGCAATCGCTTTCTGCGTATTCAAGAGAGAACGCTATTTCCAGGGACGCTACCAATGATTTTTTGAACGAAGCGATCTCCCAACAACGATTGCCGGTGAAAGCACATTTTAATGTACTGGTCTGGACGGATAACAAAAATGAATTAAAGGACGTACGCAACCTGGTATCTTCTGCCTTAGCCCAGATGGACGCTGTGCCCAAACAGGAACTGGATGGTGCGCCTCAGCTCTTCTGGGCGGGCATACCGGGTAATGAAGCGGACTTCCCGATGAATGACAGCTTCGACACATTCGCAGAACAGGCTTGTTGCTTCCTGAACCTGGAAACCAATTACCGGTCATCGGTATCTCCCTGTGGAATTCGGTTAGGTGACCGTCAGTATGGCAAGCCGGTGCATGTCGATATCAGCGATGAACCCATGAAACGGGGGATCGTCACTAACCGCAACAAATTTATCCTGGGACCGTCCGGCAGTGGCAAAAGTTTTTTCACCAACCACATGGTGCGTTCTTACTATGAACAGGGAACACATATTGTTTTGGTGGATGTAGGCCACAGCTATAAAGGTCTTTGCCAGATGGTGAAGGGATATTATTTCACGTATGATGAAGAGAATCCGATCCGTTTTAATCCGTTCTATATCGGACAGGGCGATGTACTCGATACCGAAAAGAAAGAAAGCATCAAAACACTGTTGCTAGCCCTTTGGAAAAAGGACAATGAAACTTTCAATCGCAGCGAGTATGTCGCCCTTTCTAATGCGTTACAGTTGTATTATGAGGCCCCATCCCGGCCTTCCCCGGAGGGGGAAGGAGAAGGAATCTTCCGATGCTTTAATACCTTCTATGAATTTCTGAAAGATGAGTTTGTGGAGGTATTGAAGAGAGATGAAGTCAAGGAAAAGGATTTCGATGTATCCAATTTCCTCTATGTGCTGCGGCCCTACTATAAAGGTGGTGAATTTGATTACCTGCTGAACGCTACCAAAGATTTGGAAATGCTGAAAGAGCGGTTCATTGTTTTTGAGCTCGATAATATCAAAGACCACCCGATCCTGTTCCCGGTAGTGACCATCATTATCATGGAAGTCTTTATTTCCAAGATGCGGAAGTTAAAAGGGGTCCGTAAAATGATCCTGATTGAAGAAGCCTGGAAGGCGATTGCGAAGGAAGGGATGGCGGAATACATTAAGTATCTCTTTAAAACAGTACGGAAGTTTTTTGGAGAAGCTATTGTCGTGACACAGGAAGTAGAGGATATTATTTCTTCCCCGGTCGTGAAGCAGGCGATTATCAATAACAGTGATTGTAAAATATTGCTTGATCAATCCAAGTACCAGAACAAGTTTGACCAGATTCAGGAACTGCTGGGCCTTACCGAAAAAGAAAAGGCGTTAGTGTTATCCATCAACAAGGCCAATGACCCCTCTAAAAAATATAAGGAGGTATTTATTTCTCTGGGTGGTGTTTTGTCGAAAGTATATCGCACCGAAGTATCATTAGAAGAATACCTGGCGTACACCACAGAGGAAACAGAAAAGGTAAAGTTGATGCAGTATGCAGAAAAATTTGACGGTGATATACTCAAAGCGATTGCAGCGATGGCTGCTGAATTACGCGGTTAATATAAAACCATGTTGATATGAAATGTATTTTGTTTTTGGGTCTATGCCTGTTGCTTTGTATAAGCTATGGCTGTGAACTTGCAGGCTCCAATGACCCGGTCAGGGAATTTATTCCGGGTACTTACATCCGCTATTCCAGTCATGAGTTCGGTACCGAGCATGATACGTTGATGATTGCAGCGCAGCATACGGATGCCAATACTTATAGCATTACCCGCAGATGGAAATATGAACGCATACTTGATGGCGTACTTATCGAACCGGAATATAAATTAACAGTGACCAGTGGACTTTATGACCCTGAACAAAGACTCTTGCAAGAAAATGAATCCGGAAACATCTTCTCATTTGACCCTGAAAGAAACATGTTGTTTGATGGGCACACAAAATATACCAAGCTATGAAAAGGCTACTAGCTATTTCGGGATTGTTACTCTGCTGTATGTTCATGCCGGTACAAAAAGCGCAGGGGCAGGATCCCATCTTAGAAATTATCCGGCAGGGCATTAAAAAAGTGATTGTAGCGGTGGATCTGAAAATTCAACGTTTGCAGAATAAAACCATCTGGCTGCAGAATGCCCAGAAGACATTGGAGAACACAATGTCGAAGCTGCACCTCGATGATATATCGGACTGGGTAGAGCGGCAACGGGTGCTGTATGCCGATTATTTTGAAGAGCTGCGCAAAGTAAAGGTAGCGCTGACCTATTACCAGCGGGTACGGGATATTATTACCCAACAAGTGCAACTGGTCAATGAATACAAAGCTGCCTGGGCCCTGTTCAAACAAGACAAAAATTTCACAGCCGACGAACTGGATTATATGTTCGGCGTCTATACCGGCATGATGGATGAAAGTGTCAAACATATTGACCAATTGTTTTTAGTGATTAATGCTTTTGTGACACAGATGAGTGATGCCAAACGACTGGAAATAATCAATACCGTGGCTGCGAACGTGGAGCAAACGTTGATGGATGTGAAGGAGTTTAACGAAGAAAATAAAATGATTTCGTTGCAACGGGCGACAGAGAAAAATGAGATTGAATATGTGAAAAAACTGTATGGTTTATAGCCTCACCCCAACCCCTCTACGAAGGAGAGGGGAAATACAACACGAAATGAAAAGATTAATAATATTGATATTATCACTTGCCTTCGTTAGTACAAGTCAGGCGCAAACCTGGGAGGAATGGACGAGGCAAAAGAAAACTAAGATCAAGCGACTGCTGGAACAGATCGCCGCCAATAAAGTGTATATCGAATATGCACAGAAGGGATATAAAATTGTCACTGACGGCCTGCATACCATCCGGGATATTAAAGATGGCGATTTCCGAATGCATCTTGGTTTTTTTGATTCTCTCCAAGTTGTCAATCCTAAAATCAGGAATAGCGCTAAAGTGGCGGCGATCATTGCTTCTCAGATTCGGCTGATAAAGGTAACGAAGCAGGCATTGGACGCTGTCCGTGAATCCAGACAGTTTACCAATGACGAACTCGATTACTGTAAACGGGTGTTTGATCAACTGCTGGATGAATGTGTACAGCACCTGGACGAATTACTCGTTGTGATTACGAACGGCAAAGCCTCGATGAGTGATGATGAACGATTGCAACGCATTGACCGCCTGTATGCCGACCTACAGGAAAAATCATCCTTTACCGCATCGTTCAGCAATGAAATGAGTGTACTGGCTATCCAGCGGATGACAGAGCAAACAGAATTGGATTATTCAAAACGTATAAAAGGTTTTTGATGAAAAAATGTTTGATTGTTCTTACGATGACCATCCTCAGTATGCGGGTTTCGGCACAAGCGCAGGAAATTCAGCAACTCCTGCTCAATGTCGAAAAGCTGACGCAGTTTAAAACCATATTGCAGGATATGTATGATGGCTGGAAGATCATCAACAAAGGATACAATACCATCAAAGATATTTCTTCAGGGAATTTTTCCCTGCACAAAGGTTTCCTCGATGCCCTGATGGAAGTCAGCCCGGTGGTCAAACGGTATAAACGGATTACAGACATTGTCAACTATCAATTACTGATCGTAAAGCGATACAAAGCAGCGCTGGCGCAGTTCAAAGACGATCATGTGTTTACCGTTCAGGAGATACTGTATATGGAGAAAGTGTACAGTAATCTTTTTAACGAAAGTCTGAAAAACCTGGATGAACTGTTTATGGTGATTACAGCCGGACAACTCCGGATGAGTGATGATGAGCGGATGCGTGCGATTGATGAAATTTATGCACGTATCGAAGATCAGTTTGCTTTCCTGGAAGATTTTAATAGCAGCACCGCTTATTTGTCGCTACAGCGTAAAGCGGAACAAGCGGAATTAAAGATGATGAAAAAATTACATGGCCGATAACGGCCTTACTGGCCTCACCCGGCCTCCCCTAAATCCCCTCCGAAGGAGGGGACTTGGAGAGGGGCTTAAAAAAGTGTGTATGGATAAGTGTGTAAGAGTAATAAGCCTGTTGGTTATTGTTTTATTGTTGCCTCATTTGGTAGAAGCGCAGATGGCTAACCGTATCCGCAGCCTGAATGAAGTGCTGGATACGCTCTATGCCGATATGATGCCGCTCTGTAGCCGGTTGATTGGTGTAGGCCGGGGCATTGCCGGATTCGCGGCTACCTGGTATATCGCGGCCCGTGTCTGGGGACATATTGCCCGTGCCGAACCCGTAGACTTCTATCCGCTGTTCCGACCTTTTGTACTGGGTTTTGCGGTGTTGATTTTTCCTTCTGTATTAGGGCTGATCAATGGCGTGATGAAACCTACCGTGACCGCCACGGCTCAAATGGGCGAAGACTCCGACCGGGCTATCGCCGAATTGCTCCGGATGAAAGAAGAAGCCATTAAGACGACGGCTTACTGGCAAATGTATGTCGGGCCATCCGGCGGCGGTGACCGGGACAAGTGGTACAAGTATCACTACGGTGATAAGAGCGAGGGATTCTTTAAGAGTATCGGGAACGATATCAAATTTGCTTTTGCGAAGTTCTCTTATAATTTCCGTAACTCGATCAAGCAGTGGATGAGTGAAGTACTCAAAGTTTTGTTTGAAGCGGCGGCGCTTTGTATCAATACTATCCGCACTTTTTATATGATCGTGCTTGGCATACTTGGCCCGCTGGTCTTTGGCATTGCGGTCTTTGACGGGTTCCAGCACACCCTCACGGTCTGGATTGCCCGTTACCTCAATATATTCTTATGGTTACCGGTAGCGAACATCTTCGGAGGCATTATGGGAAAGATCCAGGAGAATATGCTGAAAGAAGACCTTCACCAGATCGCTACCAATGGCGATACGTTTTTTTCAACGACTGATACCGCTTATCTCATTTTTATGATCATTGGGATCATCGGTTATTTCACTGTTCCGAGTGTAGCGAACTATATCATTCATGCCGGTGGCGGCAATGCCCTGTTGCAGAAAGTAACGAATATGATGAGTACCAGTTCGCGGGCTGCCACTTCGATGGCAAGCGGCAGCATGGCGATGAGCCGGGATGCCATTAGCGGAGCGTACAATACGATGTCCAATAGTATGGCGGACAGTCATGCATCGGGAGGATATTTTAAAGATAAAATTTCAGGAAAATCCTAATCATGTTTAGACAAACTAAAAATATAGACACGGCTTTCCGGCATGTGCGGTTATTCTCTATCGCATTTATGGCAGGCTGCATTGTTGTTACAGTGATCGTCGGGTACAAAAGTTATGAGTGGGCAGCTACTGCCCAGCAACGCATCTACATTCTTGCTAACGGAAAGGCACTGGAAGCCTATTCAGCCGACCGGAAAGACAATATTCCGGTAGAGGCAAGGGATCATGTGAAGATGTTCCATCATTATTTCTTTACGCTGGACCCGGATGAGAAAGTGATCCTGGCGAATATTACGAAAGCCCTTTATCTCGCCGATGGTTCTGCCAAACAGCAGTATGATAACCTGAAAGAGAACGGCTATTTCTCCAATATCATTTCCGGGAACATCAGCCAGGAAGTGCAGCCTGACAGTATCGTGATCAACACGGAAAGCTATCCGTATTACTTCCGGTATAAAGGTCAGCAACGAATTGTACGACCTACCAGCATTGTGACCCGCAGCCTGGTCACGGAAGGTTATCTCAGAAATGTGTCCCGCAGCGATCACAATGCACATGGTTTTCTGATCGAACGATGGAAGACATTAGAGAATGCGGATATCACTATTCAAAACAGGAATTAAGATGTTCGGAAAACGAAAACATAAAGAACCTAAGCAACCCGGTGAAAACTGGACGGATAAAGCGGCCGGAAAGATCGCCGGTGCCGGTATAAAACTGCAAACAAAGTTTGCCAACCTGATGAATAAACAATTTTCCAAAATACCACAACAAAGATTGAAAACAGTTTTGGTTGTATTCTGCCTGCTGAGCGGGGGCTTTAGCATCTACCTCGCTGCTCATGCTGTATTTGGCCCGGATAAAAAGCAGGTGCCTGTTCAGGTGGAACAAATGCATATTCCCCAACATTATAACCGGTCAGGAAGCGAGGTCAACGAAACCGGAAACTATGTGGACGAAACCCTTTACCGGGAGATACAGGAATATAAACACTATATGGACAGCCTGGGGCAACCGATCCGGCCCGGCCTACTGGATAGCATCAAGGTATTGGAGCAAATCTATCATTCACAAAAATAATATCGTATGACACAAAATGTGCGAAAGAGAAAAATGCTGTTGGTGCTACCGTTACTGGTGATCCCTTTTTTAACGCTTGCTTTTTATGCGTTGGGTGGTGGGCAGGGAAAAACAGAAAAGATCGTTTCAGAAAATGGACTGAACCTGCAATTACCTGAAGCGAACCTGAAAGAAGAAAAGTTGCTGGACAAACTCGGCTTTTATAACAAGGCAGATAAAGATTCGGCAAAGTTGGCCGAATGGATGCGAAGTGATCCTTACTATAAGGCACAAATGCAGTTGCCGGAGTCAACAGCCGAACTGGAACAAATTTCCGAAAACACCGCATCCAAATACAAACAGCGGCTGAACGTTTCTCCCTATGAGAATAATGCAATCAAGCCGGAAGATCGGGTGATGCAAAAACTCTCGCTTTTGCAAACCGAATTGAATAAGAGTAGTACGACGTCCTATAAGGAACCAAATGATTATGGTTATTCTCGATCCAGCCCCGAACTGTCGGGAGACGTTGACCGACTGGAAGCGATGATGAATATGATGAGTACCGGTGACGGCGAAGACCCGGAAATCAAACAACTTTCTACGGTGATGGACAAGATACTGGATGTGCAGCATCCTTCAAGAGTAAAAGAACGAATCAAGGAAATAGCCACGAAGGAATCTTCTGGTGTACTCACCGTTTCCGCTATCTCCAGCGACGATACCACGGCAAACGGGTTTTACGGCGTAGACAATGAGGTGACTGCCATTGCTTCCAATGCGATTGAAGCGGTTGTCAATGAAAACCAGGTACTGGTAAATGGTGCGGTGATCAAGCTACGGTTATTACAGGATGTATTTGTTGGCAATCAGAAAATCACTGTGGGAACTTTTGTGTTTGGCATCGTGGGTCTGAATGGTGAACGGTTACAAATTGAAATCAACTCCATTCGCAGCGGTAGTTCCCTTTTCACAGTTAAAATGGAAGTACATGATATGGACGGGCTGGCGGGAATTCATATTCCCGGTGCTATTACAAGAGACGTAGCCAAACAATCCGCCGACAACAGTTTGCAGATGATGGAACTGACAACACTTGATCCCTCCCTGAAAGCGCAGGCTACTGCTGCCGGTATCAGCACCGCAAAATCATTGCTCAGCCGGAAAGTAAAGCTGGTGAAAGTGATGGTGAAGGCCGGTTACAAAGTGTTACTAAAGGACAAAAGTACTCAACGATAATTATTCAAAATTAAAACTACAACCAATGAAACGATTCGTGTGTATGGCTTGTGCGCTTGGATTACTCGTTTCCCTTCATGCGCAAACTTCTTCCTTACCCATTACCACCGACAAAACAACGAGCCTGATCTTTCCTTTCCCGATCCGTCATGTGGACAGGGGCACTAAAGATATATTGGTGCAACAGGTAAAGGAAGCCAATAATATACTGCTGGTTAAGGCAGCTTCCGTGAAATTTCCTGAAACCAACCTCAGTGTTGTTACCGGTGACGGAAGTGTTTACTCCTTCGTGGTCACCTATACCGGGCAGTTAACCGTTCCTGTTTATCATTTGCCTCCAATGAAAAATGCCACGATTGCCACCTATGCCAACGGCATCCTGGATAATCACCGGACCATGCGGGGTGCCCGTGACGGGAAATTTGACATGAGTGCCGAAGTATATGGAATGTACATCAAGGACGATGTGCTTTATTTCCAATTGCTGCTCTGCAATCACAGTTCGATTGATTATGACATCGATCTTTTGAAATTTTATATCCGGGACAAAAAGAAAAGCAAACGCACGGCGGCACAGGAAAATGAGCTGGCACCGTTGCATATTTCCGGCAATGCAAGAAAGGTAAAGGCCTGTGACTTTTCCATGATCGTAGTGGCGCTGGACAAGTTTACCGTTCCTGATGCAAAGTATCTCGCCGTACAGTTGCTGGAAAAAAATGGCGGCAGGCATTTACTGCTGAAGGTGAATAATAACAAAATCATTAAGGCAGTGCCGCTGCCTGATCTTCGATAAAATTATACAGCTATGCAAGCAGTGCGTAACAGGGTTGTGGAAGGCATGGAAGGCTGGCTCAAACGTGAGCACAATATGGCCCAGTTGTTTTCTCCTCATACAATCCGGACAAGGCATTTCCAGAAATTGAAGCTGGATTACCTGCGGGAACTCAACCGCACCTTCCGAAAAGATGCTTCCAGGGATGAACGTATGACGCTACGCATCCTGCGAGGCGAAATGAAAAACATGGAGCGATGGTTATACCGTCATCCGATTGAAAGGCTGATCCGCAATATTGCCCGGATGGTTAATGATCTGCTATTTCCCCGTCCAAAACTGCTGGTTGTTGAGCAAACCAGTTGGATGATGAAAGTAAGCCACAGCAATGTAAGGAACAGGCAGAAAGATGCCTCAAAGGAAAATACGCTTCGCCCTGAACAGGTTTACAAGCAAATGAATCAAAAGCCTGAGTTATTGGAAAAAAAGAGGGTTTCGCAGAAGAAAGGATTGAGAATGTAAAACACCCACGCCAGATTTATGATCAATCGGGAGCATGTCATATCAGATAAGTTGCTTGAGGAAGCAAATTTGGCTTTTTCAAAGAATGAGCATTGGATTGCCCTCAACACATTGTCCTATTTCCTTGACAGCGGCGATATGTATTTCTTTAAAACTGCTGATGAAGCTCACCAGTTTTCCGTCGATAATATCAGCGACCATGATAATTACCGGGTGATTCATGCCTATTCCACCGACGATTTACTACGGCAAATTCCTTACGGGTATAATCTCGAAAGGGAGCTCTCGGATCCCGATGCAAACGGATTACATAATAAAGATGGGAATGCCTTTACTGATGCGCTGATTGAGCATATGGAACAGCAGCAAATTGTTAACAATAAAAATATATCAGTCATGAACGAAAAGAATTTTGATTACCTGAAGGATAATCTCAAGTACCTGGGCTTTGGTGAAAAGCAACATGAGGCCCTTGAAAAGAATCTGAAGGAAGGCAAGGAATTCTTCCAGCTTACGTTCAATACGGACGTAAATAAAAAGCCATTCGAAGCTATTCTGAATTTCCGCCGATCAGACAACTCAGATATGTATTTCCTCAATAGTTATAAAGCTTCGTTGGAATGGAACAATGGCGAAAAGAAAGAGCAGACTTTCTATTTAAACTATGGGAAGGGTGTCACTGCCAAAGAAGCTTTCAACCTGTTAAGTGGACGGAGCGTGGAAAAGGAATTGATCCGCAAACTGAATCCCGAAGAAAAGATACAATTCAAGGCGGAGTTAAAACTGCCGCCCGAACAGAAAGGGTTGCCAGGTAATTGGGAAAAAGCACCTACCTATAAAGCCTGGATACAGCTTGATTTTGAAAACAAGGATAAGCATAACAATTTCGAGGTAAAGCAATTTCATGAAAAGTTCAAGTACGACCTGAAGGAAGCAGTTGGCAAATATGCGGTGGTTGAACTGGATGGCGGTGAAAAAGAAAAGGCGTTGCTCCAATCTTTGCAGAAAGGCAATCTCCAATCGGTAACGATTGATAAGGAAGGTACGCCTGCCAAAATGTTCATTGAGGCCAATCCTCAATACAAAACCGTAAATCTCTACGATGAAAATTTAAAGCGGGTGCAAAAAGAAGAGCTTGTGAAGTACCAGTCTGTTCAGCACCTGAACGGAAAAGAAGTAAAGCAATCTGACAAACAGGAAAAGCAGGAACAAAAGGAAGAAGCGAAGCAGGAGAAAAATATCGGAAAGAAAAACAAAAATGACGAAGACGAAGAAAGCCTGCTTCCTAAGAAAAGAAACCGGCAGAAAAAAGGAATGGGACTGAGTTGATAACCTCTATTATAATTGACAAATGAATATTAAAAATATCCTCTCCTTAACAGAGATGCTGGTAGCAACAGGATTTGACAGTAGTATCGGACAACGGTTATTACAACATATTTGCTTTAAGCCTGCTGACTTCGTTTTGGTTGAGAGGTTGGTTAAGGGAAAAGATATGCTCACCTGCTCGATTCACTTTGAACGAAAGGATGATCTCTGCACCTGTCATTACTATGATGCGGCTTTCCTGAAAGCTATTGAACTACCTGAACTCACTATTCAGGGTATCCATCTCCGGGAATTAGACAAACGGATGAATGAAATTGACTGGAGTATGAAGGAGGTAACGGCAGCCAGTTTTAATCTACAAGATGAATCCGGCTGGCAGCGGGAGAAACAGATAGAACAAATCGTTACCGATCTGTCCCGTTTGTCAACCCTTGATGACGGTAGGTATTATGCAGACAGCCTAAAAGTAAAATACTGGTCGGATGTTCCTGTTATCAATTCCAATCTCAATGCAACCCGGTCAAAGTTTGAAGTGAGCCAGCGTTTTTATTTTTTCGATGGACAGGGCATTGCAGTGGACGAAGCGTACCGCTTTTTACTGAACCGTTGGCTGGAAAAAAAATTGCTTGGGAAGAAGAAACAACCCGGTGATCCTGACGCTGCAGCAACAGATGGGGCGGCTAATGGCGGAATTGATAAAAGCCTGTTGCAAAAGAACCGGAAAAGACGAACCCCTAAATTAAAAAGGTAGTGGAGCAACTATCCGCATTCTATGAAGCTATTGCCGGTGATGCCAGGATTGGCACCACCCATATTAGTTTATACATGGCATTGCTGCATGAAGCAAGGGAGTTGTTGACGATGGGATCAGCTTTTGAAGTAAGCCGGGACCGGGTGATGCAACAGGCTAGGATAAGCAGAAAGACCTATAACAAGTGTATGAAGGAACTGAAAGAATATGGGTTTATAAAATATGAGCCTTCTTCAAACCCTTCCCGACAAAGCCGGGTGTATTTAAGAAAGCTATAAAAGTCTATGGAAACAATTAATATTCCCACAGAGGCAGATATAAAAAGATGGGTGAAAGAAGCGGTTAAAGAATGTCTGGAAGAGAAAGTCAGTTATGATGTTTTAAAGACGAACAAAGAAGAGCCACTCTTAAGCCGGAAAGATATTGCCAAACTGCTCCGGATTTCATTGGTCACATTGACTGATTGGGTCAAACGGGGTTTACCGTCACATAAACACAGGGGAAGGGTTTACTTTTTGTACTCGGAAGTATTGCACTATCTCAAAGAACATCCATTAGCCAGGTTTAATTTTAAAGAAAGATTTGAAGAAAACAAGTGAGCTCTTAACACCAAGAAACTACCATACGCCTGTTCTGAATTTATCGGACAGGCATTGTCAATTAATCAAGAAAAATATCCTAACAATGAGTAAAATAATCAGTAATTTTAGCTACAAATTTTAGTTCTTTTCTTCCCTGAATCATCTTTAATGATGGAAATGAATTCCAGTCTTTAGGCTGATCGCAAAATGTTCGCAAATGATAAAGGCCCCGAAACGGAGCCTTTATAAGTGATTGTGGATCAAGTGCCCGGGACTGGAATCGAACCAGCACATTCTTGCGAACGGCAGATTTTGAGTCTGCTGCGTCTACCAATTCCGCCACCCGGGCAGGATCCGGCATGATGCCGGATATGGTAAATCGGGTTGCAATATTACGCCATTCCCGCTAATTGCCGGTGAAACGTTCTTAAATATTTTCAAAAACCGGTCTGACCAGGATCGTCGTCCTTCCCATCGGTGTAATCCGTAGCAAGTTTTTTTGTACATGGACAACACGGAGGATGTCACGACGTCCCCGGAATAATTCAGCTCTTACAACCCGTTTAATCCCGAAATCTCGGATCCTATTCGTGTAATTGGTGCAATTCGTGGCAACCCTTCTGTGTAATCAGTGTGTAATCTGTGGCTCCATTCGTGTAATTAGTGCAATTCGTGGCTATCTGTGAAATCTGTGGCCTCAATCCTATACTTTTGCACGAGTCTACGTCAAATTAGTTACAATGATCAGGATTGGACTTATTAAAGAAGGGAAGATACCCGCCGACAATCGTGTTGCGCTTACCCCGGCCCAGTGTAAATGGATACATAAAAATGCTTCTCACGTAAAAATCGTAGCGCAGTCATCACCGGGACGATGTTTTACTGACAAGGAATATAATTCCGCAGGTGTAGATATTGTAGAAGATGTCAGTGACTGCGATATACTCCTCGGTATAAAAGAGGTGCCGGTAGGCCAGTTGGTGCCGGGCAAGACCTACCTTTTTTTCTCACATACCAAAAAAAAGCAGCCTTACAATCAAAAGCTGCTGCGGGCTATTCTCGATAAAAAGATCCGGCTTATCGACTATGAATGCCTTGAACACGAAGATGGTCAGCGGATCATCGGCTTTGGCTTTTTTGCGGGCGTGGTGGGAGCTCACAACGGGATCATGGCATATGGTAATCGTACCGGTCTCTATTCGCTTGAACGCGTTTACAAACAAAGAAGTTTTCGGGAGTTGATCCACAATTATTTTGGTCTCCGCCTGCCAAATGTAAAGATCGTAGTGGCCGGCTCGGGTCGCGTGGCGCATGGATTGCTCGAGATCATGAACCTGATGGGTATTCATGAAGTGGAGCCTGACGATTATCTTGTACGCCGGTTTTCCTATCCCGTCTATACGCAATTGAAAGGGGCGGATCTGTACGTGAACAAGACAACCGGAAAATATAATCGCACAGAGTTTCATGAGCATCCCAGTGAGTACAGCTGTAAATTTTTGCCCTATGCTTCTCAAACTGATATTTTACTAAATGGGGTTTATTGGGATAAAGATGTGCCGCGTTTATTCGAGAAGGAGAATGTAAAAGCTGAGGATTTTATCATTCAGACCATCGCCGATGTAACAGATGATGTAAACGGTTCGGTGCCGATCAATCTTGGCGATCAAACAATAGAATATCCCATATATGGCGTGGACAGGAATACCCTGGAAAAAACAGAGCCCTATCTGCCCAATTCGATCGACATCATGGCCGTCGGTAATTTGCCAAATGAACTACCCCGTGATGCGTCACGGTATTTTGGCGAGCAACTCATCAAATTTGTTTTTGATGACCTGTTAAAAGGCGGCTCACCAATTATTGACCGTGCTACTATGACCAAAGATGGAGAACTTACCGAACCATTCAAATATCTTGAGGACTATGCAAACAACCGGTTGTAGCAACAGTCTTAAAGATGTAAATAATAATCTTTTAGTAGTTCAGTGAATGCTGTCGTGTATCGGTTATGCTCATCTTTGATGACGATTTCCCCGGTGCTGGCATCCTCATTTATTTCACCTTCATGTATGCCTTCTAACATAATACGTAAGGGCTCGTGGCGGGTGGTAGGACGGACCAATACTTTTGATTTCAATTGAAGTGCAGACTGTTTGAAAAAATTTTCGATCTCATAATTTCTTCGATAGGGGAGCAAAAGAAAAAATTTCCCGTATGTGTGGAGATTTTTCTTGATAACCTGAAGTAAATCAGACAACAAAAGGCTTTCATCATGATGAGCTTTGTTTTTGCTGTGGCTTGGTGATCTCAGGTCATTTTCATAGAAGGGGGGATTGCTAATAATAATATCGTAAAGTTTTTCAAATGCCATTTGTCTTACGTCGCCCAGTATTGGGTGAATATTATTTTTCCAGGGTGATATATCGAAATTTTGTTTCGCCTGCTCAAATGCTTGATGATCGATCTCCACGGCATCAATAATCGATTCTATTTTTTGGGAAAACATCAGTGATAAAAGACCCGTACCTGTACCAATATCCAGCACCAAATGCTTACTTAACACTTCTCTGCATTGATATGCGGTCCAGGCGCCAAACAAACAGGCATCGGTAGTAACCTTCATGGCGCAGCGATCCTGTTGAACGATAAATTGTTTGAATTGGAAATAGGTATTGGACATGCAGGGATGTTTCAGAAGTTTACCATTCGGCCCTCGCAGAAGCGCTGATGGAAAGTTCAGCAAACTCACCGGCCAGGTATTTATAATATCCGGTAATAGCGATCATTCCGGCATTGTCGGTGCAATATTCAAACGCGGGAATAAAGGTTCGGAGCTTGTATTTTTTACCCATTTCTTCGAATGCCTGACGCAGGCCGCTATTGGCTGATACGCCACCTGCCAGGCAAATGTCCCGAATGCCGGTCACTGCTACCGCCTTTTTCAATTTGTTTAGTAATATCGAAACAATCCGATGCTGGATTGAAGCACAAATATCCTCCAGGTTCTCCCGGATAAATTTTTGTTTTTCTTCCTCTGTAACCCTGAATTCTTCTTTGTAAACGAGGCTGCTGCCTGCATTTTGTAAAAAATAAAGGATTGAAGTTTTCAAACCACTGAAACTAAAATTCAGGCCGGGAACCTGGGGTTCTGGAAATTTGAATCGACTGGGTTTTCCTTTAGAGGCATATTTATCAATAAGGGGCCCGCCGGGATAGGGAAGTCCCAACTGTTTTGCTGATTTGTCAAATGCTTCACCTGCTGCGTCATCGATCGTTTCACCGATCACCCGCATACTGGTCGGTGATTCGCAAACCACGATTTGCGTATGGCCCCCGCTTACAGTCAGGCATAGAAAAGGAAAAGAGGGTTTTGGATCATCAATAAGATTGGCAATCACATGCGCCTGCATATGGTGCACTGCGATCAGGGGTTTATTTATAGAAAGAGAAAGTGATTTTGCAAATTGGGCACCCACCAACAGGGAGCCGATCAACCCCGGTGATTGAGTAAAAGCGATCGCATCGAGATCACCCAGCTCACAACCTGCTTTTTTCAATGCTGCATCCACCACCGGCACGATGTTTTGAATATGTGCCCGGCTGGCGAGTTCGGGAACCACACCACCATATTGCTCATGCACTCTTTGCGTGGCAATGATATTTGAAAGTATTCTTCCATCTCGACAAACAGCAGCGGATGTTTCATCACAGGATGATTCAATGGCCAATACATTTGTATTAGTGGTAACAGGCATAACGGCAAAATTAGGCATTAGGAATTAGGGATTTGGAATTAGGTAGTGAACCCAGTTCCTAAGGTTATTACAGACTACCGACTTCCGAGTATAGACTAACGACTGCTTACTTGCTCCTGATCGCGACTACTGGATCCATCCGTGCGGCCTGCGACGCGGGAATAAAACCGGCAAGAACACCTACAATAATACAGATCACGATGGCCATTATCATATTGTTAGTTGAAACATAAACAGGGAAGTCGAGAAAACCGCTTAAAATCTGCGTCAATAAGAATACCAGGACTAAGCCTATCAACCCGCCTATAATGCATAGAAATGCCGATTCAAGAAGGAACTCCGTTAATATGATATGTTTTTTTGCGCCAATGGCTTTTTTAAGACCAATCTGGCTGGTTCTTTCGCGCACAGACACAAACATGATATTGGCCACGCCAAACATGCCCACAATAAGCGACAACGCGGCAATGGCCCAGCCACCAATATTGAGACTTACAAAAGCGACACTGATAGATTCGGTGAGATCATTGATATCGTTCAATGCAAAATCATCTTCCTGCGTCGGGCTTAATTTATGGATCGCCCGCATGGTGCCTATTAGGTCGTCTTTGAGTGCTTTGCTGCTGAGATTATCCTGACCCTGTACCAGGATTACGGGGTCTGAGCGCAATTCATTCATGATGGTGCGTGCAAACTTATATGGTAATAAAACGCTCTGGTCAAAATCCCAGCCACCGATCATTTGCTTGCCCTGTTTTTTTATGACGCCTACCACCAGCACTTTCTTGCCCCGGATGGTCACATTTTTATCAACTGCCAGTTCGGATGAGCCAAACAATTTTTCAGCGATCTCATTCCCCACTACGATCGTGTTATTGCCCCGGTCAAATTCAGATTCGGTCAAAAAACGTCCATAAGAAATATCCAGGGGTTGAATCTGGATGAAATCCGGTGTGATACCGTACAACTTCACATTTGACAAAACGCTACCGCGGTATTCGACATTGTCGGAAACATTAATATTGAATGCCGCGAACTTAGCACTGGCAGTACGGTCTTTAATCTGTTTGAGCTCCTCGTATTTAGGTACAGGCCTGTTAACATATTTCCACCAGGGGTAGTCTTGCCCGCCAGCTGAATAATCCCATTTGTCAATATAGATTGTGTTGTTCCCCAGAGAGTTGACTTCATTTTTGATATTTTGCTCGAGGCTGTTGACAACAGCCAGTACGCCAATAATACAAAAGATGCCGATCGTGATCCCAAACAGGGAGAGAAAGGTGCGAAGCTTATTTTTCCATAGCTCCAGCATAGCCATTTTAAAACTGCTGCTAATAATTTCTATCGTTCTCCGGATCATATTCAAATTTACAGCTTCAATAGTTTCGGTTTATAAATTTATTTGAGCCGGCAATTCTAATGGGAGCCTGATGCGTTTTACTGTATTTTTAACCCTAATTCAACTGCTTTATGTCTATGCGATTGATAAGAATTCTGGTTTACTCTATTTTCATGATCGTTTTATTTTCCTGTTCTTCTTCAAAAAAGGTTGCTGACAACACGCTTCCTGGCACTCCTAAAGCCGCCAGGGAATTTCGTGCGGCCTGGGTGGCAACTGTAGCCAATATAAACTGGCCCAGCAAGAGAGGGCTTTCGACTGAAGAACAGAAAAGGGAAGCCATTGAAATGCTGGATTTTTTGAAAGCTCATCATTTTAACGCGGTGATATTCCAGGTGCGTCCACAGGCGGATGCACTTTATAACAGTTCTCTCGAGCCCTGGTCTTACTATCTGAGCGGTGTACAGGGCCGTGCCCCTGAGCCATATTATGATCCGCTGGAGTTTTGGGTAGAAGCAGCACATGAGCGCGGTCTCGAGTTGCATGTGTGGCTGAACCCTTATCGCGCGCATCATGTTGCGGGTGGGGAGGTTAGTGAAAGCTCAGTGGTAAAAACAAAACCGGAGCTGGTAGTGAAATTGAAAGAGGGTTATTGGTGGTTTGATCCTTCCCTGAAAGGAACACAGGATCATGGTGTAAAAGTGGTGATGGATATCGTAAAGAGGTATGACATAGATGGCGTTCATTTCGACGATTATTTTTATCCTTATCCCTCTTATAATGGTAATGAAGACTTTCCAGATAGTACAAGCTGGAAGAGTTATATAGCGGACGGTGGAAAATTATCCCGTGGCGACTGGCGCCGCGAAAGTGTGAATACATTTATACAGCGTTTATACAAAGAGATAAAAGCTGAGAAAAGGCATGTAAAATTTGGATTAAGCCCTTTTGGCATCTGGCGTCCGGGATATCCCGAATCGATCGGCGGCTTTGATCAATATGAAGTGTTATATGCGGATGCAAAACTCTGGCTCAATAAGGGTTGGATAGACTATTTTTCACCACAATTGTATTGGCCGATCAATCGAATTTCGCAAAGTTACCCGGTATTGCTTGGCTGGTGGTCGGAAGAAAATGCTAAAAATCGCCACTTATGGCCTGGTATCAGTGTAGGCCGCGATACCAGCGCCTTGAATGTGAATGAGACGCTTAGCCAGATCATGATCTCACGCGGGATGTTGCCAGGCAGTAGCGGTGTAGTGCATTGGAATGTAGGCTCGGTTGTCAAGAATCCGAATATGGCTAAAGCCCTTGTTGAAGGACCCTACCGTTCCGATGCCCTTGTTCCTTCAAGCAACTGGCTCGACAATGATGCGCCTGTTGCGCCTACGGTGAACGTAAACCAGTCGAATGATAAAGTAGATATTAAATGGGATCATAGCAATGAGGCGGATGTTTTTCGCTGGGTTGTATATTATCAATATGGCAGGAACTGGAGTTATCGAATTTTAAACGGGGCTGAACGTACGATACAATTGGAGTCACATGATGGCAGAAGTAAGCTGAATGCCGTTGCAGTCACTGCGGTTGATCGTACCGGTAATGAAAGCAGTCGGGCCGAAGTGCATCCCAATATCCTGGCCATTATCCCACGTTCAGGCTGGCAGGCGGCTGATGCGAGGCCTTATAAGCAACATACACCATCCCGTATCACGGTGCATCATGAGGGCGGACGCCTGCTCACTGCGGCAGATGATGGTGGCAGGAGATTAAAAAATATACAAACCTGGAGTATGGGACCCGACCGCAACTGGACTGATGTGCCTTATCATTATCTTATTGCGCCAGACGGGACGGTGTATGAAGGAAGAAATGTCAATACTGTTGGTGAGACCAACACAGAGTACGATCCTACTGGTCATTTACTGATTTGTTTTCTGGGCAACTATGAGCAACAGGAACTTAATCAAAGCTTATTGGATGTGTTGGCAAAGCTGATTGCTCATTTTTGTACGAAACATAATATTTCACCTGAAACCATTGCCACCCATCGCGACCACAGCAGGCAAACCACCTGCCCGGGAAAGAATATCTATCCTTATTTTGAAAATGGATATGTGAAAGAGCGGGTGAAAGCGTTGCTGGAAGAGGGACCCGGTAAATGGAATTAAAGTAAGATGACATGAATCGATATATTATTTTTTTAGGCCTATTCCTGTTGATCTTTATTTCGTGCCGTAAGGACGATACCGGTGTTGTGCTATCCCTTCCCGTATAAACACAATCCGGGGAAAATACTTTTGGGTTTCTTTTAAACGAGTCGGTTTGGACAAACTATGGACAGGTTTGTTTCCCATTTGCTGGAGGATGCAGGGAAAACCTTTCAGGCTTCTATTATTCCAGTGATGGAGATATCAGGCTGGATGCCGATAAGGTTTTTTATAAAAATGGTTCCTGGAGTACTTCTGAAAATATTTCGATCAATCTGACGACGAATTTTCGGGGCATAGGTATATATAGTACATTAAGTCAAGACACCATCAAAGTGGGATATTGGCTTTCTGTACGGGGTCAGCCGGAACAGTCATATCTGCTGTCGGATACCAATCCGGACTTTACGGTTACCGTGTCGAGAATTGATACTTTACACGGCATCCTGTCAGGCGAATTTTCCGGGAAACTATTTAGACGATTAAGTGATACTTCGTTTGTGACTTCCCTGACAGATTCGATGGTGATCAACGATGGCAGGTTTGACATTAAATGGAAGTAATCCACTGGCACGGATTCCGTGGGCTTTGGAATATTATTTCATCTTTTTACCTTTAACTGACGCTTCAAAAACAAAATGCATGAAAACAACACCCGAACACGATGCGCGAATTGCAAAAATGATATTTGCATCGGTATATCCCCACTATGTTACAAAGGTTGAAAGCAAAGGACGTACAAAGAAAGAATTACACCAGGTAATCGAATGGCTGACGGGGTTTGATGAGAAGAAACTGAAGGAGCTCATTGAGGAGAAAGTGAACTTTGAAACATTTTTTAAGAGGGCGAAGCTGAATCCCAATGCCAAACTGATTACGGGTATGATTTGTGGTTATCGTGTAGAAGAAATTGAGAATCCCCTTACTAAAAAGGCGAGGTACCTGGATAAACTAATCGACGAACTGGCCAAGGGGAAAAAGATGGAAAAGATTTTGAGGGCAGGGTAGGGCGACGCGTGTTTGATTGGACAGCTTTGAAATAACATTTTTGCCAACCAACTCTGATAAATGCGATTTTTATTTGTTTTGGCTTTTTGGTTCCTATCCTGCAAAGCTTATTGCCAGTTTGATAAGCCCTTTAACCTGGTGGCTTCAGTCAATGCAGATGGCGGCCTGAAAGGGCTGGCTAATAATGAAGTCGGGATGGGTGTAGGCGGTGATGCGTTTTTGTTTGCAAAAAATAAACTACAACTCCTGCTCGAAGCGGGCACAGAAAGATTTATCGGCGATAAACTTTATGTGGAGGACGGTCGGGGCAGGGAAAATAAAACTGCAGTTATTTATTCCTTAAAAGCGGGTCCTCAATTTTTTGTTTCAGATAGGATTGCATTGTCTGCTACGATGGGACCAGCATGGCATTCTATACGGCAAGTTGGATTTACAACGGATATTGGTTTTAAGTATGCGGTTGCGGCTTACCTGGGCAATCAGCGACGTATAGTTACAAAAATATTTATGGCAAATATTCGCGATAATAATTTGCGGATCCGGTATTTTGGTTTACAATTTGGATATAGGTTTGGATAAAACAACACTATGGCAGGAAGCAAAGTGATCAGGATGGATAACGTTGGCATCGTCGTTGAATCTCTAGATGATGCTATCACTTTTTTTAGTGAACTGGGTCTTCGTTTAGAAGGCCGGGCAACAGTGGCAGGTGAATGGGCCGGACGAGTCACCGGACTCGGAAACCAGGAAGTTGAAATTGCCATGATGGTGACGCCCGATGGGCATAGCCGCCTTGAAATATCGAAATTTATTACGCCTGCAGTTGTAGCCGACCATCGGCAAGCGCCAGTCAACTCGCTTGGGTATTTGCGGGTTATGTTTACTGTAGAAAATCTCGATCACACACTTACAAAGCTTGAAAAAACCGGTGCACGGCTCGTAGGAGAAGTAGTCCGATTCCAGGATCTGTATCGGCTATGTTATGTACGTGGACCGGAAGGCATACTGGTTGGGCTTGCAGAACAACTTACACAAGAGAGATCTCCACTATAGCTAATTTCTTTGAGCATTTGGATTCATTCGTTGATGACCTTTATGTGCAGTAATCGATATGGCATTAAGCCAGTCCAAAGCATGTACACTGGTTGCATATCCCATTCATCAACGAATAATTTATGTATGAGACTTTTTTTCCTGGCAATTATATTGACAACTGTTTTTTTGAGTTGTAAAGGGCAATCAAATTCAAAAATTAATACCCGCGAGGTGGCGTTTCCTCAAGTGAGCTGGAAGATCGAAATTCCCTCCGATTTTATCGTGCTTGACTCTGCCCAGATCAACGCCAACAACAGCAGGGGTGCTACCGCTGTTGAGAATACCTATAATGACAAACTTGACTATAGCGAAATGCAGACCCTGGTCAGTTTAAAAAAAGGCGAATTAAATACATTTACCGCTACCATCATTCCTTTTGATCCTGCCGTAGATGGTGACTGGAATGATGAAGATGTGAAAGTGAAATCAATCATTGTGGAAACCCTGGAAAGCCAGGCTCCTGGGACAAGTGTAGATACATCATCTCATGTTGAGAAGATCGGCGGCCTGGAATTCCGAAAGTTCAGGGTTGTTGCCACCCTGCCCAACGAAATGGTAATTAATATGGCTATTTACAGCAGGCTTCATATGGGCTATGATTTTGGCATTACGGTAACATATTCCGACGAGGGAATAGGGAGGGAACTGGCTGCGATACTGGCATCGTCAAAATTCGAATAAATGCATGTCTTTATTTAAAGCTTCTCCCTTCAGGAAAAACTTTCTCCTGTTCATTAGGTTCTGATGTTAGCCTGCTCAGCATATTGGAGAAGTCATGGCAAGCGCTGACGATTACATGTATTACTTCACCCTCACGTTGCAATCTGCCTTCTGCCATGATCAGCCGGGATTGCAAAACCGCTTTTTGAAATTTTTCAAAAATAGCCTGGAAGACTACCAGGTTAGCAACTCCTGTTTCATCCTCGATCGTCATAAAGCAAACGCCACTGGCTGTACCAGGTCTTTGTTTTACCAAAACCAAACCCGCTACTCTTATCATATCACCATCGGCTTTGTTAAGTAAGTCATTTGTGGAGATGATATGCAACAATTGTAATTTTTCCCGGATAAAACTAACAGGATGTGCTTTTAGGGATAGAGAAACGGAAGCGTAGTCGTGTACTACATGTTCAGGCAGGCTCATTACAGGTAATGATATATTTTTTTCCGTGACTGACATGGATGAATTTCCTGAAAACAAGGCGATGGGATGATCTTTTGCCGAAAGTTCCCATAATGCCTGGCGCCTGTCGAGGCCGATCGAACGAAATGCGTCGGCATCTGCAAGTTTTTCAATCGCAGATTCCGGTACACCCGCATCACGAAGTGAATTGATATCCGGATAGAAGGGTTTCCTATTTTCTGTCAGCAAATTCGTATCGTATTCTCTTAATCCCTTTACCTGCCTGAATCCAAGCCGAAGCGATTTATATTTTCCGTTATCAGGTTCGAGTTTATTATCCCACAATGAATGGTTGATGTCGACCGGGTTTACAGTTACACCATGTTTCTGTGCATCGATCACGATCTGAGCTGGTTGATAAAAACCCATGGGCATGCTATTGAGCAGGGCACAGGCAAAAATATCCGGATAATAAAATTTTATCCAGGATGAAACATATACAAGCGATGCAAAACTGGCTGCATGACTTTCAGGGAACCCATAACTGCCAAAACCTTCGAGTTGTTTAAAAATCCTTTCCGCGTATTCCCTGGTATAGCCTCTTGCCAGCATCCCATTTATCAGTTTTTCGTTAAAGCTCGAGACCATTCCTTTAGCCTTGAAGGTAGCCATGCTACGCCTGAGTTCATCTGCTTCGGCGGCAGTAAAACCCGCTGCGACGATGGCGATCTTCATGGCTTGTTCCTGGAATAGTGGTACTCCCAATGTTCTTTTCAGGATCTCCTCCAGTTCTTTTGATGGATAGTCAACGGGTTCTTCTTTATTTCGTCTGCGCAGGTAAGGATGAACCATATCTCCCTGTATAGGCCCTGGCCTCACGATTGCTACCTCGATGACGAGATCATAAAAGGTCCGGGGTTTCAGCCGGGGCAACATGGATTGCTGGGCACGGCTTTCAATCTGGAACACCCCAATCGTATCTGCCTGGCAAATCATTTCATAAACAGCCGGATCATCCTGGGGGATATTAGCCAGCGTAAGTTTAAGCCCATAATGTTGTTTGACAAGATCAAAAGCCTTTCGAATACAGGTAAGCATACCCAGGGCCAGGACATCAATTTTCATAAAACCCAGCGCATCGATATCGTCTTTATTCCATTCAATACAGGTACGATCTTCCATTCGTGCATTTAGTATCGGACACAGGTCGGAAAGTTTACCCCTTGTTATCACAAAACCACCGGTATGTTGTCCCAGTTGCCTTGGAAACCCCATAAACTGTTGTGTGAGTTGAATTACTTTTTGTAAATGCCGATCCTGCGGATTAAATCCCTGTTCACGGATGCGTTCCTGTTTTAATTCATCATTCATAAACTGGCCTGCAGCCCTGGAAAGCCGGTTAATCGTATCCACCGAAAGCCCCATGGCTTTGGCTACATCGCGAACGGCGCCTTTAAAATGTTGCTGGGTAACGGTTGCGACGATAGCAGCGCGGTCGCGACCATATTTTTTAAAAATATATTGCATCACTTCTTCACGGCGTTCATGTTCGAAATCAACATCAATATCTGGTGGCTCATTACGGGCTGCAGAAATAAAGCGTTCAAAAAGCAGGTCGAATTTTGTGGGATTCACTGAAGTAATGCCAAGCAGGTAGCATATTGTTGAATTCGCTGCTGATCCACGGCCCTGGCAAAGTATTCCCTGTTGCCGGGCAAAACGAACGATATCATACACCGTAAGAAAATAGGGTGCATAATCCATTTGTTTGATAAACTTCAGCTCATACCTGATCGCTTCGCTGATCTTTGCTGGTATATTTTTACCAAATTCATTACGGGCTCCCTGCCAGGCGAGAAATTCAAGTTCTTCAATCGGTGTACGACCATCAGTGGTGATCTCTTCAGGATATTCGTATTTCAGCATATCCAGGGAAAATTTACAGGCCGATACAATTTCCTGGGTGCGGCTTATCGCATCCGGGTATTGACGAAAAAGTCTTTCCATTTCCTGCGCAGGTTTCAGGTATCGTTCTGCATTGGCATGCAGTTTAAATCCTGCTGTATAGATGGTGCATTTTTCCCGAATACAGGTCATCACATCCTGCAATTCCCTCCGGTCGGGATGGTGATAATGCACATCATTGGTTGCGACCATGGGTATTTTCATTTGTGACGACAATTCATATAGCCTGTGAAGATATTTGGCATCATTACCCAGGTAATAACGCTGTGATCCGATATACAGATTATCGCCTAAAGTAAAATGATATTCCTGTAGAGCGTTTGTAAATGTCTCCTCAAAGCCAAAAGCCTCATTCAATGTCTCAGGTGGGATGACGATAAATTTCAACCCTTCCGCGTATTCAAATACATCTGCCCTGTATAAATGACATTCGCCTTTTTCTGCACGAAGGTTTCCTTTTGTCAGCAAATTGCTTAGCCGGGAATAGGCAGCCAGGTCGGTGGGGTAGGCAAGCAGGCTGGGTCCGTCGAGCAGATCAATACGGCAGGCTGGAATTACCCTGATACCTGATTTTTTTGCTGCAGCATGGGCACGTACAATTCCGGCAAGTGTATTCCGATCAGTAATTGCTATTTCTTTATAACCCAAAAATGCTGCCTGCTCTACGAGCTCTTCAGGATGAGATGCACCCCGTAAAAAGCTAAAGTTTGTTGTAATCTGAAGTTCTGTATAATTCATGCGCACTATTCAATTATGCAAAAAAACCATGTAGAAACCATTGATTGGTTTTATCACCTGTGTAATGTCCAAGACGAAATAGCCAAAACCGGCAACCTGTTTCGTCTTCCACGATATAGTAGTCCCTGTGTTCGCCTTGTCTGATCCACCATTCCTGCTCAATTCTTTCGGGACCATCTGCTTTCATCACTTTATGTAGTGTGCCTTTATACCGGAAAAGCATGGGTGGATAATCGGGGATGGGTGCTGTGACAGTAATGGGGGCAGGAATGGATAATAAATGAATAGGTCTGGGTTTATCAGTCCTCCAGGATATTGTTGGTTTTTCTTCAATAGATGTGGCTGCTTTTATAGATCGTTCAGGCCAGTGATGTTCAGCGGGTAAAAAACGATGGATTTTATTGTTCCCAAATTTGCCTTCGATACGATCGAGTAATTCATAAATAGCAGGGTCAGCGCTTTGGTTCCAAATTTTTTCCTGGGCAGCCAAAACTTCTTCGGTCTGCAAAGCTTCGATCGTAAAAACTTCAATTCCCTCACCGGGCTCGATATTATCCAGTTTGTTGGAAAATAGTTTAAGCAGATGAGTTTTATTATGTGTAGCCCGATTGGTACCGATCTCTATAGTATTTAATTTGTCATCTACCCGATAGCTCTTAAAATTAACCTTACGAAGACCTTTTGATTCTTTTGAAAGACGTTCACAAAGCATTTGCAGCAATTGTTCCAGTGCAATCTCAATCCCTGTTCTGGTTACAATTGGTTCAAGGCACTCTAGTCGCTCCTGGTAGGGGACATAAGGATGGATGGATTGTATCAGTTCCTGTTCATGGCCTAAAGCCTGGTTCAGTCTTTTTATAAGAGCCGAACCAAAACGCCTGCGCAATGCAGGGCGGGGCATGCCAATAAAATCACTGATCTTTCGCAAACCGAGTTTGTACAAGCGTTGTTCAATTTCTGGTTCCAGTCTTAATGCAGTTGGAGGTAAGGGAAGTAAGGCAGATAGATGCTGTCCCGGCTCAACAACACAGATATCTTCTTTTCCAAATCTTGCGCATGCCCATGCGGTGCCAATGGTATCGGAGATGGCTATCCTGCTTATAAATCCTTGTGCATCTAACCTGGCACTAATATTTTTTAAATAAGAACGTTCTCCACCCCAGAGATGAGGACAACCAGTAGCATCGAAAATGAGTCCACCCATGGGATCTACAGCTACAACAGGTGTAAACCGGATGCAAAATTCAGCGAGGTGCTTTAGAATTTTAGTTGGGAGTTCGGGGCGATCATCCAATATTTCCAAGCCCTGGGCAGCAATCCTTGCATCAGCCACAGGCATGCCCAAATAAATCCCTTGTTGCTCTGCCAGTTGATTCACCGCACTTACCAGCAGTCGCCCATGGTCCTTAATAGTAAGAACAAATGGTACTTGCTTCAATGCCGGATGCCGGCGCGAAAACCAATCGGTTGACAGGTATTTCAACCAAATCGACACATATCTTTTACTCATCTTAACCTGTTTTTTTCTGGAGATGTTCTACCGGGTCATCTATGCGGGACAATTGTTCAAGCTTTCCATTCTTCCATTCATAATGCCAGGATCCGGGTTTACCATTTCTTACTTTTAATAACTCAATATGCCAGGCAGGGAAACCAACACCGGGCATATCACCTGGCAATTCACTTGCTGATGCACATATTTTCCAGCGGGCTATACATGCTGTGGTGGTGAGAGTTTTTGTATTCTTTCTAATGATAAAGCCGGTAACGCCGCTTGTTTCAACGGCAAGTTGTAATCTTCGGCTGCTGGTAAAATCCAGGTCCTTTGTTTCACCGATCACCGCCAGCAGGCCTTCGCATTTCAGCGCTTCTTCCAGTGTCCATAAAACTTCTTTTTCATTTGCCAGGTCTATGAAAAAAATATTATCCGGGTCAACACCAAAAAATTTAAGGGCTGGTGGAAATAATTGCCGCGATGCACTGATCCAAAGTGCAATTCCTTTACAATTTTTAAAAGATGAAAGTAAGGCGCTTATAAATCCGCAAGTGGGTGCTATTTCCATCTGACCGGGAACTATAAATTCATGAATGGCACCCTGCGGAAAAATATTTCCTGGAAATGCATAGTTTATCGGCCCCAGTCCAATATCCTTACAGGTATTGGAAGAACCAGCTTTGAAACCCTGCAAAGGGAGGATCTCTTTTTGCAGGCGGGAAATAATATCAGCTTTTGAGGATTGCATTACCACACAAAAATACTAAATAATTTAGCAAAATGTAATGCCTTGTTATCGCAATGATATTCAATGTAATATGAAAATTTTTATGTAGTATATGCTTAATGAGATTAAGGTGATGATGTTTATAAAGGATGCAGGCAAAATCATTTTGAAAGTTACATTTTGTATCAAGGCCCGCATAAAACGTCCCTACGGGACGTGTGTGATTTGGGTTCGATATTTTTCTACCCATAAAGCGTTCCGATGGAACGCCGGGGTAGCCCAAATGTAAATTCCCTACATATTTCCGGTATTGGGGAAAGATGTGTTTTATTTAAAAAGATATCGGTTATAATTATTTTGAATGTTATCTTTTTTATGATAACCGCATAAACATCCCCATGTGACGTGAATGATCTTGGGTTCGATATTTTTTCTACCCATAAAGCGTTCCGATGGAACGCGGGGGTAGCCCAAATGTAAATTCCCTACATATTTCTGGTATAGGGGAAAGATGTGTTTTATTAAAAAAGATATCGGTTATAATCATTTTGAATGTTACCTTTTGTATCATGACCCGCATAAAACGTCCCTATGGGACGTGAATGATTTGGGTACGATATTTTCTACCCATAAAGCGTTCTGATGGAACGCGGGGGTATCAGAATCGGAATTCAAACCCATTTTTATATTTAAATGAACCTCTAATTTTAAAATTCTAATTCCCTCAACCTAACTCTTGCCTGTTCCTGAATTTAATTTATCAGCCGGTTCTCTCTCTCGTCCCATAGGGACGTTTTATGGGTAGCTAAAAATGCCAGGAAACCCATCCGTCCTGTAGGGACGGTTTATGCAATTCCCGGTGTATAAAGATGAGGATGGTAAAATAAAAAGGATACCATGTAAAATATTCTGAATGCTCACACTTGTATAATGGTTCTTAGGTAGAACGACGTGATATGGATGGCAGATAAAGATTTAATTTCGTCAACCATACAAGAGATCAATTTTTATGGTTATTATCGTTTTTGGTTTACCAGGTTCGGGGAAAAGCTATTTCGCATCGCGTTTAGCCAAAACTATCTCCGCCGATTATATAAATAGTGATCTGGAGCGAAAGAAATTACTGGCTCAAAAAACCTACACGGAAAAAGAAAAATCATCTATCTATGACCATATGGCTTTGATTATGGAGCAGACGATTCAAAAAGGCAAACCCATTGTTATCGACGCCACTTTTTATAAACAAAACCTGCGTGAGCTTTTTAATGAAAAAGCGGGGGACGCACCCCCGATTTTTATCGAAGTCTTTGCGACTGATGAAATAACCCGGCAAAGACTGAGTATGAGGCGGACTGACAGCGACGCTGATTACGAGGTTTATAAAAAGATCAGGTCGCAGTGGGAGCCGATGTTGACGCCACACCTGGTATTGGAATCAACAAATGATAATATCGATCGTATGATTGAAACCGCGGTTGATCATATTAATGCCAACAGAAATGACAGGTGAACAGATCCGTGAACTGATCAATGATGGCCAATTGCCAACGGGAATGATGAATCCACAGCTCGTTGAGACCCATATTTCATGGGTCCTGATGGGCAATGAATGGGTTTATAAGATCAAAAAGCCGGTTCAATATTCTTTTCTTGATTTTTCAACCATGGAAAAAAGAAAATATTATTGTGAACGTGAAGTTGTGCTTAACAACAGGTTTACCATCGGGATTTACCTGGATGTGGTAACTATAAATGATGTCAATGGTCAATTCGTTCTTGAAGGTGGAAAGGGCACTGTCATTGATTACGCGGTGAAGATGCGAAAACTTGATCCAGGCCGACAGATGGATCTGCTCATAAAAGAAAATAAAGTGACGGAGTCTGACATTATTGGCCTCGCCAAAAAGATTGCCGGTTTTCACCAGGAGACTGAGATAAAGGATCAACTCGACCCCGATGAAATAGCTGAAAAATTCAACGACCTTGAAGGGCAATCTGATTATTTGGAACAACTCCTCCCGGGTAGTCGGGCGAACATATCAAAAGCGATAAAGGTTTCTAACCAGATTTTAGAACAAAACCGGGGAAGAATTAAACAACGCATAAATCTGGGATTTATCAGGGATTGCCATGGCGATCTGCATACACGAAATATTTTTCTCCTTCCCGAACCCACACCATTCGATTGTCTTGAGTTTAATGATTCGTACAGGTACATGGATGTCCTGGACGAAGTGGCCTTTCTTTGTATGGACCTGGATGCGCTGGGACGCAGCGCCCTTGCAGCCTTGTTCCTGCATCATTATGACCAGTCATATCATACACTTTTTTCCGATGAAGATCGCAGGATGTTTATATACTATAAAGCCTACCGCGCCAATGTGAGGGCTAAGGTCAACAGCCTTCGCGCAGCGGGCTCTGATAATGAAAAAGCGCGTACTGCTTCATTAGGAGAAGTAAAAAAGTATTTGGAATTGATGAACGTGTATATCCGGCAACTGTAGTTTGCAGACAGCGAATATTGAACTAACTTAACGGTACAATCACCAAAACCACTTTATATGTCAGCAAAATCTGTAGCCATATTAATCGGGTTGGTTTTCGTTGCCGTTGGCATTTTAGGTTTTATCGACAACCCGATTGTCGGCGATTCCCCGGATGCGATCTTTCATGCCGACACTGTGCACAACATAGTGCATATTGTCAGTGGAGTACTAATCCTTTTTATTGCGCTGGCCGCCCCGACGGCAGCCAGGGGATTCCTAATAGCATTTGGACTCATCTATCTCATCATCGGAATCATCGGACTGACCAGTATTGGTACCGAAGGAATGGGCAAGATCCTGGGTTTCCTGCATGTGAATGGCGCCGACAATTATCTTCATGTCGGCCTCGGCCTGGTGATTTTATTAATGGGGTTTATGTCGAGGAAGATCCAGAATTGAACGGTGTTGACCCTTTCTGCCAGGCCTTTCCAACAATCCCGCTCAAGCCTTACCTTTGCGGCCTTAAAAACCGTCCGGGCTCAAGCCGGGCAGATTGTATATGAAGTATAGTAATGAGATAAAACGCCGCAGGACATTTGCGATCATCAGTCACCCCGATGCCGGTAAAACTACACTTACCGAGAAATTGCTTTTGTTTGGTGGCGCCATACAGGTGGCAGGCGCGGTGAAAAGCAATAAGATTAAAAAGCACGCGACCAGCGACTTTATGGAGATCGAACGACAAAGAGGTATTTCGGTTGCCACCTCAGTGATGAGTTTTGAATATGACGGCATCCTGATCAATCTGCTGGATACACCCGGCCACAAAGATTTCGCGGAAGATACTTACCGGACACTGACCGCCGTCGACAGTGTCATTCTCGTAATTGATAGCGTGAACGGGGTGGAAGAACAGACCAGGCGATTGATGGAAGTGTGCCGGATGCGTGACACGCCGGTGATTGTATTCATCAATAAGATGGACCGTGATGGGAAGAACCGCTTTGACCTCCTGGAGGAGATTGAAAAGGAATTAAAGATTTCGCTTCATCCCATGACCTGGCCGATCAATAGCGGCAAAGATTTCAAAGGAGTTTATAATATCGACGACAAAAGCCTTGTTCTGTTTACGCCCAATACAAAAGCTTCAGATGAAGACGTGTTACAGATCCGTGACCTGTCTTTGCCCATATTAGATCAAAAGATAGGCGAGAAGGATGCCAATGCACTTCGCGAGGATGTGGAACTGGTGCATGGTGTTCATGGGGATCTTATAGTAGATGATTACCTGGCAGGAAAAGTGGCGCCTGTTTTTTTTGGAAGTGCAGTCAACAATTTCGGGGTAAAAGAAATGCTGGATACTTTTATTCGCATAGCACCTACGCCCCGCAGCCGTGAGACCACTAAACGCCCGGTAGATGTGGGAGAAGACAAACTCAGTGGTTTTATATTTAAAATCCATGCCAACCTGGACCCCAAGCACCGAGACCGCATCGCGTTCATGCGCGTATGTTCGGGGAAGTTTGAAAGAAATAAATATTACCATCATGTTCGCCTCGACAAGGATGTTCGCTTCAGCAATCCCTACTCTTTTATGGCGAGAAGCAAAGATGTGATCGAAGAAGCATACCCGGGCGATGTGGTGGGTTTATTTGATACAGGCAATTTCAAAATCGGCGACACACTTACTGAAGGCGAGGATTTTTATTTTACGGGTATACCATCATTCTCACCTGAAATATTCAAAGAGGTTGTGAATAAAGATCCCATGAAGACCAAGCAGCTTGAAAAGGGGCTCTTACAATTAACAGATGAAGGTGTAGCTCAGCTATTCACTCAGTTCGGTGGCAATAAAAAAATTATTGGCTGCGTGGGTGAGCTGCAGTTTGAGGTGATACAATACCGTCTCCTGCATGAATACGGAGCTTCGGTGGTCTTCAACACCCTGCCATTTTATAAAGCCTGCTGGTTAACATCCACCGATGAGAAAAAGTTGATCGAGTTTTCAAGATTCAAACAGGCTAATATCGCGGAAGACAAGGATGGTCATATGGTATACCTGGCGCAAAGTGAATGGTTCCTTAATACAGAAATTAGCAACAACCCTGATATCAATTTTCATTTTACATCGGAGATACATAAAGAAACTGCCTAGATTAAGGTTAAGGTTAAGGTTGAGGTTGAGGTTGAGGTTAAG
>JAEZRB010000115.1 GCA_023412975.1 Bacteroidota bacterium | reverse complement strand
TTTTTCAGTGGATAAGGTAATAAGGTTAGTGTTATTGAAATGACTTTTTACTAAGGTAATAAGGTTGATCGGAGGTTCCTGATATTAAATAGGATAAATTGATTTAAGCGAAAATTTGAAATGTTCCCACACTGCCTGCCGGAACATACAATTACTTTTATATCTAGTGCAGCCGCAGGTAACAAACCTGCCAGGTGTATTTCGAATTTTCCCTTAAGCTGGCTGATGAGCATTGTTATAGCAGGTTTGAAAACCTTATTACCTTAGTAACATAAAAAGCTATACAGGAAACAACCTTATTCCCCTTATTTTTCAGTGGATAAGGTAATAGGGTTAGTGTTATTGAAATGACTTTTTACTAAGGTAATAAGGTTGATCGGAGGTTCCTGATATTAAATAGGATAAATTGATTAAAGCGAAAATTTGAAATGTTCCCACACTGCCTGCCGGGACATTAAATTAATTTTATATTTAGTAAACCAGTTTTTCATCACCTAAAGTTTCAATTATGAAGTTTACCTGCCTGTTGCTGGCGACATTTGTAGTTGTTTCCTGCAATGCCCAGCCCCCGAAGGATAACCCCGCCGTTGAAATGGTGTTTAAAAATGTAAATGTCGTCCCGATGGATCGCAACGAAGTGTTGAGCGGGCAGGATGTGGTGGTGAAAGATGGTGTGATCAAAGCAATCGGACCGACATCGAAAGTACAGTACGGCAAAGACGCGACAATGATCGATGCTACGGGTAGATGGCTGATGCCGGGTCTGGCTGAAATGCATGCGCATGTGCCGCCGATCGATGATATCGAACCCATGAAAGAGGTCGCAAAGCTTTTCACGCTGGCGGGTGTTACAACGATCCGTGGTATGCTGGGGCATCCGCGTCATATTGAACTTAGAAGCAAGATCCAGAGCGGGGAGATTTTTGGACCCAGGTTTATTACATCGGGACCATCATTCAACGGCAGCAGTGTAAAGTCCACGGAAGCTGCGTCGACTATGGTGCGTGATCAGAAAAAAGCCGGGTACGATTTTTTAAAACTGCATCCCGGCCTGAGCAGGGAAAACTTCGATGCGATGGTTGCCACGGCTAATGAGCTGGGTATTCCTTTCGCCGGGCACGTTTCGTATGACGTAGGAGTATGGCGCGCCATCGAGGCAGGTTATGCAACGATCGATCACCTCGATGGATTCGTGGAAAGCCTGGTTCCCGGTGTCGAAAATATCAAAGAACAGGACCTGGGTCTCTTTGGACTTTTTATTGCTGATAAGGCTGATGAGTCGCGCATTCAAAAATTGATGGACTCACTGCGGGCCCGCAATATCTGGGTGGTGCCTACGCAGGCGTTGGCGGAACGCTGGTTTCATCCGGATCGTGACGCGGAAGAACTGGCTAAGGAGCCTGAGATGAAATATATGGATCCCAATACCCTGAACAATTGGGTTAAGGCAAAGAAGAACCTGCAGGCTAATCCAAAGTACAGTGCTGAAGTGACTCGCAAACTCATCGAGATAAGAAAGAAGCTTATCGCAGCCTGCAATAAAAACGGCGTCGGCTTGTTGCTGGGTTCTGATGCGCCACAGGTATTTGATGTGCCGGGATTTTCTGCGCATCATGAATTGAGATACCTGGTCGATGCGGGTCTTACACCGTATGAAGCCCTCAAGACAGGAACGGTGAATGTAGGTAGGTTTTTAAAGAGGGATGATATCGGTGTAATAAAAGTAGGCGCCGTATCTGACCTGCTGCTTTTGAATGGTAATCCCCTGGAAGATATCAATCACACCCGCAACATCGCGGGAGTCATGGTTGGCAAAACCTGGATGGATAAATCCAAAATAAATGCTGAACTAAAGAAATTGGAGAAGTAGCCACGAATTGCACGAATGACACGAATAATCTCTGCGATGCACAATTTTCTTCTTAATTGTGATATATAATCTTTTACCAAGCGTGTTTTTTTAGGACACGGAGATCAGGTAGGAAAGCATGGAGAATAACAAAATAACATCGTGTCATTCTTGTGTACATTGTGTTCTTCGTGTCCTTTAATTCGGAATTTTTTGGACACGGAGGGCACAGAGGAAAGCACGGAGTGCACGGAAATTAATCTGTGAAATCCGTGGCAACTATTTGTGTGATTCGTGCAATTTGTGGCCAATCAGAATTCGTGAAATCTGTGTAATCCGTGGCAACTATTCGTGTCATTCGTGCAATTCGTGGCCAATCAGAGTCCGTGAAATCTGTGTAATCCGTGGCTACGAAAGAGAATTGACCCAGGTTAAGTTGAATTCGTGGTGTTTGGTCTTAGTGCAGGTGAACAGGAAGCAGGTATTGAAGACCATCCTGACCCGGTCTGTTTCTGAACTAAGTTTTGTGATACCACTTACATGTGCTTCGATAGAGGAAATGTCGATGGCTTCCCAGCCGGGTTGCACTTCTTCAAGACTGTAGCCGGTCTCGTATCTTCTTACGGCAAGTTTTTCCACCAGGTTGGTTAGGAGCTTTGATTCGACAAGAGTAGCCGTAAAACTGAGCGTCCGATTTTCCATTCTGTATCGGTTTTTGTGATTGGGTTTTTCCATGGATTGAATTTTTATGGCGTCGCGGATTTTACTGGATTCAGACTTTTAAGATAAGGATCAAAATTTATTCTACAAAAAACGGTAGTTAGTTTTCCGCTTTTGATAGATGAAAGGTACGACGCTGTAAGACCCCGGGAAAATAGCAAGTCTTATTCTTTTGCTGTCAAATTCGGTTGGTTACACTGTAGTTCTTATACTACGATAATTGGCACCAGGTAATGAAAATGAATTCAGTAGATAACCCGTACGATCAGTTGTCAGCATCGCGGATGGCGGGTCGGCCATCTTCCTGGCGGGGCTTGTATTCCATTTTGAATCGCGACAGGTCCGGCGCAAACTTTCGTGGCCGGCTGAGCTCATGCTGGTAAATGGCCTGGCCGATTTTATAAAGAAAGGGCCAGCCAATTTCTTCGTAATCATATTTACCATCATTCAAAATACCATCGCTGTTTACATATACGGTAACAGCCAGCATGAATTCAACATTGTTTTTAAAGTCGGCCACGTACGAAACATCGGTAAGACAGCCATAAGCCCAGCCGACTTTATTAAACACTCTTACATGTGGCGGCATGGTATGCGAAGGAGAACGAAAAAAGAATTTTACATAACTATCGTAGTACTGGCTCGTATCATACTTTGGAAAATTTGTTTCAGAAGGATACTGTGACAAAAACCGGTACAGGAAATTATAATCCTTTTCCGTCAGCCGGAAACGCTGCGCTGGTTTTACAGATTTCGGAAACATAACCGATTGCAGAATTTGTTGCATGTCTTCCAGCGGCATATTGTTGGCGGTTGTAAAATCGATGGGTTCATGAACCAGGCTGTCGTCAGCGGTCATATATGCACTTCCCATTTTATAAATACGGCTGAAGTCGAATGAATCTTTATTCACCTCCATCGGCTGGCTATAGATCAGTTTACCATTTTTATCGAGGAAGCGAACGGGATTGGTATGGCGGTTCTGGTCCATGCTCATGCGGACAAACCTGCGGGTGATGCGAATATCAGGATAACCCATTTCATGCAGCCTCCTGTTGGTGGTTTGCTGTCCCACAAATTCATACATCCTGTTGTAGGCATCATTGTCGCTGATCAAAAAAGCTTTGCGGATATAATGTTCGATGGAGGGGAGATAGTTTTCGGCTGTGCTGTCGGTATAGGCCCTGCTCTGCCTGCCATAAGCGCTGTCGAACTGGATGGTGGTATGCCGGTTCACGCCCTTACGTTTGATATCATTTAGTTTTTCAAGCGATAAAAAGGCCAGGGGCATTTTCACAACTGATGCTGGATTGAAGTAACGATAGGGATCAACATTATAGTAGTAATTTTTAAATGAAGGATTATTGTTTTTGTCCCGGTCGATCTGCGTATAAATAATTTGATACCTGAATGTATCCGGCTGGCTAAGTACTGCCTGTAATAAACTGTCAGTTTGCCTGCTAAGCAGATCAACTAAGAAAGCATCATTTTTTACCTGTGATATTCCTTTGAATGATATCAATGCAATAAATAATACCAGGATATTTCGTTTCATAGACATTTGCCCTTTTGTGTTGGTATATGAATCTGTCTTTATTTCGAATTCAAGAGCCTAAATTTATTACACTAAAATGAATATCATCCTGCACAAAACCGCACACCATATGTATTTTTTGGCGTTGGTTTGCCCGCCGCCACTGGATCAAAAGATCCTTGGTTTCAAAAATTGGATGAAGGAAAAGTTTGGCTGCGTGGTGTCCCTGCGATCACCGGCGCATATCACCCTGGTGCCGCCGTTCTGGCTGGCTGATGAAAGGGAAGAAGAATTATTCAAAGCCCTTCAGGCCTTTTCCAGTGAAGTTGGGGCGATACTGGTAAATGTCAATGGGTTTTCTCATTTCGGGAAACGTGTTTTGTTTGCAGCGGTAAAAACCAGTCCTGAATTAGAATTGATAAAAACAAAAGTAGAAGAACATTTCACCAATCTATTTCCTGAAATAAAGAAGGATGAAAGACCCTTTCATCCACATATCACGATTGCCAACAGGGATATGAAACCTTCGGATTTTGAAAAAGCATGGGCACATTTTTCAGCCATGAAGCTTGAAGAGAACTTCATCGCGTCACAAATAACTTTACTTAAACATGACGGTGGGCGTTGGAAAGCGGTTGGTGAAAAGGAGTGGAAGAAATCCCGGTAATAAAAAATCCCGGCACAAGGCCGGGATTGATATTAAAGAATGGAATCACTTTAGAAAATATAACGCAGACCCAACTGCATACCCCATACGCTGATAACATCTTTCTCTGTTTCGAAAGTCTTGGTGGGGAATGCACCACTTACCTGGTTCAGGGCAAACTGGGGAACGCCATTGCTGATGCCGGTATACCTCAAAAGGCCGCCGTTGTTGACCACAGTACGATACCTTGCACCCCAATTTTTATTCAGGAAATTGGTAAAATTGAGCATGTCGAGGCTGAACTGAAGCGTATGTTTTGTATTGCCTGTGCGTAAAGAAAAGTCCTGAAGGAATTTCAGGTCAATATTATTTTGCCAGGGCAGCAGTACACCGTAGATCTCAGTATAGTTTCCTTTATTCTTTTTGAGATATTTATCCTGTTCAACATAAGCCCAGAACGCGTCAGCTTCTGCGGCATTGGGAATAAACAAACCAGCCTGTGCCCTGTCTTTGGGAACATACATCAGGTCGTTGCTCAATCCGTCATTATTCATGTCGTTGCTGTACCTGTAAGTGCCTCTTGCCTGGTTTGCACCTTCGTAAAACAAAGAAATGGTTGTAGCCAGGTTTTTCGCGTATTCAAAACGATAAGAGGCTACTGCTACCAGACGGTGAGGAATGGAATACTGTGAGATAGCCAGGTCAAGGTCATTGCTGGTACGTATGCTGTTGATATTGCTCCAGGCTGAAGCTGCCTGTGATCCGGGGTTGCTCGACAGGTCCATTGTATGGTTATAGCTATAAGAGATCTGTCCGAAGAAACCATTGCGGAAATTGCGGCTCAACTGGGTGGTAAGACTGATGCCATTACCTTTTCTTGTATTGGTAAGGATCATAGCCTCATTTACAGTCGCATCAATTTTTCGTGCAGCGCTGGACGAAAATCTCGGCCTGCTGTCAGGTCCGGAGAAGTTATCATCCGGAACCGCCATGTTAGCATTGTATTGTTTGATGGCATTGATATCCTTTGTATAGATAGCTTCTACCGTCCACAACAGATCCCAGGGAAGTTTTTTGTCAAATGCGATGGATGTTCTCCATACCTGGGGGAACACAAAATCCTTGTCAACTATTGCAAGAGAAGCTCCGGTTGGCAGGGTTGAAGAATTCTGTGGGAAATTGTTAACATATGCCAGCGGATCAGGATTAAAGGGCATAGTAGCCAGGGTAGCAGTATTGGTGACCTCGGTGGTAGCCTGGATCGCATAGCTGTTGGTTGGCTGGTTGGTGTACCATACAAAAGGCAGACGCCCGGTGAAGATACCAGTACCACCACGAATGATCAGGTTGCGATTGCCTTCCAGGTCCCAGTTGAAACCAATACGGGGAGACCAGAGCAATTTGCTTTTTGGCCAGGTACCCACATCGAATTTGTAAGGCTCTCCATCGGGACCCTGGAATGTTTTCTCCAAAATAGCGCTATTAGGAGAGGGATCTTTCAGGTAGAGGGCTTTATCGACACGGATACCGCCAAGCAGTTTAAATTTATTGTTGACCTTGATCTCGTCCTGTACGTAAAATGCCAGTTGTCCGAATGTAAGGTCGGCGATGGGATCAGTTACGCCACCATAACCGTAGGTCAGGGCATAGGCGATGGGCGCCTGGTTGGTAATAAAATCTGTTACAGAACGGAAACGGTAATAGCTAGTTCCATAACGCAGGAAACTGTTTCCAAAGTAAAGATGATCGAAAGATACACCGGCCGACAGGCTATGATTGCCGACGTTGTAAGATAGGTTATCAGTGAAAGTAAATACCTTGTTCTTTACTGCATTTTGCCAGCTGAAAAGCTCATAACCGAGGCTGATATAAGCATTCAAGCCTGCGTCAATATCACCATCCCAGATATCTACAAAGGGGAACGGTGTTGAATTGCTGGTACGATTTGTTTCGATATTTGTATACGTGGCAAGAAACTGGTTATTTACACGTCCGAATTTGCTTTTCAGATCCATGGTCCAGGAAGACACCAGGTCTTCGAAACCGTAGTTAGCATTGGCATAGGCCATCGAGTTATTGCTCCAGCGATTTGAGCTAGCTCTTGGGTTGGGAGCAGATGTACCGTTAGTAACCTGGTCGTTTGTACTTTTTACGTAGTTATAACGAACGGAGAGACGATGATTGTCGTTTATATTCCAGTCGATACGGCCCAGGGCTTTGATATTTTCTGAAGCAAAATTGCCCAGGTTCTCATATGGCCCTGTTTCATATCCATATTTTGTTTTCACATAGTTCGAAACGGCATCGAGGTCTTCAGCTTTTGTACGGGAAACATTGGGTCCTGAAACGCCTGAGCGGGTAGCTTTCCAGTTCAAACCGGGATAAGAACGTGTTTCAAATTCTCCATTGAGGAAGAAGAACAATTTGTTTTTGATGATCGGTCCGCCTATGCGTCCACCATATATTTTTTTAGCCGATTTTTCCAGTGTACCCAGTTTGGCGCTCCCTACTTTCTTACCGTTGAATGACTCATCGCGGTAGTAACCGTATACAGAGCCATGATAAGTGTTAGTACCAGACCTGGTAATTGCATTGATACCCGCGCCGGTGAAGTTGGCTTGTTTCACATCGTAGGGTGATATGTTTACGCTGATCTCCTCGATTGCGTCCAGGGAGATGGGCTGGGCATCACCACCAGGCAGGTTGCTGGAGCTCAGACCAAAGTTGTTGTTGAAGTTGGCGCCGTCAATTGAAATATTATTATACCTCGCATCCCTTCCGTTGAAACCGGTACCGGAAGCCTGCGGTGTCATCCTGGTGAAGTCATTTATACTACGGCTGATGGTTGGCAGGGATGTGATCTGGCGTTCACTCACGTTGGTAGAAGCGCCGCTTTTTACAGCCCTGTTGCGGCTGGCGGCGGATATCACTACTTCCCGCAGTTCTTCACCGGAAGAAGACAGGTCGAAATCAATCCTGTATTCATCACCCAGTTGCAGGATGATATCGGTTTTGGTGCCTTTGCCGAATCCAACATAGGTTGCTTCAACAATATAAGGACCACCGGGATTCATATTAGGAATATTGAAGAGACCACCGGTACGGGTTACAACCCTGTACTGGGTTCCCGTGGGCACGTGTGTGGCTGTAACCGTGGTGCCGACCAGCGGATCGCCGGAACTTGATTTTACGACACCACTCATACTACTCGTTGTTACCTGTGCATGGGTAATTAACCCGGCTATCATGAAAATAATAGCCATGAATAAGTTTCTCTTAAGCATGATTGTTTGTTTGTTTACTTGCTGCAAAGAAAGGGAATATTCCTGTTCAGGAATTCAGCAAATATTAACAAATTGCTACATCTTCTCTGCATTTTGCATAGACAGGTTGGGCATGCCCCACGCTGCCTTGCGGGTAGTCCGAACCGATGCATTTTGTTACTACCTTTGCGAAAATTTAAGTCATGTTCGACAGCATTGAGGCGGCGATTAAGGATATCAGGGATGGCAGGATTGTGATCGTAGTAGACGATGAGGACCGTGAGAATGAAGGAGATTTCATCACGGCGGCGGCGACGATCACACCGGAGGTTGTAAACTTCATGACCAAACACGGCCGTGGCCTAATCTGCGTGCCCCTGCCGGAAGAGCATTGTGACGAACTTGGACTTGAACTGATGGTCAGCAACAATACCGCCCTGCATGAAACGGCTTTCACCGTATCGGTCGATCTGCTCGGACATGGCTGTACCACAGGTATTTCTGCACACGACCGGGCCAAAACTATCCAGGCCCTGATAGACCCATTTATCAACCCGGCGGAACTGGGCCGGCCCGGGCATATTTTCCCATTGAGGGCAAAAAAAGGGGGCGTTTTAAGAAGAGCCGGACATACCGAGGCGGCAGTTGACCTGGCCCGGCTGGCAGGCTTCCCCGCGCCTTATGGCGGCGTGCTGGTCGAAATAATGAATGACGATGGCACCATGGCCCGGCTTCCGGAACTGCTGGAAGTGGCTAAAAAATTTGATTTCCGTATCATTTCCATCAAAGACCTGATCGAGTACCGGATAAAAAGGGATTCACTGATCGAGGAGATCGTAAGGGTAGATATGCCAACTAAATATGGCGATTTCAAGCTGGTGGCTTTTAAAGAAAAAAATTCTCCCAACGAGCACCTGGCCCTCCTGAAAGGTGAATGGGAACGCGACGAACCGGTGATGGTTAGAATGCACTCTTCCTGCTTTACCGGTGATATCCTGGGCTCGCTCCGTTGCGATTGCGGTGAGCAGCTTCACAAAGCCATGCAGATGGTAGAAGAGGAGGGACGTGGCGCCATCATTTATATGAACCAGGAAGGACGTGGAATAGGGCTCATGAACAAATTAAAGGCATACCGTCTACAGGAAAATGGCATGGATACCGTGGAAGCCAACCTTCACCTGGGATTCCAAATGGATCAGCGGGATTATGGCGTAGGCGCCCAGATCCTTCGGCACCTCGGCATTACCAAACTTAGGCTGATCAGCAACAACCCCCGCAAAAGAGTTGGCCTGATCGGTTATGGCCTCGAGATCGTTGATAATATCCCGATCATGATCAA
>JAEZRB010000066.1 GCA_023412975.1 Bacteroidota bacterium | reverse complement strand
TGTCCAGTTAGGTCACGATGAGCACGGAGGAAACACAAAGAGCACAAAGAATTTTCATTCAACATCGTGCCCTTCGTGTGCACTTCGTGTACTCCGTGTCCAGTTAGGTCACGATGAGCACGGAGGGAACACAAACAACACGAAGAATTTTCATTCAACATCGTGTCCTTCGCGTGCACTTCGTGTACTCCGAGGCCAGTTAGGTCACGATGAGCACTGAGGAAACACAAAGAGCACGAAGAATTTTCAAACCACATCGTGTCCTTCGTGTGCACTTCGTGACCTCCGTGTCCCCATATTTCTGCCTCAAATCCTTTTACAATGCACATTTATCCCGCCCTGGAGACGTTTATAACAAATTCAGTCATGGTTGTTTTTTTCTGTTTAGCTTACTAAAAAACTAACTGTATGAAAAGAATAAGTATACTATTAGCTATTGGCCTTTGTCTTTACATGCCTGTTCATTCACAGATCCCACTCACAACAGCGCCAAGCGGTGGCAATAAAAAAGCATCTGTCAGCGAACGCGTGGGCCTTACCGATATCACCATTCGCTACGACCGTCCCGGTGTAAAAGGAAGAGAGGGAAAGATCTGGGGCCAGCTGGTGTACACCGGTTTTACCGACCAGGGCTTCGGCAGCAGTAAAGCAGCTCCCTGGAGGGCCGGCGCCAATGAAAATACCACTATCGAATTTTCCACTCCGGTTAAGATAGAAGGCAAGGATCTGCCCGCCGGTAAATACGGTTTTTTTATGGCTTATGACCCGGCTGAGATCACACTTATCTTTTCTAAAAACTCAGGCTCCTGGGGCAGCTATTTTTATGATGAAAAAGAAGACGCCTTACGTGTGAAAGTAAAACCCGTGGCACTTGATAAAAGCGTGGAATGGCTTCGCTACGAATTTCTCGACCAGACCGAGAACACTGCCACTATCGCGCTGGAATGGGAGAAACTGAGCGTTCCATTTAAAGTTGAAGTAGACTATATCAATTCCCAGCTTGAATCATTTCGTAATGAACTCAGAACAGAAAAAGGATTTATCTGGATGAGCTGGAACCAGGCAGCAAACTGGTGCCTGCAGCGCAAAGTGAACCTGGAACAGGCCCTGGCCTGGTCTGATAGCGCTACCAGCACCAACTTTGGGGGCGATCGTGCCTTTTCTGCCTGGGCTACCAGGGCACGTTTGCTGGAAGAACTCAATCGCCCTGCGGAAGCTGCTGAGATCATGAAAAAAGCGATGGCTTTTGGCGGCGTCAATGAAGTACATCAATATGGCCGACAGCTCGTCATCCAGAAAAAACCAAAGGAAGCGCTTGAAGTTTTCAAAACGAATTTTAAAAACTATCCCGACCAGTTTACTACCCTGGTGGGCATGGCCCGCGGTCTTTCTGCTAATGGCGACTACAAAAACGCTTTAAAATACGCGAACAAAGCCCTGCCCCTCGCACCAGATCCGCTTAATAAGAATAGCATCGCTGGAATGATAGAGAAGTTGAAGGAAGGAAAAGACGGGAACTAGTTGATACTGGATACTGGATGCTGGATACTGGATACTGGATATGTTCCACTAGCAAAATCTGGCTCCAGAATAATGACTATCGACTGACGACTATTAATCGCAACCGAGCACCTCACAAAGCTTTTGCTCCAAAGCAGGGCCGCGGAGGTTTTTGGCGATGATCTTGCCGTTGGGGTCGATGAGGAAATTTTGTGGGATACCCTGGACCCGGTATTGTTTGGCTACTGCATTATTCCAAAACTGCAGGTCACTTACATGGGTCCAGGTGAGATTGTCTTTGTAGATCGCATCAAGCCATTTATCCTTTTGTCCGGGCCGGTCGAGGGATACACCGAGCACGGTAAAGTTTTTGGGGCTGAATTTCTGAAAATTGGCCACCACATTAGGATTCTCATGCCTGCAGGGGCCGCACCAACTCGCCCAGAAATCGAGCAACACATATTTACCACGAAACGATGAGAGGGAAACAGGCACACCGGATGTATCCGGTTGTACAAAATCTATAGCGGTGCTGCCGATCGCGGTGATCTTTGCTTCGGCAATATTTTCCTTCAGGTAGTTGCCATACATATTTTTCACGGCTGCAGGCTTGAGCATATTCAATCTTTGCTCGGTAACCAAAATATTTTCCTCCAGTTGCATGGTCGCTGCCAGGAGGAAGGCACTAACAGGGGAATTATTTCTTTTGGCGATAAAGGCATCGATTGCACGATAGATCGATTTTTTGGATTTATCCATTTCCAGGACCATACTATCCGAACGCTGTCCCATCTGCCATTGCTGGTTGAGGCGCATCAGGTTTTCAAAAAGCGGATCAAACGTTTTTTTAAATGCTGCAAAGTCGTTGTGTACTGCCGATCCTGTAACTTTTAATTGTGGCAACTGGTTAATATCACCTGTAATTTTTACGTTTGAATTGTCCAGGAAGGTCATCAATGTTTTGCCGGGTGCCAGGTTGAGGTTGATCATCATCGGTTCCCTCAATTGCTGCCTCATCACAAACTGACCAGCTTTCACCTTTGCCTTTGCAATGGTATCAGACGGATTGTTTACGTCGGTCAATGACACCAAATTGCCATCTTTTAATCCTGACACTTTACCGGTTAATTGAAGACTGGATTGAGCCGTTGCGAGCAGGGGAAGCATTGCCGCCAATAGAACACCTAATTTCATTATACACCGCGTTTTTTGAGTACGAACAAAGATAATTTCTTTTTTTTCAGGGTAAAAGCAGGTGGCGGCTAAATCACGGAACTAAGGAATTGTTTAACAGTTTTTTCCTCGTTGTCATTGTTTTCCAAGGCTTTTATAAAGGCGCTGCCGATGATGGCGCCATGGGCATAGCGGCAGGCTTCATCAAAACTGTGACGGTCGCGAATACCGAAACCAACCAGTAAGGGATTCCTGAGACTCAGGGCTTTGAGTCTTTTGAGATGATCGCCGACAACAGTCATATTCTTGTCAGTACCCGTGGTAGAGGATGAGGAGACCGCGTAAAGAAAACCGCTACTCAATATGTCAAGCCTTTTTACCCGCTCATCATCCGTTTCCGGTGTCACAAGAAAAATAAAATCCAGGCCATATTTTTTGATCACCGGTCCATACTCGGTTTCGAATTCGTGTTCCGGCAGATCGGGCAGTATCAATCCGTCGATGCCAACAGCAGCAGCATCGGCGCAAAATTTTTCGAAGCCGTATTGCAATACCGGGTTCATATATCCCATTAGTATCACCGGCACACTTATGCTCTCGCGAAAACCCTGCAATTGCTGAAAAAGCTTTTTAATCGTCATGCCGTTGGCCAGGGCGACCGAACTGCTTTGCTGTATCACCGGTCCGTCAGCCAGCGGGTCACTATAAGGCATGCCCAGTTCGATCATGTCGGCGCCATTTTCTTCCAGGGCCTTCATGATCCTTATGGTGCTGTCAGGCCGGGGATAACCAGCTGTGCAGTACACATTCAAAATCCTTTCGTTTTTTCTTTTAAACAGCGCTTCGATCCGGTTCATTATTTTTTCAAAGAAGGGGTTATGGAATAGGTGTCGTCGCCAATGGTGAGAAAATGATAACGCGGATAGCTGTCAATATCAAGTACGAGATGATAGACTTTGTCGTCCTGCCCCGGTTTGGTATCAAAACGGATCAAAACAGTATCGCCTTGTCTTTCAGAGATCAACTGGTCTTTGGTAAAATTGGAAGGCAGGCATTTTTCAAATTCATATCGTTCGCCACCAAAATTTGAAACCATCCGGAAATAGGATTGCTGCTCCGCGCAATTATCCGACACTTTCTCAAAACTGAGTTTATGCTCTACATAGGGTTTGCGATCACAAGCCGTCCAACAGGTGGCAAGAATTGCGATAACCGGCATTATTTTTTTCATAATCTTAGTTTATGTATTTCATATAAGTGGCAAGGTCTTTATCACCGCGGCCACTCAGGCAAATAACAACGTGGTCTGTATTATTGAATTCAATCTTTTTCAGGGCCGATAAGGCATGCGCGGATTCCAGTGCCGGTATGATACCCTCCAGTTTTGCCAGGTTGAATGCCGCTTCAACAGCTTCTGCATCGGTCGCATTTAAAAATTCAGCTCTTCCGGTATCAAACAAATGTGCATGCAGGGGGCCGATACCCGGATAATCGAGACCGGCGGAAATGCTATGAGGTTCTACCACCTGCCCGTCTTCAGTTTGCATCACCAGGCTTTTACTGCCATGTAAGATACCGGGTTTGCCGAGTTGCGAAGTTGCAGCGCTAAATCCACTGTCCAAACCCAAACCTGATGCTTCCACGGCAACGAGTCTCACCGACAATTCATTCAAAAAATGATAAAATGCTCCCGCCGCATTGCTGCCACCGCCTACACAGGCAATCACATGAGTGGGGAGTTCCGATCTGATTTTCTCACGGAGTTGCCAACGAATCTCTTCGCTGATGACGCTTTGAAAACGCGCTACCATATCAGGATAAGGATGCGGACCTACTACCGACCCGATGATATAATGTGTATCGACGGGATTATTGATCCAGTCGCGGATTGCTTCATTGGTAGCATCTTTCAGCGTCTTGCTGCCACTTGTTGCCGGAATTACTGTAGCGCCGAGCATCTTCATCCTGGCTACATTGGGTGCCTGCCGCTCAATATCTTTCTCACCCATATACACGATACATTGCACACCCTTGAGCGCGCATACGGTAGCCGTGGCCACACCATGCTGACCGGCGCCGGTTTCAGCGATGATTCTTTTTTTGCCCAGCCGTTCTGCCAGCAGGATCTGTCCGATGGTATTGTTGATCTTATGTGCGCCGGTATGACAAAGGTCTTCGCGCTTGAGATAAATATTGGTACCAAACTGCTTGCTCAGTCGTGAAGCAAAATAAAGTGGCGTGGGTCTGCCGGCATAGTCTTTCAGTAAACTCCTGAAATCTTCCTGGAACGCGGCTTCGTTGATCACTTCCAAATAGCGGGTACGCAATTCTTCAACATTGCGGTGCAACATTTCAGGAATGTACGCGCCGCCAAACTTTCCATAGTAGCCATGCTGATCAGGACTGGTAAACTTATCTGTATTCGTTTTCATTATTTACTTCACTATTTCAGGACCTGCAAAAATTTTAGCAACAGGGCCATATCCTTCTCTCCTGGTGCTTTTTCAAACCTGCTGTTGATATCAATGCCAAAAAAATCCGAATGCTTAAAAGATTTGATCCGGGGTGCGTCATCGGGGCCGATACCACCGCTTAAAAAAAATGGCTTCTCAATCCTGCTCTTATTAAGAACCGACCAGTCAAATTGCCGGCCTGTACCACCGAACTCTCCCTTGCCGCCACCGGTGTCGAATAAATAAAAATCGCACACGGCATCATAAGGTTCCACCAGCTTATCAATATCAACTTCTTTGTCCGAACTAATTTTAAACGCTTTGATCACTTCCACCTCGCTGCTGAGATCTTCACACATCGACGGACTTTCATTGCCGTGCAACTGAACCGCATCAAGGCCGTAGTCATCAATCGCGTCGAGTACATCTATCATCTCGGGGTCAACAAATACACCCACTTTTTTAATATCGAAATCCGCATTCTTCAAATCCTTCCTGGCGATCTTATCACCCAGGTATCTTGGAGAATCTTTATAAAATATAAATCCTGCATAGTCGATATCCAGGCCATCGAGTTGTTTTAATTGCTTTAATGATGTTATTCCACACACCTTAATATTCATAACTTAGTTTTTCAGTTGGTTCCTTTTAATCCTTTTAAAAAGGTTTTGATCTTTTCCATGTCTTTTATTCCCGGGCTCACTTCAAACCGGCTATTGATATCGACGGAGAAAAGTTTCTTCGCTTCGGGTTCGAGTGAAAAGGACTTCAACTTATCTTCATCACCAGGCTCTATACCGCCACTCAGGAAATAAAGTTTATTAATACTAGTTCCTTTTAATAAATTCCAGTCAAACTTTTTACCCGTACCACCATACCCTGCTCCCATCGTATCAAACATAAACATATCCGTCGCATCATTATAAGGCCGCGTTATCCAGTCGATAGGATCATTGTCCATAAGCCGGAAAGCTTTGATCACCGTCACATAGTTCGCCACCTTGTCACAAAAAAACGGTGTCTCATCTCCATGCAATTGTACCATATCCAGCCTGTAATCTTCCACCGTACGCATCAGTTCATCAAAAGCCATATTAACGAAGATCCCCACTTTGGCTATATGCCCTTTTATCTGTCGCATCCTGGCAGGTGAAATTTTGTCTGCCATATATCGGGGTGACTTCGGGTAGAAAATGAATCCCGCAAAAT
>JAEZRB010000289.1 GCA_023412975.1 Bacteroidota bacterium | reverse complement strand
GCTTGTTCGGTGCTAGCGGTCTTACCCGTGCCAATTGCCCAGATGGGCTCGTAAGCAATCACAATATCTTTTACTTTCTCCGCTGACAGGTGATACAGCGATTCCTTTAATTGCAGAGCCACATATTCATTTTGCGTACCCGCTTCGCGGATCTCCAGGGGTTCACCACAGCAAAAAATGGGAGTTATAAAATTGTCAAGGCAACGGTCCAGCTTCTTTGCCAGCACGGCGTTTGTTTCATTAAAATATTCACGCCGCTCGCTGTGACCGATTATGCAGTAAGGTACACCGATGGAATGCAGCATTTCGGTTGATACCTCCCCGGTATATGCCCCGGATTTTTTATCGGAGCAATTCTGGGCGGCAACAAAATAGTTCTGGGCGTTGTCCACTTCGCTCCGGGTCATTAGTAAATAAGGGAATGGCACTGCAAATACAGCTTTCTGATGGGCAGCCAGTACAATGTCCGCTTCCATGATCGTATCCAAAAGCTTTTCTCCCTGTTGAAAGGTCAGGTTCATCTTCCAGTTAGCTGCCGCGATCTGATTTCTCATAAGTATTGAGTATGTAATTTGGGTTTAAAAATGTTTAAAGATATATTTTAAAATGCTTTTCTCGTTGTCAGTAATGGATTGTGATTTCAACTTCTTCCAACCGTCTATATCCTGCAGGGCTTTTTCAAATCCATACCTGCTTACGCCTTCGCTTCCCCATGAGAAACTTGGAATATACCTGGGTGTAAGCCCCATGCCAAAAACATTACAACAAACACCGATCACCGTTCCCGTATTGATGGAAGTATTGATAGCCGTGCGGGTATAATCGCCCATCAGTACACCGCATTTCAGTCCTGCTTTCATCAACCCCTTAGTAGTCCAAACGCTTACCTCGCTGGCATTATTTTTCAGGTTCGAATTGGTGGTGCCGGCACCGAGATTGCACCACTCCCCGATCACCGAATCGCCAAGGTAACCATCGTGTGCTTTGTTGGAATATCCAAAAAGAACGGAATTTTTTATCTCACCGCCTCCGATACTATAAGGACCCAGTGTGGTAGCGCCATAGATTTTTGTGCCCATTTTTACACAAGCTCCTTCACCCATGGCAAAAGGCCCGCGTATCAGGGATCCTTCCATCACTTCCGCATTTTTCCCAATATAAATAGGACCACCAGAAGCATTGAGTATGCAATGTTGAAGTTTGGCGCCTTTTTCAATAAAAATATTCGAGCGCCCTACAACCTGGTTTGATCTCGGGATAACTTGAGATTTCCTTTTTCCCCGAAGGAGTAGAAAATCCTGCCGGATGGCCCAGTCATTCAAATGAATGATATCCCATGGATAACGCAGGGTTTTAATTTCCTCATTAAAAGCGACTGGCTTCGTGACCCTGATCTTGTGTTTATCGCCTATTTCCTTACTGGTGAAACAGAATACAATCCCACTATCCTCATGGGTCGAAATAAATTCACCACTTTTTAATTTTTTTACGGCCTTTACAAGCGAAGGTGTCGGCAACACATTGCCGTGTATCATATAGCAGACACCTCCCTGTGCGGCTTTCGACACGGTCAGCGAACGATCCAGGTCCTTGTAATCATCCTCGTAGCGGTCAAAGGATGGTAGCCCCATAGCTTTTTCCCATTTTTCCCGGATGGTGAGTATACCCACGCGGATATCCTGTATTTGCCTGGTGAGGGTAAACGGGTAAAGGTTTTCCGGCTGGCAATATTCTTCCGTGAAAAGGATCTTGTTCATGAAAATGAAATTACTATCCGGAAAGATACTTTAAAAAATAGCAGCAGTATGGCACGGTAGAACAGAACTCCGTTCAGCTGACTGAAATCCCGAAATGGCGCGAAACGGAACAGGGTTCCGTTGCCCGGGTTCCCCATGATTCGGAGAGAAATATTGATTAGACTCTCAGAAAGTTTTTGCCGGGGAAATGGTATAACGGAACTCCGTTCCGTTGAAACCAGATCCCGAAAGAGAAATATTGATTAGACTCCAAGAAACTTTTGCCGGCGGGAAAGGTATAACGGAACTCCGTTCCGTTGAAACCAGATCCCGAAAGATGCTGACTGGAACAGATTTCCGCTGCCAGGATAGAAAGCATAAAAAAACCTTCCATCGGGAAGGTTTAGTATAATTTAGAACCAGGGGCAGCTTAAGCTTTCTTGGCGTATTTCTTTTTGAATTTATCGATACGGCCTGCGGTATCAACCAACATGTTTTTACCAGTAAAGAAAGGATGCGATGTGTTAGAAATCTCCAGTTTTACCAGGGGATATTCATTGCCATCTTCCCATTTCACGGTTTCCTTAGACGCTGCTGTAGAACGGCTTAGAAATGAATAATTGTTACTCATATCTTTGAAAACCACAAGGCGATAGTTTTCGGGATGGAGACCTTTTTTCATAACTCTTTGATTTTTAAGGCTACACGGATTTTGCCGTGCTTTTGCTTGATTTTTTTAAGTGTGCGAAGATAGGACTGATCGGTGGGTTTGCCAAATCTTATTCAAAAAAACGAAAGCATCAGAATTTAAATCCTATACCTGCTTGCGCCTGTATATTCATTTTTCCTGATGCTTTCAGGAGTAGCTTTTTATCCTGTTACAGATTTCCGCTTCTCCAAACTGCATTCTTTCTGTTTCCAAAATATCCTGCAGCGTTTGTATTTTGAAGATACATTTTCGATACAGCCGTTTCCAAATTTTTAATGATTTTGATACGCACCCGTTTCGCACCTTGTTTTCCACAATAATAGCGGGTTATATACCAAAATGCCGTCGATATGCACATTTTAGCTTCGCATATTCTCGACCTGCAGCGGAACACCCAGGTTCCACCCTTTTGACGCCTGTATCACATCCTGCAAATCGTCGATTTTTTTACCAGTAACCCTCACGATATCATCATTGATGGAAGCCTGCACCTTGAGACCTGTGTCTTTGATCAGTTTCACAATCTTTTTAGCATCTTCCTGCTTCAGCCCATTTCTAACCTGCACATCCTTTTTCCAGGCCTTGCCACTCTGGCCTCCTTCCTTTGAAAGATCGAAAGCCTCAGGCGCGATGCCCTGCTTATGCGCCCTGCTAACCAGTACATCCAGCAATTGCCGCATTTTCATATCATCATCTGTTTCGAGGCTGATCCGGAACTCCTTTTTATCGAGATTGATAACTACATGCGAACCTTTAAAATCAAACCTGTTGGTGATCTCTTTGGTTGTAACATTGACGGCGTTGTCAAGCGCCTGGGCGTCTACTTTGCTTACAAAATCAAATGAAGGCATAATGAACTATTTATTGGGTGAGAGAAATTGAAGCTCGCCGGCAAAAATAACAAAAGGTCCCTTCTAAAAAGAAAGGACCGTTACATGAGAAAATCAGCGTTCTAAAATCCTGATAAGGTTATGGTTAATAGTTTAAGTTAGTTCCCTCCGCCAGTGTTCACACGGTTTTGCTCTTCGCTGGCGCTGCTTCTTCTCTTACGCTCTGGGGCGATATTTTGTTTACCGAAGCGGTAGGTGAATGACACATTCACCTGGCGGCTGTCGCGGCGGGCCGCAAGATTTACATCGATGTCGCTATACCTTGCGTAACCAGTAAATTTCTGGGTATATAAGATATCCCGCACACCAATCTTAAGCGTTCCTTTTTTCTGCAACATAGTTTTGGCGATACCCGAGTTAACGGCATACATTTCATTTGCTACGAGGATACCATCAGCCACTTTGCTACGATACCATCCGCTGAGTTCGGCAGTCCAGCCTTTCTTACCAATAGTGAAGCTGTTGGTCATGTTGCCACCAAAACTGGTAAACTGGATATCAACCGGATCATTCTTCACACCATTGTTATAAATACCCGAATAGTGGTTGTTGAACACATTGGTGTACACATTCGCGTTCCACCACTTTGTGATCTTGAAATTTGCCATCACTGCGATACCGAACTGCTTCATATTATTGAAGTTCTCCTGGGTCTGGTAAGTCTCGTTCTTCGCATTGTTCTGCTTCAGCATCTGGGTAATGATATCATTAGTTTCAGTGTAGTTGAGCGTTGTAGTCAGGAACCTGTTGAAAGTGTGACTGATCTCAAAATTATTTGTGAACTGGGGCTGCAGGTAAGGATTACCCTGACCGTATGTCAATGAATCCAGGAAGAAAGTAAATGGGTTCAGATCATCATAGTCGGGTCTCATGATCCTGCGGCTATAACTGAAATTAAACTGGTTTTTATCGTTGACAGTATAACTAACACCAAGGTTCGGAAACAAGTTGGTATACTCGCGCTTGAAACTTGAGTCGTTGCTCAACTGGTGTCCCTTGGCGACCGTATTCTCCAGGCGCAAACCTGCAGAAAGTTCCAGTTTCTTTACGGTCTTTGAAAAGATCGCATATGCCGCGTTGATGTTTTCATCGTAAAGGAAATGGTTATTCCTGTTTACATCCGCTACCTGGTTGCGCAGATAATTCACTTTGTTGTCAGTATTCACGAAGCTCGATTTCAAACCCGCTTCCAGTTTCAATCCACTTTTAAATGGATGAACATAATCAATCTTACCACTATAGATATTGATATCAGAAGGAATGGCTCCAAGAAGAGTTACATCGGGTCCTTCCTCTCCAAATTTGTTCATACTGCTGGTAATAAGGCGGGTATTGCTCCTATTCTGGTAAGTCGCATAGTCGAGGTCAGCTGTGATTTCACGACCGGTAGAGTCGAAAGTATGTTTGAAATTGAAATTGGTTGTAAGGTTGTTTGACTTTCTTTCGTTTAGACCATTCGAGATCAGCTTGTAATCCAGGCTACCGTCAGGCAGTCTCACGTTGGCCACGCTGCGGGGATCTTCGTCACCTTTATGAAAATTACCATTTACTACTACACCAGCTACCGTTCTCTTTGTGAAATAGTAATCCATACCCAGCTTTACATTCTGGTAATATCCTTCAAAATGTGGCCTTGAAACCTGGTCGATCGTTGTCTTTAGGGTCTTGTCGGCATTCAGGATCTTACGATCAATTAGGAGGTTGTTGAAACCTTCATATTTACCACCGTTCACACCACCAAATACATTGAATTTATTATTACGATAGTTAAGATTAACACCACCATTAAACCTGCCATAAACACCCTGGGTATAATTGACATTTGCGTTTCCGTTCATGCCTTTTACAATGCCCTTCTTTGTTTTGATATTGATGATACCTGAATTACCGGCCGCATCGTACTTGGCGGGGGGATTGGTCATGATCTCGATCTGATCCAGGTTCGTGCTCTGCATGTTCTTCAATAAGTTGGTGAGATCCGCGCCACTCATATATGTAGGCTTACCATCGATCAGTATCATCACACCCTGTTTTCCTTTCAGGCTGATGTTACCATCGTTGTCGACCATAACGCCGGGAGATTTTTCCAACAATTCCAGGGCATTTAAACCAGTATTTGTGGGAGAAGCTTCAACATTGATTAATGTTTTACCTGCTTTCTGTTCAATAAAAGGCTTCTTAGAAGTCACTGTTACACCGGCAATCGCTTTTGCCGCCGGTACCAGCTCGATGGTTTTGAGTGCAACCACCAGGTTGGAAGGATTGATATCGATCAGCTCGGAAAACCCTTTCTCATGACCAATAGCTGAGATCGACACCAGGTATTTACCCAGGGCTACATTCTCAAACTCAAACTTGCCGGTTTTGTCGGCTACATTCATTTTCACGATGCTTGAATCCACAGCCTTCAACAGGCTGATCGTAGCAGATTCTACAATTTTGGTACTCCCGTCAATAACGGTTCCAGTGATCTTGCCGGTCCGGCTGTTTTCCGAAACTGGCGACTGGTTTACTTGTGCGAGGCCGACAAAGGATAAGGTTAAAGCGACTGTCAGCAATGTCAGGATCTTTTGCATTTGGTTTATGGTTTCGTGTGTTAGTACTAGTTGTTAATTATTACAGGTCAAAAGTAGGTACTTTGCAATACCAAGAACATTGTTTTGTATTAAACGGCAATATTTTCTGATGAATGGCCGGTCAATTCGAACACTGTGTTGGACGCTTCTCCAGGGTATGGGTTACAAATTGGCCGGATTTTCTGATGAAAGGCTATTAAGGCAGATGAGCGGAAAATTCTTCTAATTACCTCATTTTCAGCTGTAAAACTATATTACAACTCTGTGTCCTCCTAGCCAAAACAGGTCAACTGCGGCTTTTAGACAATGAACGGTAGGAAATGATGTTTGAAATATCCAGGGGGCTTTATGAGAGAAATTCAATCCTGGCAAAACAGGTCTTCAGAATTTAACATTGACTTTAAAGTCACCACCTTATTTATATATTAATAAGATTCACGAATAAGGAAGTGTAAAACCGGTCCCGGCCGGGCAGCGATTCCTTAATAATATAATAGGAAGAAGTGAACTGATTATATTGCATACAAAACTTTACATGATCATTGATTTTAGGTCCGACACCGTTACCAGGCCCGGGGCTGCTATGCTCGATGCCATGATGAGCGCCCGGGTAGGCGATGATGTTTTTGGAGAGGATGACAGCGTCAACGAATTAGAATCCCTGGCAGCCAATATGTTTGGAATGGAAGCTGCCCTGTTTTGTCCCTCTGGTACCATGACCAACCAAATCGCTATCAAATGCCATACACAGCCGGGTGATGAAGTGATCTGCGATGAGTCATCACATATATACCAATACGAAGGCGGGGGGATTGCGTTTAACTCCGGTGTATCAGTGAGACTAATCTACGGTGACCGGGGTCGAATCACTGCTTCACAGGTGCGGGATGCCATTAACCCCGACGATGTACACCGGGCCAGGACCAGCCTGGTAAGCCTCGAAAATACAAGCAACCGGGGTGGCGGAAGTTGTTATGATTTTAGTGCCATCCAGGAGATCAGAGCCGTTTGCGATGAAAACCACCTGGGGTTTCATCTCGATGGAGCCCGACTGGCGAATGCACTGGTAGCAAAAAATGAATCACCCCGGCAATATGGGAAGGTATTTGACAGCATCTCACTTTGCCTGAGCAAGAGCCTGGGCTGCCCGGTAGGAAGTTTGCTGATGGGTAATAAAGATTTTATCAAAAAAGCCAGGCGGATCCGTAAAGTATTTGGAGGTGGTATGCGACAGGCTGGATTTTTGGCCGCAGCCGGCATCTTTGCTTTGCAGAATAATTTCTCCGCCTTAAAAGAGGACCATATTCATGCAGCCATGATTGGTGAGGCTATTGCTAAAAAGGATTTTGTTCGGCAGGTATTACCGGTTGAAACCAATATCGTCATCTTTGAACTCAATCCTGGTGAAAGTGCCCCGGCCCTGGTATCGAGACTGAAAGAAAAAAATATCCTTGGATATGCGATTGCTCCTAACCGAGTTCGCCTGGTGTTGCACCTTGATATCAGCAAAGAAATGGTGGATCAGACAATTAAAATCATCTCATCGCTCTAATACCGAAATATGTTACCAAATACAAATCCGACAACGACGATCGCCTGGCAACAATTGACACAGCATCAATCCGAAATGAAGCTTGTGAAAATGCGGGATTTGTTTGGGATCGACCCGGGCCGTTTTGAAAAATTCAGCCTGCGGCTGGATGATATCCTGTTTGATTATTCAAAAAACATTCTCACTGACAGAACTCTTGAACTTCTCCTTCAACTGGCCAGCGAATGCCAGTTAAAAGATGCAATTGAAGCAATGTTTAACGGGGAAGCGATCAACGCCACCGAACAACGTGCTGTCTTACATACGGCTCTTCGCAATTTTTCGAAGAACCCCATCTACACGCAGGGCAATGATGTAATGCCTGAAGTAAAAAAGGTATTGCGTAAGATGCGCAAATTCTGTGAGGCAGTACACAATGGCGAGCATCGGGGATATACCGGGAAGCGGATCAAATACATCGTCAATATTGGTATTGGGGGAAGCGACCTTGGCCCACTGATGGTTACTGAAGCCTTAAAACCTTACCGCGTTGAGGATATGGAATGTTATTTTGTATCCAATGTAGACGGAACGCATATAGCAGAAACTTTAAAAAAACTGAATCCTGAACGAACCCTGTTTCTTATCGCCTCCAAGACTTTTACTACGCAGGAAACCATGACCAATGCGCAGACAGCGCGGGAATGGTTTTTGAAAAAAGCGAAAAATGAAAAACATATTGCCCTGCATTTCGCCGCGCTTTCCACCAATGAAAAGGAAGTTGTGAAATTTGGGATTGACAAGAACAACATGTTTGAATTCTGGGACTGGGTAGGAGGTCGTTATTCTCTTTGGAGTGCCATTGGATTGTCCATTGCTCTTTTTATTGGCTATAAAAACTTCGAACAACTGCTCAAAGGTGCCCATAGTGCCGACCTGCATTTTCGCAATACCGATTTTGATAAAAACATACCCGTTTTGATGGGATTGGTCGGCCTTTGGTACACTAACTTTTTTGGATCTCAAACGGAAGCCATACTCCCTTATGATCAATACATGCACCGGTTCGCCGCTTATTTCCAACAGGGAAATATGGAAAGCAATGGCAAAAGCACCGATCGCAATGGAAATGCGGTTAGCTATAGCACGGGGCCCGTTATTTGGGGCGAGCCCGGCACAAATGGACAGCATGCATTTTATCAGCTCATACACCAGGGCACGCCATTGATCCCCTGTGATTTTATTGCCCCGGCTCAGACCCATAACCCGATCGGCGATCATCACCAGAAGTTGCTCTCCAATTTTTTTGCGCAAACTGAAGCACTCATGAACGGGAAGACTGAAGAAGAAGCAAAAAAAGAACTCGAAAACCAGGGACTCACGGCCGACCAGGTAGCCAGGCTGCTTCCATTTAAAATATTCAGTGGCAACCGGCCCACCAATTCATTCCTGATAAAAAAGATCACCCCTTTTACCTTGGGGCAGCTTATCGCTTTGTATGAGCATAAGATTTTTACACAGGGGATCATCTGGAATATTTACAGCTTTGATCAATGGGGTGTGGAACTGGGAAAACAACTCGCGAATAAGATTTTGCCCGAATTGGAAGGTAAAGAACCTGTCAACAACCACGATAGCTCGACCAATGGGTTGATTAATGCTTATAAAACAATGAAGAAATAATTTGGGGGTAAAAGATGATCATTACCCATTATTGATCTTTCCACCCAGCATAGGTACAAACGAAAAGTTGTCAAATACTTCTTCCTTCAGGGCTCCACTGTCCAGTTTTGTAATGCGCATCATACGTTGCACTTCACCAACACCCAGGGGTATGACCATCATTCCGCCGGGCTTTAACTGTTCGATCAATTTGGGTGGGATCTCCGGAGCTGCGGCTGTGATCAGCACCCGGTCGAAAGGTGCAAAGGTTGGTAAGCCCTCGAACCCGTCGCCATAAAAGCATTTGATGGACTGATATTTTTTTAAAAAACCGAATTTCCTGTTTTCATCGAATAACTTCTTTTGCCTTTCTATGGTATAAACCTGCGCGCCCATTTCAGCCAATACCACCGCCTGGTAAGCACTGCCCGTACCAATCTCCAGCACTTTCATAAACGGCTTAAGGTCCAGCAGCTGGGTTTGGTAAGCAACAGTATAAGGCTGTGAAATGGTCTGGCCTTCGCCTATTGGAAAAGCCCTGTCGCCATATGCCAGCTCGTCAAATGCTGAGTCCAGGAAAAAATGGCGTGGGACATTCATGATGGCATTGAGCACTTTTTCGTCAGTGATCCCCTTATTCCGTATTGTATCCACCAGTTTTTTACGGAGGCCTTTGTGGCGGTATGTATCTTCAACAGGTCGTCTCATAGCTGGCGCAAGATAGGAATTTGTAATTTGGAATCATTATTGTCCGGGCAACTCTGGAGTACTATAAACCACG
>JAEZRB010000268.1 GCA_023412975.1 Bacteroidota bacterium | reverse complement strand
TACTAGATGTCAGAAGCTTTAAGTGTCTGACCCCAAATTTTATCCCCGGACGCCACCTCCCGCTTTTTAAAAACGCCTACTCTATGCAAGCCCCCCGCTCCCTATCTTTGCGCCATGCAAAAAATCGGTATTCTGGGTGGCGGTCAATTAGGCCGGATGTTATTGCAGGCAGCGGCAAACTACCCGGTCGAAACCTATCTCATGGAGAATGACCCGGAATGCCCGGCCGCTCATCTTTGCCATCATTTTACTACCGGGGATATACGCAACTTCGAGCAGGTTTACGCCTTTGGTAAAGACCTTGACGCAATCACTATCGAAATCGAAAACGTCAATACCGAAGCGCTCGAAAAATTGGAATCGGAGGGGAGAAAAATCTATCCCAGGCCTTCCGTCCTCAAAACAATTAAAAATAAAATCCATCAAAAAGAATATTACCGCCAGCATGATATCCCTTCTCCCGCTTTTAGGGTCACACAAAACAAAGCCGAATTGAGCCAGGCCCAGGATTTCCTTCCGGCAGTACACAAACTGGGTGAAGGAGGTTATGATGGTCGTGGTGTTCAGCCGATCCGTTCCGCGGCTGATATGGAAAAGGGTTTTGATGGCGCCGCTGTGCTCGAAAAAATGGTAGACATTAAAAAGGAGATCGCCATCATGGTGGCAATCAATGAAAAAAACGAAACAGCACTCTACCCTCCCGTGGAAATGCTTTTTGACAAGGACCTAAACCTCCTTGATTACCAGCTTTGCCCGGCAGAGATTGACGAACGAACACTGTGGACCGTTGAAGCTGTTGCCCTTTCTGTAGTACGTAATTTTAAGTCACCAGGACTTTTCGCTATAGAATTATTTATTGATATAAATGGTGATGTGCTGGTCAACGAAACCGCACCGCGCGTTCACAACAGCGGTCATCATACTATCGAAGCGCATTACTGCTCCCAGTACGATATGCTTTGGCGCATCATGCTGGGATACCCCCTGGGAAACACCGACGCCATCCTTCCATCCATCATGGTCAATATAATTGGATCCGAAGGTTACAGCGGCCCTGTGAGGTATGAAGGACTGGAGGAAACGCTGAGGGTCGACAACGCCTTTGTACACCTTTATGGGAAAAAACAGACCAAGCCGGGACGAAAGATGGGACATGTTACCATACTAAGCCGGGAAAAACAGGATCTTCTGTATCAGTCCAACAAAGTAAAACGAACTTTGTTACCAAAAGCGGAATAGCCGACCATCCGATATAAAAACCGTTCATCAAGGCAGCATTTGATACCGCAGGATAGGCAAAGCTTTGACGTCCAATAGCAATCCAATTGAATAACCTGGATTTTATTCATTTTGATTTATCCATTAATTGCTCGTTACAAGCAATGGAGCCACAACATATTAAACAATTTCAAGTGAGACGACCAACAGCATTCTGGACATATTCATTAGTGGTAAGTTTAATTTTAGGACTGGCAGCCTGCGGATCGAAGGAAAAGAAGATCGCAGCTCCAACCGGTGGGTCAGCCCGCCAGGAGGTCGTAACCGGAGTGGATGCATATATTGTAAAAACCGAAACCTTCGGTGAGAATATCGAAGTTCCGGGTTCTATCATTGCCAACGAAACAACCGAAATTCACCCGGAAGTATCTGGCCGCATTACCCATCTCAACATCGCGGAAGGACGATATGTACAGAAGGGAGCATTGCTGGCGAAACTTTACGATGCCGATCTACAGGCACAATTAAAAAAACTCCAGGTACAGTTGGATATTGCAAAAACTAACGAAGAGCGTTCCGGTCAGTTATTAAAAATTCAGGGTATCAGCCAGGCCGACTATGACGCCAGCCTGCTCAATGTAAATAATATCAAAGCCGATATTGATATCGTCAGGACGGATATTTCCAGAACTGAGATCCGTGCCCCATTCAGTGGCAGAGTGGGATTGAAAAATATAAGCCCGGGTGCTTATGTTACACCATCCACAGTGAATGCTACAATTAATCATACCGATCAGCTCAAGCTCGACTTTACCGTGCCGGAGAAATATACCGGTAATATTAAGCCAGGTCAGACCGTTAATTTCACTTTTGAAGGATCAGCAAAGAAATACACAGCAAAAATTACGGCCACCGAGTCTTCGGTTGCGGAAAATACAAGAAGCCTCAAGGTGCGCTCCATAATTCAGACTAAGGATGAGAAACTGCTTCCGGGAGCATTTGCAAAAGTGCAACTGAGTTTCGCACCCGACCCCAATACTATCCTGATCCCCTCGCAAGCAGTCATACCACAGGCCAGGGAAAAAAAGGTAATCACCTATCACAACGGAACGGCTTTGTTTAAAGTCGTAACAACGGGTGTTCGTGATTCCGCCCGGATACAGGTAACCACAGGGCTCGGACCCGGCGATACGGTTGTATAGACAGGTCTTCTTAGCATCAGACCTGAAGGAAAGCTGAAAATTAACAGGATTGTCAACTAGGATCTAATTATGGTTTAAGGTTTGTGGTTTAGAAAGAATCAGGAGAGCCTGTGTTCTATAAAGCAACTAAACGGTAAGCCTCAAAAAAACGATTTATAATGAACATCTCCGAGCTTAGCTTACGAAGGCCAGTGCTGGCAATTGTAATGAATGTTATTATCGTGGTGTTTGGGATCATCGGGTTCAGGTTCCTGGGTATCCGTGATTACCCCGCCATTGACCCCCCGAATATCAGCGTCAGCACTTCTTATGCTGGTGCCAATGCGGATATTATTGAAACGCAGATCACCGAGCCGCTTGAAGAAGCCATCAATGGTATTGCCGGGATTAAAAATATTACTTCCAGCAGTAGTAATGGTACCAGCCGGATAAATGTAGAGTTTGAATTGGGTGTTGACCTTGAAGCAGCTGCCAATGATGTAAGAGATAAGGTTTCCCGCGCCCAAAGAAACCTACCACCCGACCTTGAAGCCCCACCTGTAGTATCAAAAGCAGATGCAAGTTCTGATGCGATCCTTTCGATGACAGTGCAAAGTCATACCCGCAACCAGTTGCAGATTACCGAGTATGCTAATAACGTATTGTTGGAAAGACTTCAAACCATTCCGGGTGTAAGTGGTATCCAGATATGGGGTGAGAAGCGTTATGCGATGCGTATCTGGATCGATCCGGCCAAATTAAGCGGTTTTGGTATCACAGCCGGTGACGTGCAGGATGCATTACTACGTGAGAACGTAGAGTTGCCTTCCGGTAAATTATCGGGTAACGCTACAGAACTAACTGTACGCACATTTGGACGTTTAAATACAGAAGAGGATTTTGAAAATGTGATCATACGAAATGTGAACGGGGCGGATGTAAAGATCAAGGATATTGGAGATGTTGTACTTGGACCGGAGAATGAAGAAACCATTTTGAAAGAAAGTGGTATTCCCATGATCGCACTCGCTATCGTACCGCAGCCTGGTTCAAATTATGTAGAGATATCTGACGAGTTTTACAGGAGGCTCGACCAGATCAAAAAAGATGTGCCGGAGGACATAAAGATCAATATCGCGCTGGACCAGACACGGTTTATTAAAAAATCAATCGCGGAAGTAGAAGAAACCCTCATCATCGCAATTGTATTGGTGATCCTGATCATTTACCTGTTTTTCCGCGACTGGCTGATCGCGCTTCGACCTTTGATCGATATCCCGGTTTCCCTGATCGGTGCGTTCTTTATCATGTACCTGATGGGCTATACCATCAATGTGCTTTCTTTGCTGGCGATCGTACTGGCAACGGGCCTTGTGGTCGACGATGGGATCGTGGTCACGGAAAATATCTATAAAAAGATGGAACGTGGTATGGGCAAATGGCAGGCCGCCAGGGAAGGATCTAAAGAAATCTATTTTGCTGTTATCGCAACATCTATCACTCTTGCAGTCGTATTTCTGCCGATCATCTTCCTGCAGGGTTTTGTTGGAAGCCTGTTCCGTGAATTTGGTATTGTGGTAGCAGGTGCCGTTTTGATCTCGGCTTTTGTAGCACTTACTATTACCCCGGTACTGAACGTTAAACTCACCCGCAAAAACATTCATAAACATTCATGGTTTTACAATAAAACAGAACCATTTTTCCGGGGGATGGAAAATGGCTATCAGAAATTGCTCACGAAATTCATAAAAGTGAGATGGATGGCTTTCATCATCGTTGCTGTTTGCGGACTCATTATCTTCTTCATTGGTGGAAAGCTACAATCGGAACTTGCTCCAATGGAAGACAGAAGCCAGTTTCGTCTGTCGCTCACAGCACCCGAGGGTACATCCTTTGATGCCATGGATGCTTATGTGACAAAAGTGACCAACCTGATGCTGGATTCCATTCCGGAAAAAATAACGGTACTTAGTGTGACAGCACCGGGGTTTTCTGGTTCGGGTAATGCCAATACAGGTTTTGTACGCATTACACTCGTGGATCCGCATCAACGAGAACGTTCACAGAAAGAAATTGTGAACATGGTCAATCGTAATCTTCCAAAATATAATGAGGGACGTGCATTCGCGATCGAAGAACAAACCATTGCCGTAAACCGTCGCGGTGGTCAGCCGGTTTCTTTTGTATTGCAGAATAATAATTTTAATAAGCTTACCGAAATATTGCCTAAATTTTTGGAAGAAGCCAATAAGAGTACGGTATTGCAACAGGTTGATGCGGACCTGAAATTCAACAAACCTGAATTGCGTGTTCAGATAGATCGTCTGAAAGCCAGTGAACTTGGCGTAAGTGTTAGTGATATATCGGAAACATTACAACTTGCCTATAGTAACCGCCGCCTCGGCTATTTTACAAAAGACGGTAAGCAATACCAGGTGATGGGACAGGTGGCGAGAGCAAACCGCGACGATCCCGACGACCTGAAGGCTTTATTTGTCCGCAACAATCGCAACGAGCTTATCAGTATGGATAACCTGGTGAAAATTGAGGAGTCCAATACACCTCCGACTATCTATCACTTCAACAGGTATAAGTCAGCAACTGTTTCAGCAGGTGTTGCGCCCGGCAAAACGATTGGTGACGGTATTGAAGAAATGGAAAGGATCGCAGATCAATTGCTGGATGAATCGTTTTCTACTTCACTTTCCGGCGCATCAAGGGATTTTGCGGAAAGCAGCAGTAATACAATGTTTGCACTCCTGCTGGCGCTCGGGTTGATATTCCTGATTCTTGCCGCACAGTTTGAAAGCTTTGTCGACCCCCTGATTATTATGATTACCGTGCCACTTGCCTTTGCCGGAGGTGTGTTGACATTGTGGATATTAGGACATACATTCAACATATTCTCACAGATTGGGATGATCATGCTGATTGGACTGGTGACTAAAAACGGTATCCTGATTGTTGAATTTGCCAATCAAAACCGGATGAAGGGAATGAAAAAAACGGAAGCCGCTATATTCTCAGCCGTTCAGCGCCTGCGTCCCATCCTGATGACCAGCCTGGCAATGTCACTCGGCGCTTTGCCCCTGGCTTTATCACTGGGCGCCGCGGCTACCAGTCGTATCCCCCTCGGTGTCGTAATTGTTGGTGGTATTTTGTTTTCACTGGTGCTCACCTTATTCGTACTTCCGGCGATGTATACTTATATGTCAAGTAAGAAAAAGGTAAGTGAAATGGAAAAGTTATATCCCACACAGGAAAGTGAAGTGAAATTTCAGCAACCGGAAAAAGCAACGGAGCCGGTTTGATAAGCCGAAAGCAGCATGCGAATGCTACCAGGTAGCGAACAATAAAAAGTAGTAAAATTATTCAATGAAAAAGGGTTTTATTCTGTTAGCATTGGCGTTGATTATTGGATCCGGACCATCCTGGGCTCAAAGAATGCTGACACTGGAAGAAGCAATAGCAACGGCTTTACAAAACAATTACGATATTCAGCTATCAAAAAATGATTCAATGGTGGCCGCACTGGACTATTCGTACCGCAACGCCGCTTTTCTACCCACTTTAAACGGCCTTGCGTCCACCACCTGGAATGACAATAACCAGCGCCAGACTCTCGCCGATGGTTCCAAACGCGAACAAAAAAGTATAAAGTCTCATAACTCCGCCGCCTCGGCGCAACTTAACTGGACTTTGTTTGACGGGTTAAAAATGTTTGCGATACGTGACAAAGCCGCAGAGTATATCCAGCTTGGATCATTAGGGATCAAAAACCAGGTTGTAAACAGCGTAGCGTCCGTTATCAGCACCTATTATAATATCGTTCGCCAAAAACAACAACTGAAAGCTGTTGAGGAACAAATAGCGCTCAACGAGGAGCGGGTAAGGCTTTCACAATACAAACTGGATATTGGAACCGGCGCCAAGCCCGATCTTTTGCAGAGTAAAGTAGACCTCAACGAACAAAAGGCATTTAAACTGGAACAACTCACATTGATCGATCAATTAAAGGAACAACTGATTCAGGTAATGAATGTGGCACCCGGTTTATCATTTGAAGTAAGCGATTCTATTCCGTTGAATACGACGATTGGCCTGGGTGAGATCCAGGAAGACCTGGAGCGAAGCAACCCGCTTTTACTGATCGCTCAAAAGAATGTTGACATCGCCAGGTTAACGCTCAAAGAGCGAAAAGCGGATCGTTTTCCAATATTGTCTTTCAACTCAGCATATAACTACAGCAAGACAGACAACAAAAAAGTGATCAATCCCTTCTCCCCTCTTTTCAACCAGTCCAACGGATTGAACTATGGCCTTTCGGCAACCATCCCGATCTTCAACCGGTTTAATGTTAAACGCCAGATCAAACAGGCCGAACTGGATATTCAATACCAGCAGTTGATTTTTGAGAACCAGCGCTCGGTAATTAACCTGGATATTATTACTGCATATAAGAACTACGAGTTGCAAAAGAAAGCGCTCACCCTTGAAGAAGAGAATATTTTGCTGGCCAGGGAAAATGTCGACATCGTATTTCAAACTTATAAACTAGGCGCGGCGACACTGGTGCAATTGAGAGAGGCGCAGAACAGCCTGGAAACAGCCAACAACCGCCTGATCGCAGCCCGCTATGCCATGAAACTTGCGGAAACGGAGTTGCTGAGGTTGAAAGGTGTACTGCAGTAGGTTTGTTGTTTGCGGTTTGCTGTTTGCGATTCGGGGTTGTAGCTTTGGCAAAATTCTGAAATGTCTGTCATTAAACGATTCGAGGACCTTGAGATTTGGCAAATCGCCAGACACATTGCTCAGAAAGTTTATCCACTCACTTTGCAGGAACCTATCTGTAGAGAATATAGTTTGGCCGATCAAATGAAAGGTTCATGCGGTTCGGCAATGGATAATAGTGTAGAAGGGTTTGACCGCGGGAGCCGTCTTGAATTTATTAATTCCCTTGGAATAGCTAGAGGCGAATCAGGTGAGTTAAAATCTCAATTATACAGATGCCTGGACAATCAATTTATTAGTCAACAACTATTTGACGAACTTTATACGGAGCTAGTCCAGCTAATACGAAAAATTTCATCTTTTATAAGCTATTTGAATAAATCATCAATAAAAGGACAGAAATTCAAAGACAGAAAATAATGACTAAACGGATTACCCCCAACCGCAAACTGCAAACAACAAACCGCAAACAAGAGACTCCCCTCGTCGGCATCATCATGGGTAGTGACAGTGATCTGGCTGTCATGCAGGCTGCTGGCGAAATACTAAAACAATTTGGAATTACATTCGAACTAACTGTTGTTTCGGCGCATCGCACACCGCTGCGAATGGTTGAATATGCACAGAAAGCAAAAGATCGTGGTTTGAAAGTGATCATCGCCGGAGCAGGTGGGGCTGCACATCTGCCAGGTATGGTGGCTTCAATAACTTCATTGCCGGTGATTGGAGTGCCCATTAAATCATCCAACTCCATCGACGGCTGGGATTCCGTTTTATCAATTCTGCAAATGCCAAATGGTGTGCCTGTTGCAACGGTGGCTTTGAATGCTGCGAAGAATGCTGGTATCCTGGCGGCGCAGATCATAGGTACAGGTGATGAAAATATTTATCAAAAAATCTATGAATATAAAACCTCACTTAACAAAGAAGTCATCGGTAAAGTTGCTAAGCTAAAAAAAGACGGATGGGAAAACCGTTTTGACTGATCATTCCATTTTTCATCGGGTGAGCGCCCGATTACTATCATCCGATTTATCAACAATTCCCAACAGAATAAATCGAAAAAATTTTGGCACATAAGCTGTGAGACTGTATTTTTGCACCCCCATTCAGGAGACTATCCCTGATGGACGGCTGATTCCGTAGCTCAGTTGGTAGAGCAATACACTTTTAATGTATGGGCCCTGGGTTCGAGTCCCAGCGGGATCAC
>JAEZRB010000260.1 GCA_023412975.1 Bacteroidota bacterium | reverse complement strand
CGCAAGGGACTGATGTTTGAACCCCGCGGCCATGATATGATGAGCGGCAGTATCCTTTTTCCCCCACATGATCAGCAGAATGATGCGGGTGTTTTATTTATAGAAACCAGTGGCTGCCTGCCGATGTGTGGTCATGGTACCATCGGCACTGTTACCATTGCTATTGAAGAAGGCCTGATCGTACCGAAAACACCTGGCAGACTCCGGCTGGAAACACCTGCCGGTCTCGTGTTGGTTGAATACCGTCAGGAAGGAAAAAAAGTAAAATCTGTAAAGCTCACCAACGTAAAGTCATTTTTATACGCGGAGGGACTGGAACTGGATTGTCCCGATCTAGGAAAGCTTAAGGTGGATGTAGCGTACGGTGGCAACTTTTATGCGATCGTGGATCCACAGGAAAATTTTCCCGGGCTCGAAAACTATAATGCGGAGCAGCTTATCGCGTGGAGTCGAGAGTGCAGGAAACAACTTAACGCTAAATACAGTTTTATTCATCCCGAAAATGAGCATATCCGGGGATTGAGTCATTTATTGTGGACGGGTAAAACCATTTCACCTGCGGCAACTGCGCGTAACGCCGTATTCTATGGCGACAAAGCGATTGATCGTTCGCCCTGTGGCACCGGTACTTCGTCACGAATGGCTCAGTGGTATGCGAAAGGAAAATTGAAGAAAGGCGATGAATTTGTTCATGAGAGCATCATCGGTTCCCAATTTATCGGTCGAATCGAAGAAGAAACATCCATCGGTGACCGCAAAGCCATCATACCATCAATAGAAGGCTGGGCGATCGTGTACGGTTACAATACGATCCGGATCGATGACGATGATCCCTATGCACACGGATTCCAGGTGATCTGATAAATTATATCTGCCATGAAAAAACATTTTCTGTTTGTATACAGCCTTTTCCCAATCCTGCTGGCTGCGCAGAACATTTTACATGAAAAGAATAACCCGCTGATTAAAGTAAAGCCGGTGGCGGCTATCAAAGCATACGCCTTCAATCTTGCAGACGTCAGGCTGCTCGATGGGAGCCCATTTAGAAATGCGATGTCGAGGGATTCGGCATATCTCCTGGAAATAAGCCCTGATCGTCTTCTTCACCGGTTTCATAAGAATGCCGGTTTGCCAGTGAAAGATTCGGTGTATGGAGGATGGGAGTCGGAAGGATTGTCCGGCCATACAATGGGACATTATTTGTCTGCATGCGCCATGATGTATGCGTCGACCGGCGAAAAACGATTCAAAGATATTGTTGATTATATCACGACGGAATTCGAACGTTGCCAGCAGGCAAGGGGCACGGGTTATATTGGTGCGATCCCCAATGAAGATTCCATCTGGGGTCAGTTGGCAAGAGGCGAGATCAGGTCGGGTGGGTTTGATCTAAATGGTGGATGGGCTCCCTGGTATAATATACACAAAGTAATGTCAGGATTGGTGGATGCCTATTATTATTGCGGTAATAAAAAATCTCTTGCCCTGGTTACGAAAATGGCCGATTGGGTTTACAATACCATCGGACATTTGACACAGGAACAAATCGATAAGATGGTGCGTTGTGAATTTGGTGGTATGAATGATGTACTGGCTAATATCTATAGTATTACAGGTAAAAAAAAATACCTGGATCTCTCTTATAGGTTCTTCGACAATTTTGTAATGGAACCTTTATCGAAGAGAATCGACCCTATGCCGGGCAAGCATGCCAATACCCAGGTGCCAAAAGCCATTGGCAGCGCTCGTCAATATTCCCTCACGGGAAATGGCCGGGACAGTACCATCGCCTCTTTTTTCTGGACCACCATGACCAGGCATCACAGCTATGTGATCGGTGGCAATAGCAATTATGAATACTGCGGTGCACCGGATTCATTAAATGCAAGACTGAGTGATAATACGGCTGAGACCTGCAACACGCATAATATGCTAAAACTTACAAGGCACTTGTTTAGCTGGCATGCCGATAGCCGATTGTTTGATTACTATGAAAGAGCCCTGTACAACCATATCCTTGCCTCGCAAAACCCGGAGACGGGTATGATGTGTTATTTTGTTCCACTGCGAATGGGTGGCAAAAAGGATTTCAGTAGAAAGTTCCATTCGTTTACCTGTTGTGTAGGCACCGGTATTGAGAACCATTCGAAGTACGGCGAAAGCATTTATTTTGAAGGTGCAGATGGCGGTTTATATGTAAACCTGTTTATCCCTTCTCAATTAAAATGGAAGGAAAAAAACGTGACGATCACACAGGCCAATAGTTTCCCCGAGCGTCCACAAACCAGCCTGACCATTAATACTAAAACAAACAAACAGTTTACGATACGTGTACGACGTCCTCGCTGGACGAATGATCAACCAGAGGTTCGGATCAATGGTGTGAAGACGGAAACCAGTGCTGATGAAAATGGATATTTGAATATTAGCCGGGTATGGAAGAATGATGATAACATCGACATTCGTTTCCCGATGTCCTTGTATACGGAGTCGATGCCTGACAACAGCGATCGAATTGCGTTCCTGTATGGACCTGTTGTCTTGGCAGGTCAGTTAGGAAAAGAAATGACTGATCCAATTTATGGCGCACCAGTTTTACTGACTGACAATAAGAAAATTACAGACTGGGTAAAGCCGGTTTCGGGACCACTTGAGTTTGTGGTTACAGCTTCACAGCCATCCGACGTCTTTTTAAAGCCCTTTTATAAAACCTACGACCAGCATTACAATGTATACTGGGATTATTTTACCCATGAAAAATGGGCGGCACGGAAGGAAGCTTTTGAGGCTGAAAAAATAAAGCAACGTCAGTTGGAAGAGCGAACGGTGGACATCATGCGACTAGGAGAGATGCAGCCGGAAAGAGATCACAAATTGCAGGCTACTGAACAGTCTTTTACAGAGATCGCCCTTGGACGTGGAGGGCGTGAAGTGCGCAATGGTGGGTATTTTTCTTTTGAAATGAAAGTATTGCCGGACGAGGATATGATTCTTCTCTTATCCTACCTGGGCGATGACAGGGGCAGGGCATTCGACATACTGGTGGATGAAACAAAGATCGCTACGCAGGAATTGAAAGGTGGCGAACCTGGAAGGTTCATAGATGTTGAATATGCCATCCCGCCTGAACTCACCCGTGGAAAGTCAAAGATTGTCGTCAAAATACAAGCCCATCCAAAACGAACAGCCGGTAGGGTGTTTAGCCCGAGAATATTGAGAAAATCATAATTTATCCGGGTTAGACCTGGAAAATACCTTTGCTCATAAAAATAATGGAGATATAGTAATAGCTTCGCGGACTCAAAATCGAATAAGCTAAAATTTTCAGGCAGTGAAAAATGTGGTTGTTATTGGCGGAGGTATCATGGGTTTGAGTTCCGCTTTTTATCTTCAGCAATCAGGTCACCAGGTGACTGTAATTGATAAAGGTGATTTTTCCGATAACTGTTCTTATGGTAATGCAGGCTATGTCTGTCCCAGTCATTTTATTCCGTTGGCAACACCCGGTATCGTATGGAAAGGAATAAAGTGGATGTTCAACTCACGCAGTCCTTTTTATGTGCAGCCATCGCTTAACGGTTCCCTGGTGGACTGGGGGTTTAAGTTCATGAGGGCTGCAAAGCATAAAAAAGTGGAAGCTGCCGCTGTGCCACTTCGTGATATTGCGTTGCTGAGCCAGCAGGAATATAAAAGATGGACCGAGTTGCCGGATTTCGATTTCGCATATGAGCATAAGGGCTTATTAGAAGTTTTTCAAACCGAAGCCGTCGGCGAACATGCGCATCATATTGTTGAAAAAGCAAAATCCCTCGGGCTCGATACGGAGTTGCTTAGTTATGATGAACTGCAACAACTGGAACCACAGATCAAGTTGAATGCCCTGGGTGCGATCATTTTTAAATGTGATGCGCATCTTTATCCCAATAAATTAATGACTGGCCTGTATAACCTACTTCGTCAGCGCGGTGTAAAGTTTATCGCAAATGAAGAAGTGAAGGGATTTGAAAAGCAAACCAATCGTATTACCAAAGTCATCACAGCAAAGAATTCTTACGATGCGGATGAGATCGTCATTGCAACAGGTGCCTGGAGTCGCCAGGTTACAGCAATGCTCGGTACCAGGATCCCTATGATGCCTGGGCGTGGTTATTCTGTCACTTTAGAAGACTCACCTTATAAAATGAACCACCCTGCGGTGTTAATGGAAGGTAGGGTTGCTATCACACCCATGGATGGTAATAAGATTCGTTTTGGTGGAACTATGGAAGTAGTACCTACCAATACGCCGCCGAGGTATCATCGAGTAGAAGGGATATTAAATGCGGTGAAAAGGTTTATCCCGCAGTTTGATATTGCCATGCCTCCCAATGACAGAATATGGTATGGATATCGTCCTTGTTCAGCAGATGGATTACCTTATATCGGCCGTATCAGCAGCTACAACAATGTGGTGGTTGCAACGGGTCATGCCATGATCGGGCTTAGCCTCGGAGCAGGAACCGGCAGACTGGTTGGTGAACTGGTTGATGAAAAGAAAACCAGCGTAGATCTTCGTCCTTTTGCAGTTGAACGGTTCGGATAATACCGATGGCATCTTCTGAAAGTAATGAATGGTTCTACAAATTCCCAATTACATATCATTGTTGTCCGGGGAAAACCTGGCCTCAGAAAAATAGCGTTAAAAAAATTACGGAGTAAGCCGTCTTACGCAGCGTAAGGGAGCGGTCCCGATGGCTATCGGGATTCGAGCGCAGATTAGCTAACACTCAAATGCAATCCAGGAGCGAGTTCGCCGGCGACAGGCTTACGAAGTAATTTTTAGCCATTTTTCTGAAGCCTTGATCTTTTTTGCTACTTTTTTGCATCAAGTGGCTGTTGCGCAACTCACAGGTAGTGGATATCTAAAAATACATCGGTTTTAATTTGTTTTTATTTTACGGAATGCAAGGAAAAAAGCAATACCAGGAGAAACTTTTTGTGAGTTTCCAGCTTTCTGACCACCTTCCGGAAGACAATTTATATCGGCGGCTGAATGATGTGATTGATTTTAAGTTTTTATATAAACGAACTGCTGATTACTATGGTAAGGAAGGACAAAAAAGCGTGGACCCTGTCGTGTTTATGAAACTGATGCTGATAGGATATCTTGAAAATCTGAATAGTGACAGGCGTATTATCAATACAGCTAAAATGCGGTTAGATATCCTGTATTTTCTTGGTTATAATCTAGATGAAGAGCTTCCCTGGCACAGTACACTTAGCAGGACTAGACAATTATATGGGCAGGAAGTGTTTACCGAAGTGTTCAGGACAGTTTTAAAGCAATGTATAGAGAAAGGCATGGTCGCTGGCAGAAGGCAAGCTGTGGATGGCGTGTATGTAAAAGCCAATGCATCGCTGGATAGTTTAGTTGAACGTGAAATCCTTACTGATGCGGTTGACTTCACTGAAGAGTTGAATTCAAACCTGGAGGAAGCTAATGTCCCTTTAGTGGACATTAACCAAAATCGTCCAAGAGAGTACGATGCGCTTGCACCGAAGAAAAATCCTAAAAACAAAACCCACTATAGTCCATCAGATCCAGATGCAAAGATGTCTGTTAAACCCGGGAAGGCTACTGCTCTCAACTACCTGGGAGAGGTAAGTGTTGATACAGCTTCGCATGTAATTACTCATATCCAGGCTTTTGAGGCCAACCAAAGAGACTCCCAATGTCTACCCGCTGTGATTGAAAGTTTGATAGAAACGATGAATCAAAATGGCATCCAGGTGGAAGAAATCATTGCAGATAAGGGTTTCAGCAGCGGTGAGTCCCTTAAGGCGTTAGAAGACAACAACATTACTGGTTACATTCCTAACAGGGGGCAGTTTGTATATGAAAAACCGGGATTTATTTATAACAAGGAGGGTGACTACTACACTTGCCTGAATAATAAGCAAGTAGTTTATAAAGGAACATACGAAATATCTCCAGGGATTTACAATAAAGAGTACCGAATAAGCAGAAAAGAATGTAAAGAATGTCCTTTAAAGATAAATGTCCCAGCTACAAAAACAACGAAACGGTGCTTAGAGATACCACAGACCGCCCTTATTATGAAAGAATGCATGTACGAATGCAAACCAAAAAAGCAAGAATCTTAATGAAAAAGCGGCAGGCCACCATTGAACCCGTTATTGGCAGTCTTATAAATTACTTTGGAATGAGAAAAGTGAATACAAAAGGGCTCGCGCAGGCAAATAAATGTATGACGTTATCAGCAACGGCTTATAATATCAAGAAGTTATTAAAGCACACACCGATATTGGCACAAACCATGGTTCTCGAAATGGGGAAATGCCTAATAAAGCCTTTGTTTAAACGATTATTGGCCTATTTTAGGCCTCAACCTATTTTTTCAATTTATATACACCATAAACGTCAATTGTATTGAATTGCCAGATAATAAACGGACGGTATCTGATAAAACGATGTTGCGCAACAGCCACTCAAGGCAAAAAAGTAGGTAGGATCTGGCAGTCAAGCCAGGACTTTTAGACTTATGCACAAACCCGTACTAGTCCCGGGTTTGAACATATTTCAACAATTTATTCCGGACAGCAATGATTACATATTCCATATTCCATTGAAAATTTACACCAGGGGATATCATTTCCTCAACCCCACTTTATGCCCACTCACTGCGAAATACAAAATGAACAGGTAGCAGGGCACCATGATCCAATAGGCCTGTTGCAGTCCGACGGATTCTCCCAGTTTTGCCCATAACCTTGGCAGGATTGCACCACCAGCTATACCTACGATCAATAATGCTGAGGCAGTCTTAGTGAATTTTCCCAGGCCATTGATCGCAAGCGGCCAGATCGCCGGCCACACCAGTGCATTGGCAAAACCAAGAATGGCAATAAAGAAAACAGAAGTAGAACCTGTAGTAAAAATCGCGCCCAGGGAAAACAATAATCCCAGGATGCCTGAAAATTTCAATGCTGTTGATTGTGAAATATATTTTGGGATCAGGGCGATGCCGAGCAGGTAGCCAACCAGCATTCCGATCATGGTATAACTTGTAAAATGTTTGGCCACATCGAGACTTATACCCAGTGAATTGCCATAAACCGAAATCGTGTCGCCTGCCAATACTTCCACGCCCACATATAAAAACAGGGTGACGAAGCCCAGCCAGAGATAAGGATAGTGAAAGATGCTTTCACGGTTTTTCACGGTTGATGCCGTATCGTTTTCATCTTCGCCTTCTGCTTTTATTTCGGGCAGGCTTGAGAAATGTATAAAGACTGCGAGTGCAACCAATACCGCTGCAATGATGATATAAGGAACGATCACTTTTGAAGCCAGCAAATCGAGTTCAGCTGCTTTTTGTGTTGCATCCAGGGTAAGTAGTTTAGTCTGCAACGCCTCCGAATTGTCGAGCATGATAGCGCCCATAATCAGAGGGGCAAGTGCACCGGCGCCTTTATTACAAATACCCATAATGCTGATCCGCTTTGCGGCGCTTTCGATAGGCCCGAGGATGGTGACATAAGGGTTGCAGGCAGTTTGCAATAACGCAAGTCCTGTTCCTATAACAAACAGGCCAATCAAAAATATTGTGTAGGTCCTGCTATTAGCCGCGGGAATAAATATCAGGGCACCCACTGCCATCAGCAATAGTCCGAGCATCATGCCTTTTTTAAAGCCTGTTTTTTTCAATACCCACGAAGAAGGGAAGGCCATCACGGCATAGGATATGTAAAAGGCGAAAGTCACCAGCATAGCGGCTGAGGTCGTCAGTTCGCAGGCGATCTGCAGATATGGGATCAGGGTGGCATTTGCCCAGGTTACAAATCCAAAAATGAAAAACAGGGCGCCGATAATCAGCATCGGCATGATATAACTTTGGTTCCTGGTGTTGGTGGTTGTCAAGGTGATTTCCGGCATGAATATTTTATTGAGCCCTGAAAATAATTAAATCCCTTGTTAAACAAAGAAACAACCGTTTGCATTAAATAATAATGTAAACCATGATTTGAGTGAGTGATGTACAATTAAGATGAGGATGGGGAGAGATGTGTTTTCTTGACGAGCGTGGGAAAAATATTTTGGGGAGAAAACTGTGATGCCACTGCTGTGACTATTGCTTATGTTGAAATGTAGCGGCTTTCGATTCATATTTGACTGCAAATTCATAGCTTCCGCGGGGCCCTCCCAGTTTTGAACTGGAGCGGATTTCGTAACCGTATGACGGTCCTGCGGCTAAGTCAGACCCCTCCCACACCCGCCTGCACACCAGCCTGAAAAACGATATGTATATTGTTAATCGATTAATTGTTTTTCAAAACAAATATCACTTGATGCCTTGCAGTACTCCAAGTGAAAAAAACGATAATAAACGTTTTTTTTCGTTTGAATATAATGAGCTGCCACTGGCTAAAATCCGGGATTTATTTCCTTCAATTTTACTTGGGCGGAATCAACAATTCGATTCATAATTTTCGCGACCTCACAGCTCCCGGCGGGCCCTCCCAGTTTTGAACTGGAGCGGATTTGGCTACCGTATGACGGTCCGCGGCTAAGACAGACTCCTCCCACACCCGCCTGCACTCCAGCCTGAAAAACGATATGTATAATTATTAATCGATTAATTGTTTTCCACTGTAAATATCGCTCACAGCTTTGCTGATCTCCAAGTGAAAGAAAACGTTTTCCTCCGTTTTTTTCCCATTATTATTTATTCATCCCATCCTATTCCAACCCGTCCACTACTAAACCCATCTGCGACTTGATCAATAGAATTAACTTTACGACATGCATACCCGGGATTTTATTTTGATATCGTTTTTGCTGGCAGGTGTTGTTAGTTCCTGCAATAGCGAAAGTAACGTGCAGGTAACTAATACCGAAAAAGATACCAGCCACTCCTGCATGGACATCCCGCAGCGTTTTACGGCAGCAGATACCATTATGCCTACAACAGTTTCTGCCGACTCATCTACAGTAGGCATGCGATTTATTCCTGGTGGAAGTTTTATGATGGGTGCGGATAATGACCAGGCCAGTGAGGATGAATATCCCAAGCACCAGGTTCAGGTGAAGGGTTTTTGGATGGATGAGACCGAAGTAACAAATGCGCAGTTTCAAAAATTTGTGGAAGCTACAGGATATGTCACTACCGCCGAACGAAAACCGGATTGGGAAGAACTGAAAAAAACACTGCCAGCCGGTACACCCAAACCGCCAGACAGTGTCTTAGTAGCAGCTTCACTTGTTTTCAGGCAAGCTGAAGGGCCGGTTAATCTCAGGGACTACAGCCAGTGGTGGTCATGGGTGAATGGAGCCAACTGGAGACAACCGCAGGGTCCTGGTAGCAGTATCATAGGGAAAGAAAATTTTCCTGTGGTTCATATAAGCTGGTACGACGCCATGGCCTATTGCAAATGGGCAGGAAAGCGTCTGCCTACTGAAGCTGAATGGGAATACGCGGCACGCGGTGGCCTGGCAAATGCGGTCTATCCCTGGGGTAATGAACATGTAAACGCCGGCCGGCCGAAAGCTAATAGCTGGGAAGGAAAGTTTCCTTATTTCAACGAAATGAAAGACGGCTTTGCGACTGCGGCGCCGGTAAAATCTTACGCGCCAAATGGATATGGATTATATGATATGGCAGGCAATGTTTGGGAATGGTGCAGTGATTGGTACGATGCGGCTTACTATGGATCGCAGGCAAAACAGGTATCTGTAGATCCCGGGGGTCCTGCAAAAAGTTATGATCCGGAAGAAGAATTAATGCCAAAGAAAAGTTTGCGGGGCGGGAGTTTTTTGTGCAATGATAGTTACTGCAGCGGTTATCGCGTCGCGCGACGTATGAAGAGCAGCCCTGACACTGGCCTCGAACATACCGGATTCAGATGCGTGAAGTAAACACAAACAGTTTTGCTGCCGCTTATAAGGCTCTATAAAGTGAAAGATGCAACGCATCCCGATAAATTTATTTTTCAAAAGAATGCCGCATTATTCTTGCATCCATTGATATTTTCCTGAATTTTGATTAAGCACAATTCAAGTATGAAAAAAATATTTACGCTTGCGTTTCTCCTGGCCGCGATCAGCGGTCTTGCTCAAAAACAAATAAAGCCACGTAAATGGGTAAAGCTGTTTAATGGTAAAAACCTGGACGGCTGGACGGTTAAGATCAAAGATTACCCCGTGAACGACAACTTCGGAAATACATTTCGTGTTGAGAATGGTGCAATCAAAGTGAGTTATGACCAGTATGGCGGACAGTTCAAAGAAAGGTTTGGCCATATGTTCTATAAGAAAAAGTTCTCGGCTTACCTGCTCGCAGTGGAATACCGCTTTATCGGTGATCAGATCAGCGACGGACCCGGCTGGGCATTTCGCAACAGCGGGATGATGCTGCATGGACAATCACCGGAAACCATGGCGCTCGATCAGGATTTCCCCATTTCAATGGAAGCGCAATTACTGGGTGGCAATGGTAAAGACAACAGAACGACCAACAACTTGTGTACACCGGGCACTAATGTAGTGATGGATGGCAAATTATTTACACCACATTGTGTCAACTCTTCTTCCAAAACATATCACGGTGATCAATGGGTGACTGCGCAGGTGCTGGTATTGGGCGATTCTATCGTAAAGCATATTGTAGAAAAAGATACGGTGCTGGTTTACGGGAAACCGCAATATGATGGCAACGATAAATGGGTGCAACAGGCCGGACTAAAAGACGGGGGATTGATCAAAGAAGGCACGATCTCGCTGCAAAGTGAAAGCCATCCTGTTGAATTTCGCAAGGTGGAACTGCTCGACCTTGCAAAGTATATGAACAAACCAAAGAAATTAAAAAAGGTCTTGGAGCTGCTTAAAAACCGGTAACTCCTGGATATTAATAGCTCGTCTTTGAGCATTCATCTCCCTGTAATACGATTGAGCAACCGTTTGCATATAAAAGTGGCAGACTAATGCTTTAAATTCACGAAAAATTTGTTTTACCTATTCGTCTACTATGCGGAAACGAAGCTGCGGCCTATACATCGTACAGCTCCTGCTGACAGGTATATGCATTCTGCATACATCGCTGGTGTTGGCGCAGAGTGTTTCGCAGAATACTCCCAATATTATTTATATCTACGCCGATGATCTTGGTTATGGTGAACTGGGCAGTTATGGTCAGCAGAAAATAAAAACACCCCAGCTCGACGGGCTGGCGAAAGAAGGTATACGTTTCACACAGCATTATGCCGGTGCGCCAGTATGTGCACCTTCAAGAGCGATGCTGATGACAGGTAAGCATGCAGGCCATTCCTATATACGTGGTAATTACGAACTCGGCGGGTTCCGTGATGATGAAGAAGGCGGACAGATGCCGCTGCCTGAAGGCATTTTCACCCTGCCTAAGATGCTGAAGCAGGCTGGGTATATCACGGGTATGTCAGGCAAGTGGGGGTTGGGTATGGCTGGAACTAGTGGCGATCCGCTGATGCATGGGTTCGATTACTATTATGGCGTACTTGATCAAAAGCAGGCGCATAATTATTATCCCACGCATCTTTGGGAGAATAGTCGCTGGGATACACTAAACAATCCTGTGATCACTGTCCATCGTCCCACCGACTCAGCAACAACTACGCAGAAAGACTTTGATTATTTCAAGGGCCGGGATTATTCGATAGATAAAATGACTGATAAAGCGCTTGGATTTATTGACCGGTATAAGGACCAACGTTTTTTTCTGTACCTGCCTTACACATTGCCTCATGTATCCCTGCAAGTGCCAAATGAAGCCTTGGAGCCATACCTCGGGCAATTTGAAGAGAAGCCATACCATGGACAGAAAGGATATGCTTCACATAAATATCCACGCTCTGCGTATGCTGCGATGGTAAGTTATCTGGATAAACAGGTAGGACTCATCATGGCAAAGATCAGGGAAGCCGGGTTGGATAGTAATACCATTATCATGTTTTCCAGTGATAATGGTTCATCGGTTGAAGGCGGCGCCGATCCTGATTTTTTCAATGCCACGGGTGGTTTGCGTGGAGAAAAAAGAGATTTGTATGAAGGTGGTATCCGCGTTCCTTTCCTGGTGCGGTGGCCGGGTCATATCAGACCGGGATCGGTATCAGATCATGTTTCTACACAGTATGATTTGCTGGCTACACTGGCTGAACTGTGTGGTGGTAAAATTTATGGCGATACGGATGGTATTTCTTTTCTGCCGGCATTGATCGGGAATAACGCATCACAAAAATCACATGAATATTTGTATTTCGAGTTTCCCGGGAAAGGTGGGCAGGTGGCCATCCGCCTGGGGAAGTGGAAGGGTATTCGCTCCGATGTGAAAAAAGACCGCAAAGCTGCCTGGCAATTATATGATCTATCAACCGATCGTGCTGAGACAAAAAACCTGGCGGACCAGCACCCTGAGATCATCAGGAAGATGGAGGAAATACAAAAACGGGAACACCAGCATTCTCATATACGGGAATGGGAGTTTATTGATCCAAAATTTAGTGAGAAATAAGAAATATACTTTTGGAATAGAATAGTGGAAAAGCTACATAATATATTACCGGCGTATGGGATTCTTGATGAGTCATCGGAAATCGAAGCCTTTGGTACAGGTTTGATCAATCATACCTGGAAGATTAAATCTGGTGGGGAATCTTTTATTCTCCAAAAAGTCAATAGCACAGTTTTTAAAGAGCCGGCCGATATAGCATATAATATCCGCCTCATCGCTGATCACCTGGAAAAACATCATCCTGAGTATCGTTTTGTTGCACCCAAGAAAACATTAAAAGGTGAAGATTTGGTTTACCGGGCCGACCAGGGTTATTACCGGCTATTTCCTTTTGTATCGGGTTCGCATTCAAAAGATGTGGTGGGAGCACCCGAACAGGCATTCGAAGCAGCGAAACAATTTGGAAGGTTTACAAGATTGCTGCATGGATTAGACACAGGCCAGCTTAGAATAACCATTCCCTGTTTTCACGACCTGGTTTTACGCTACGAACAATTCCTCCGGGCGCTGGCTAATGGCAACAAGCAGAGGGTTAATGAGTCGTCCAACCTGGTGAGCTTTATGATTTCTAATGCTGATATTGTTTCGGAGTACAGGAATATCAAAACGAACCCGGAATTTAAACTTCGTGTGACACACCATGATACTAAGATCAGTAATGTTTTATTTGATGATCAAGGAAATGGTATCTGCGTGATCGACCTCGATACGGTAATGCCGGGTTATTTTATCAGCGATCTTGGCGATATGATGCGTACTTACCTATCACCGGTTAGTGAGGAGGAAAAAGATACAGACCGGATTTTTATCCGCGAAGATTTTTATAAAGCCATTGTACAGGGCTATTACAACGAGATGAAGGATGAACTGACCAGTATTGAGAAAAAATATTTCTTTTATGCCGGCACATTTATGATCTACATGCAGGCCCTGCGGTTTCTTACTGATTTTCTCAACAATGACGTCTACTATGGTGCGAAGTATCCAAGACACAACCTGGTTAGAGCAAGGAACCAAATGGTGTTGCTAAAAAGGATGATGGAGAAAAAGGATTTGTTAGAGAGATCTATTGAATTTTAAAAATGGGCAAGAGTCGAATACTTGCCCTGTGAATATTTATTATCAGAGTGCGTAATTTACCTCCTATTTGTAACTTCCTATCCAGTATCCCGCATCCAATATCCAGTATCCAGCATCCAGCATTCTATCCAGGAAGAATTTCTTTATCAAACAGCCTCGCAAAGTGATTCTCTAAATGCTGGCGCATACCGATCCTAAACTCTTCCGGTGTACCTGTTTCAAGAATATCAACCAGCTCTTTATGTGAAACGAACATTCTCATGGCCGTTTGTTTCTTTAGTAGCCCGCTATGATGGACATAATCAAAAATAGGCAGCAACATCTTCTGAAATTTTTTCATCGTTTTATTGCCGGTGATCTCGTAGAGCTTGCCGTGAAAGGCTATCTCATGTTCAATATTGAATAAGTGGAATTGCGTAGCCGGTGGTTCGGTACTCACGATCTCCTTCAATTCCTCGATATCAGCTTTGGTGATACGCTGGTATAGCAGGTCGGCCATTCCGATCTCGAGTACAAGCCTGATCTCAAACATCTCTCGTAAAGTCTCCTGGTCGAGAATATGCGGATTCATGCTTTTGCTCATAATTCCAAATAGATCGGGACTGGTAATCACCGCGCCTTTTTTCTTTTTGGATTCAATTAGACCCATAGTACGCAATCGCAAAAGGGCTTCCCTGATAACGGTGCGACTCACACCCAGCAATTCGGCTAATTCGAGTTCTTTTGGTATAGAATCACCCACTTTCAATTTCCGCTCCTGTAGAAGATTCACCAGGTTGGCTTCTACACGGTCTACAAGCGAACTGGTATCCACCGATTTCAGGTTATCCTTTAATGCTGCAAGATTCATATAAATATGTGCGACTTAATACAAAATTAGCTAAAAGCGTCAGTAAGTCTAAAATACTAAATTCCTGGACTAAATTTTACATTGATTATTAACCAATTAAAAAAAATTTATAAAATATTTGGTTAGGAAACGTAAATGTCTTTAACTTTATTATGTCATACATAATACTTCATTAAATCAAAAAAATTGCTTGTATGAGGACTGCATGTTTCAAATTAGGAATGCTGATCAGTTTTATGCTGATGGCGGCTTCTGTGTGGGCACAGGGTAAAAAAGTTTCCGGGACCATACGGTCACAGGAGGGCGGACAACCTCTCCCGGGAGTAAGTGTAACCGTTAAAGGAAAAATAACGGGTACCCAAACTAATTCAGCCGGGGAATATTCTATCGACGTCACTGAAGGTGATGTACTGGTATTTAGTTATGCCGGTTTTGCCACAGTAGAACAACCGGTTGGTAGTTCATCAACGATCGATCTGACTTTACAACCTGGTGCCAGTTCTAAACTTGAGGAAGTAGTGGTAGTGGGTTATGGAACCGCACGACGTTCCAAGATCACTTCGTCGGTGGCTAAATTGGATGCAAAGATTCTTGAGACCGGATTACGTTCCAACCCTGCACAGGCCCTTGCAGGAACGATTCCGGGTCTGAGGGTATCTACCGGTACCGGCCGCCCGGGTTCTCTGCCTTCTATCGTATTACGCGGTGGTACCAATTTCGATGGTTCGGGAAGTCCGCTCATTTTAATGGATGGCCAGGTAAGAGGCTCACTCAGCGATATCAATCCCGAGGATATCGGAAGCATAGAAGTATTAAAAGACGCTTCGGCAACTGCCATCTATGGAGCAAGAGCCAGTAATGGTGTGATCCTGATCACGTCAAAAAGAGGAAAAACAGGACAATCTTCCGTCAACCTCAATGTAAGAAGGGGCACCAGTTTCCTCAACGTCCCTTATAATTTCCTAAGCGCAGAAGATTATATCAAATGGAGCCGTATGGGTGTTGTACAGGCGATCCTCAATGGCACTTTTGGTACAGTTGCTTCCAATACCGCTCTCTCTGGTGTCGGTCCCAGGGCAACGGGCAACCTGTATAAAGATCCGGTAACCGGCGCCATCCTCGATGGCAACTACGATAACCGCGCCGTGTGGAGCGTGATGCGTTTGAATGATATAAACCGCGAGTTACTTACTCAGCCAGGCTGGAAACAAATGAAAGATGCAGTGCCAACCGATGCAAATGGCAACTACGATCCAAACGGTACTTATGCCGACCTGATATACAGAGATTTTAACTACGGCGATTATGGTTTGCATGACAGAGCCACGATCCAGGAATACAACGTGGGGTTTAGTGGTGGTAACGACCGCGGTGGTTATTTCGCCAACCTGGGTTATTATGATGAAGATGGGTTATCTCTGAAAACTTTCTACAGGCGTCTGACCTTTACGCTCAATGGCGACTACAAGATCAAAGACTGGCTTAAATCTGAAAGCAGCCTCCAATTTAATAAAGCTAACTGGCGCGACCAGACATTACAGAATGGTGAGTCGAATTATTGGGGACGTATGCTTTCAGCACCCCCCACGATGCGGGGGACAAATGCTAACGGAGAATTCATACTCGGTCGTGATGCCAGCGATGGTAACCCGCTTGTGAACATTGATAAATACAAACGCGATAATCAATCCGACAAATTCACGCTGGGACAATCCTTCCGCGTTGACATTATGAAAGATCTCTACCTTAAACTTGGCGGTATTTGGATGTATGATGAAGAAGTAGGAGAGTCTTTCAACCGAGATTTCCGTACTGGTTTGCTCAGCCTCACCAACCCGAACACGGGTTGGAACCGTACAAGGGCCTCAAGCGCATGGTTCGACAGAACAATTCGCCAAACTTACAATGCCATCCTCAACTATGAACTGAACTTCCTCGGTAAAAATAATATAGCGGCGATGGCAGGCTTCGAGTACTACAATGCTTATTCAAGTGGTATCAGCGCTTCCGGAAGCCAGGCACCTACAGATGACTTCGCAGATTTGCAATACACACTCAATAATGCCACTACTCAAACACGTGGTACGGATACCTATCACAACCGGGACCGAATCCTTTCAGGTTTTGGCCGCATTCTTTATGATTGGGATGGAAAATATCTGGCAAGCTTCACGATCCGCAGAGACGGTGTTTCGAGACTTAACGGCGATAATCAATACGGCAATTTCCCAGCCGCTTCTGTGGGCTGGTTAATTCACCGCGAAGATTTCATGTCCTCAACCCGTGGTTGGCTATCATACATGAAATTGAGAGCCAGTTGGGGTAAGAATGGTAATATCGGTATTGGAACCAGCAATGCCGTGGGCCTCTATGAAGTACAGGGCGCTTATGGTTCGCAGAACCCTTACAACGGAAACATTGGCTTCCTGCAAACAAGCCTTGCGAATCCTTCACTGCGCTGGGAAAAAACAAATACAACCGAAATTGGAGCAGACATGGGCTTTTTCAACAATCGCCTGAATGCTTCGATCGCATATTACAACAGGGTGACCGATGATAAACTGGCGCTGGTAAACCTCCCCACTTCATCGGGCTTCTCAACGATCAGAACGAATAATGGTAGCATGCGCAACCGTGGTGTGGAACTGGACGCCAGCTATAAAATTTTACAGGGCAGAGAATTTTCATGGCAGGTGAGTGCAAATGCTGCCTGGAACAAGAACACCGTGCTGAAATTGCCTTTTAATGGTAATCCAAACAATAGGCAGGATGGTACACAGATATATGACCCGAGAACCGGACAAGTGATCTGGGTGGGTGGTTTACAGGAAGGCCAGGAATGGGGTGAACTCTTTGGCTTCGTAGCTGAAGGAATCATTCGTACGCAAAAGGACCTGGATAATTACAACAAGTTTGACGAAGCCGCCAAGCAAGCTTATCAAAATGGTGGTGCCGGACGAGGTGTTGCCAGCCAGCAGCTGATCCAGCAATATAATCTCAATGCCGGCCGCCCTGCTAACAACCCGCTCTACGTTGCCACACAACTGGGTGATGTGATGTGGAAGGATATTGACAATAACGACACGATCGATTATCGCGACCGGGTATCTCTGGGACGTACGATACCTCGCTGGACCGGAGGTTTCAACACTACCGTAAGCTGGAAAGGTTTCAGTTTGTTTGCCCGTTTGGATTTCGCCCTCGGACACATCCAGCAGGACTTTATGCAAATGTGGGCACTGACAAGTGCACAAGGTGAGTTTAATGCGACAGATATAGTAAAAGATACCTGGACACCAGAAAATCCAAATGCGAAATATCCCCGGTACCAATGGGCTGATCAGCTCAACACCAAGAATATGGACAGACCCAGTGATATGTTCTTTGTAAACTCCAGTTACCTCGCGTTCCGTGAAGTTTCACTGAGCTATTCTTTACCGACACATTTGTTAAGAAAAATAAAGGCAAGCGGACTAAGGCTGACTGTCACCGGTCAGAACCTGGGTTATATTACAAACAGTTTGTTGAATTTACCGGAGCGGACCGGACAGCAGTCCAGCGCTTATACCATTCCTACACAATTGGTTTTCGGCGCCAACCTAACCTTCTAATTTATTAGCAAAACTATTCGATTATGAAAAAGCTTAAGTATATATTTTATGTGGCAATAGCGGGCATCGCTTTGTCATCATGCCGTAAAACACTGGAACTTGCCCCGGAAGATTATTACGGTGATGGGAACTTCTGGAAAAACGAAGCCCAGGTTGCCAACTTTATGGTGGGCATGCATACCCAGTTCCGAAACAACCAGTTTATGTTCCTTCGTCTTGGCGAAATGAGAGGCGGCGCCTTTAGTAGCGTTGACCGCCAAAATACCTCGCTCAATGAACTGACCATCATAAACCAGGCGATTGAGGAAACTTCTGCGGGTGTTGGCAGCTGGGCAGGGTTTTATAATCCCATACTCCAACTGAACCTGTTTATCCAGAAAGTTGAAGCGATTGATTTTATCGCCAGCGAAAGAAAAAATTATCTGTTGGGCCAGGCCTATGCGATGCGTGCTTATTATTATTTCCACCTGCTTCGCACCTACGGCGGTGTTCCTATAAGATTGGAACCCGAAGTGTCGAATGGAAATACGGACCCGGTAGCCCTGCGTAAAGCAAGGTCATCGGAAGCCGAAGTACTGGCTGCTGTAAAAGCCGATGTAGATAACGCGGTAACACTGTTTGGCTCAGCTGTTTCACCAGCCGATAAAAGCCAATGGAATCCGCAGGCAGCACTGATGCTGAAAGGCGAAGTGTATCTCTGGTCAGCAAAAGTGTACAATAACACCGCAGACCTGGCCGTGGCAAAAGCTGCACTTACATCTATTACAGGACCATCCCTGCTTTCAAATTTCGCTGATGTTTTCAAAAATAAAAATAACAACGAGATCATCCTGGCAATGCGTTATCGCGATGGCGAAGCCGAGATGGGAACAGCCTATTCCTATTTTCTATATTCGACTTTTAATTTCGATAATCTGCATGTCAAGGATTCGACTACTCTCGGACCTACATTAGTTGATCCACTGAATGTAGCCAGCGCTCCATCACAGATCATACAGCGCTATGCCTATACTTTCGAGCTGTTTCAATCTTATGACCTCGCCGACACCCGCCGTAATGCAACATTTTATGATTACTATAGAACCACGTCTTCAGGCGGAAACGTGGTGGTCAACGTACGCAATACAGCCCTGGTGAAATTCCTCGGTGAAATGAATTCTGCCAACAGAAGGGTATTCACCAACGACTGGCCGGTATATCGGGAAGCCGACCGGTTACTGATGCTGGCTGAGATCGTTAATGCAGAAGGTGGTGATCCCACACCATATATTAAACCGGTTCGCGATCGTGCATTTGCCAATGCTGATCCTACACCATTTGTGAATGGGTCAAAAGATGAGAATGAACTCGCGATATTCGAAGAACGTAGTAAGGAGTTTGTATATGAAGGCAAACGCTGGTACGATATACGCCGGATGAAATATGGCAATGAACCTCTTGTATTCATTAGTCCCAGTCATCCCTATGGTGTGCTTGATAAAGCAACACAGGGTTATAAGATTCTCTGGCCTGTAGAAGCGGCTATCTGGACCAATGATCCACTGATCGATCAGACGCCCGGATACGCTACAGCAAAACCAAAATAGTTTTTTCATACAAGCATTCAGCAGTTTGACTACAACCGGGAATATTCCTGTTCCCGGTTTTTTAAAACTTTATTTTCGTCAAATAAATAAATGAACATGAGAAGTGAACACTTGCAGGGCCTGATTGCCGCGCCTTTTACACCCATGCACCCGGATGGATCATTGAACTTGTCCCTGGTACCTGCATATTACCAGATGCTGAAGGATAACAAGGATACCGGCGCTTTTATCTGCGGTTCCACCGGAGAAGGCGTATCGATGACGGCCAAAGAAAAAATGGCTGTAGCAGAAGCCTGGGCATCGGCGACAAAAGGCGATACTGATTTTAAAGTGATGATGTTCCTGGGAGGTACAAGCATACAGGATTGTAAAGAGCTGGCGCTATATACTAAAGAATTAGGGTTGTATGCTATTTCGTTTACTTCACCATTTTATTTTAAGCCGGCTAATGTGGATATGCTCGCCCAGACCTGCGCTGAAGTAGCATCGGTGGTTCCCGATATGCCATTTTATTATTACCACATCCCTGTCCTGACTGGTGTTGGGTTTGCCATGTACGATCTTTTGAAGGCAATAGATGGAAAGATCCCCAACTTCGCTGGTATTAAATACACCCACGAGGACTTTATGGATTTTCTCTCCTGCCTGAACTATAAGAATGGAAAATATGATATGCTCTGGGGCAGGGATGAAAATATGTTGTCCGCTCTCGCGCTTGGTACAAAAGGCGCTGTGGGGAGTACTTTCAACTATGCACCCGGCCTTTACTATGACCTGATCGATGCATTTGAAAAAAATGACCTGCAAACAGCCAACCAGCTACAACAAAAATCCATTGACATGATCAGGTTGCTAGGCAAGTATGGCGGCATCGCCACAGGCAAGGCTTATATGAAACTGATCGGGCTCGACTGCGGTGGGTTTCGACTGCCAGTAAAAAATATGAGCGCGGAGCAGTTTGAATTATTTAGAAAAGACGCAAGCCAGCTGGGCTTCGATAAATTTAGTTCACACACCGGTAAAACCTCTTCCGTCAATGTATAAACGATAATGCGGATAAAGACCATATTAGTTTTTGTTTTGATCATGCCTTTTACAGTATTCACATACGCGCAAAATGCAAAGGGGAAGAGTCTGCACTGGAAAATTGCGGCAAAACTTCCAGCTCCCGATGGAAAGAGTAAATCCCTCGGTGTGGCAGGGCCGGTTACCGGTGTGCATAACGATATACTAATCGTAGGTGGCGGTGCCAATTTCCCCGATAGTATGCCCTGGCAGGGAGGAAAGAAGAAATATTACGATGATATTTATAGCTACAGGGAACATAGAGGGACACTTGTTTTACAAAAAGAAGTTGTGAAACTTCCATCAGCCATCGCCTATCCGGCCAATTGCTCAACGCCACAGGGAGTTGTTTATGCAGGTGGTGAAAACGAACAGGGGTTCAGCAACAAGGTTTATCTTCTAAAATGGGACGAAACAAAAAAGACCATTCTCTCAAGCGAATTACCCGAGCTTCCGCATCCCCTGACCAATGCATCGGCTGTGTATGTAAACAGTACTATTTATCTCGCCGGTGGCGAAACCCCTACAGCCGTGTCTTCCCT
>JAEZRB010000225.1 GCA_023412975.1 Bacteroidota bacterium | reverse complement strand
CCAGAATTCCAGCTTTCAACACAGAAAGATGGATCGGGGAAATGATCACCTGGTTCATTTGCAAAAGTGGGAGGTCCTCATCGATCTCGGGTGCGCTTTTCACCAGGATAGGCGCCCTGTAGACTTCGGCTCTCTCATAAACGATCTTCGCGCCGGCTTCACTATAGTCTTTGTCCCTGAAGTGCGAGGCATCGCCGGCATTGTGTTCAATCACCACCTGGTGACCGTTGCTGACCAGCACACTTACCGCATCTGGCGTAAGTGCTACACGATTTTCCTGGAAAGCAAATTCCTTTGGAATGCCGATCATCATCCCTTCAGCATCTGGCTTGACGTCAAGCGTTTCTTCTAAAGTCTCGTACTCGTAGCTAAAGGATGAACTGATCCTTGGTTTTTGCTGGCTCATGAAGTTGGTTAACAGTAGTCTAACTGACTGCGGCCAAATTTAGTTAATTCCCGATTATTCTGAGCTTTCGTTGTGATGATTCCATGGTATCGATAAAGACGTGGATCGTATCTTCCGGGAAAATTCCCGGTGCGCGGTCGGGCCATTCTACGAAACAGATATGGTCACTATACAAACAGTCCTCTACACCGGCCTGCATGGCCTCCTCCTCATCTTTTAACCTGTACATATCTATGTGAAATATTTTGCCAGCTTCGCCATTGCCATAGATATACTCGTTGATAATAGAAAAAGTTGGACTTCCCACTACATCCTTCACACCCTTCACATCACAAAGCGCATGGATAAAAGTTGTTTTCCCTGCACCCATGTTGCCGTGAAATGCAAACACTTTGGCGTTACCGACCGATTTCCAAAACATGGTTGCAGTTTCCGATATGTTTTCCAGTGAAAAAACCAATTCCATTTCACAAATTTATAAGAATAGCAACCCTGTTGCCAATATTCCTGCTATGAAACTTCTGCCTGTTTCATTACGCTGGTAATTTTGCAACAAGATCACAGGCCTATTGTTATAATATCAAGCAACTATGGAAAAGATTCAATGGAAAGTAGATGGAATGGATTGTTCAAACTGCGCACTTACGATCCGGAAATATTTAGAAAAGCAGGGTATGCGCGATGTTCGGGTCAACTTCGCGACGGGCGATGTGAGCTTTGACAAAAGTGGTATCGTGGGCGATAAGCAATTGGCAGCGGGCTTTAAGGACCTCGGTTACGAAATCGTCAATACACAGGCGCCGGTAACCAGTTCCAGGCGTCCGTTTCTCGCCACTCACCTGCATCGTTTTCTCTTCTGCCTGCCTTTTACTGCGGTACTGATGCTGCACATGATACCTGGCCTCGATTTTCACTGGCTAATGAATCCCTGGCTGCAACTCACACTTTGTCTTCCGGTATTTATTGTGGGCATGGAATTTTTTGGCAAAAGCGCCTGGAAAAGTATCCGTAACGGCATACCCAATATGAACGTGCTGATCGCGATGGGTGCGCTGGCCTCTTTTATTTATAGTTTGTATGGCACCCTCACAGGGCAGGCTGCTGATTATATGTTTTATGAAACGACAGCAACCATCATTACCCTGGTATTCCTGGGTAACTATATGGAAGAAGCTTCTGTTCGTTCCACCCAAAAAGCGCTGAATAAACTGGCCAGCTCGCAAAAGGTAATGGCCAATATGATCGCTTATGACGATCAGCACCAGGAACAGATCTTCGAAGTGGAAAGTGAACAGCTCCGAAGCGGCGACCTGGTCCTGATTAAATCTGGCGAACAGGTACCGGCCGACTGTAAGATCCTTTGGGGTGAAGCGGAGGTAAACGAAGCTATCATTACAGGCGAAAGTATTCCTGTACATAAAGCAGGCAAGGATAAACTGATTGGCGGAAGTATACTGGTAAATGGAACCATTAAGGCATATGTAACTGCAGCAGGCGAGGATACAGTTCTATCAGGTATCATCAAACTGGTTAAACAGGCGCAGGGTGAAAAAGCACCTGTGCAGCAACTGGCAGACCGGATCAGCGCCATTTTTGTGCCCGTTGTGCTGGTGATTGCCGCAATCACGCTTATTATAAACTGGATCGTACTTCAGGATTTCACAAATTCACTAATGCGCAGTATTGCAGTACTTGTCATTGCCTGCCCATGCGCGATGGGGCTTGCTACACCGGCTGCCATCGCTGTTGGTCTCGGTCGCGGTGCAAGGAATGGCATCCTGTTTCGCAATGCGCGAAGCCTGGAGCTTTTTAAAAACATCCAACAGGTCGTGTTTGATAAAACCGGCACGCTAACCACGGGAGATTTCAAAATAAGTGAATGGCATTTGGTGAATACAAGCATAAGCGCTGACGAGTTTAAGAAAATTATCTACTCCCTTGAAAAATATTCAAACCACCCTATCGCAAAAAGCATCAGCAAAGAATGGAAAACAAAAGATGAGATCCGTTGGAAATTCATTGAAGAAATAAAAGGCCTGGGCATGCAGGCCCGGGATAAAGAAGGTGATATCTATAAAGCCGGCTCTTACAAGATCGCCGAAAAGTATACCAGCGACAACATTCATAATGTTTACCTGGTAAAAAATGACCAGTTCCTGGGATGGATCGATGTAAAAGACGAGATAAGACCAGAAGCCAGGCAGGTGGTTGACTACCTCCATTCGAAAAACATAAAGACTATCCTGCTAAGTGGAGACCGTTATGATAAAACTAAGGAGCTGGGTAATAGTCTTGGGATCGATGAAGTAATTGCTGAACAAACGCCCGAACAAAAGCTGGAAAAAATCGCTCAACTTTCAGCTGCAGCGTCTACGGTGATGGTAGGGGATGGTATTAACGATGCGCCTGCCCTCGCCAAGGCAACCATCGGCGTATCGATGAGCGACGCCTCTCAAATCGCCATGCAAACCGCGCAGGTTGTATTGATGAATCATGGTTTAAAAAAATTACCAACCGCGTTGGGGCTCGGCAGGCATACCTTCCTCACCATCAAACAAAACCTGTTCTGGGCTTTTGCTTATAATATTATTGCCATCCCGGTTGCTGCACTCGGATTTTTGAAACCAGGTTTTGCCGCATTAGTCATGGGTTTAAGTGATGTGGTGCTGGCGATCAATTCGGGAAGATTGTTTGTAAAGAAGGTGACGTGAGGGGTGAGGCGTGAGGCGTGAGTTGTGAGTAGCCGGTCTGGAGACGTGAAATAGAAGGGAAAATTCCCGCCTAATAACGTGATTTTACAGTACAGATAGGGATAGATTTTACTAGCTTGGTGAAAACAGATTTTATGTTCCTGGTATTATCTCAGACAAAACTTGATGTTTTCAAAGTCTCAAAAGCACTTGTACTTGATTGCTACAGGCAAACAAATTCGTTTCCTCTGGTTGAAAGATTTGGAATGATATCGCAAATAAGACGGGCTGCATTATCAGTTCATCTTAATGTTGCAGAAGGCTGTTCCCGAAAATCTTTAAAAGAAAGAAAAAGGTTCTATGAAATTGCTCGTGGATCTTTAATAGAAGTTGATGCGGCGTTGGATATTGCAATTGACCTGGATTATGCAACAAAGCAGGCACTTGACACCCTGTGTAGGTTAATGATCCGGAGTTTTAAATTAATTTCCAAGTTGATCTCGTATGATCGTGAGGCGTGAATCGTCAGTCATGAGAGTAGATTTATAATATTATTTTAAATAGTCGGTGGGGATTATGTTTCTGGATTAGGTACAAAATAATAACTTGAAAGCAAAAGATTTTCTCATGCCTTTTAGACCACCTCCTCAC
>JAEZRB010000133.1 GCA_023412975.1 Bacteroidota bacterium | reverse complement strand
CCTTTCTCCGTGATATCGCTTTGAATAACCGAACCTGCTTCAAATGTAAGCGTAGCTCCTTCTGTGACATACACATAACCTTTGAGAACATATTTTCCTTTCGCATAAAAACGGCTGGATGAAATGGTGCCTGAAATCACATTGCTTGTGCCGGGATCAACAGGTGGCGCAACAGTTCCTTCTTCATCAAAATTCACCTTTACACAGGAGGTGACACTGAAAATGGAAACCAGCGCCAGTGTACCAAAAAGAAACTTCTTCATACGTTTTATTTTATTTTTTATTTTTCTTGTTATCTGTTTTTTCCAAGATTAAAATCATAGGTAAATCCTACCGAAATGGTCGAACCTGGCTTGTACGTGTAGAACATCCGGTCAGCGTCTGCTGAGAATGCTTTCTTCTTATCTGTATTCTCGTAGAAATAATAAGCAGGATTCAACAGGTCGGCCCAGGTAAGTTTGATCTCGCCTCTTTTATTGAAAATCTTTCTTGCAAGTTGAAAATCCACCTGGTCGCGGGGACGTTCATAAATATCCGGGAATCCCAGGTCGTTGATGCCCACCAGCGCCACACGTTGTCCCACGCGGTTGTAAAGCACCGAGCCATTCCACAAGGTGTTTTTGCTGTTGTACTGCAAACCGACGTTAACAAGATAAGGCGATTGTCCCTGCAGCGGCCGGCTTGATGTAGTAGCGCCACCAGTGCCGCTCGTAGATGCCAGTGTCACTTTTGAATAGATATAAGTAAGGTTGGCAAATACATTGAATGCCTCAAGATCCGGGCTGAGAAAATCCAGCCCTTTCCTTACCTCAAACTCTGCACCTACCGAATATGCTTTACCGGCATTTGCATATTCATAGTTCCTCCGGTCAAGCACGCTGGAAGGGTTGAGCCGCAGTTCAATAGGGTCATCAAAATGTTTATAGAATGCTCCTATAGTGATCGCTTCGCCACCACGCGGATACCATTCATACCTGATATCCCCATTCAGTATAGCGCTGCGTTTCAGATCGGGGTTACCGTTGACCGCGTAGTTTACTTCGTAGTCAAAGAAAGCAAAAGGCGCTATCTCCCTGAATTCCGGGCGGGCAATAGTCCGGCTTCCGGAAACACGGATATTATGCCGGGTAGAAGGAGAAAGTGTAAAATTCAATGAAGGCAGCACGTCCCATTTTTCGGTCTCCACAACTACGCGTTTAGCGGTTACGTCTTTTGTGGTAAGAAACTGTTGAAAGTTCTCAACCCTTACGCCCCACACCAATCGCACCATTTCGCCAAACTTGTTGTCAAACATTCCGAACAAGCCGTTGGTAGCTGATGCGCCGAAATATTTATCCTGGTTATTGGTGAAGTCTAATATCTTGAAGCCATCCATCGCTATATTTCCAGGTGCAAAAATTTCATTGTATGGCAACTGGTTCTTCGTTGCATCGAATTGCGTGGCATTTGCTGGTTCATAACGTAAAATGCGGCTTCTGAAATCACGTATCCTGATCAGGGTAGAGCCACCCACTTTAAATGTTTGTTTATCACCTGCAAACGTAAACGGGATGCTTAGGCTTCCGTTGCCACCATAACTAAAATCTTTCAGGTTGCTGAAGAAACGGCGGGTATCATCATCATTATGCTCAAAGGGGTTACTTGTGCCCCTCGAACGAAAATATGCAGATGTACGCAGGTCCGGTTGCGATTTGCTATTGTATGCCACGTTTCCATTCCATCGAACGCGAATGCCGCTGGCAGTCAACTGATGATCACCTTCCAGTTGCGCACTGTACAAGGTACGCTGGTTCAGCGCCGAGGAACGAAAGTTTAAATCCTGCAACCGGTCGTTACTTACCCCAGAACGGGTGTAGTAATTATCTTCCAAAAGCTGGTTGAAAATATTTTTGAACGAAACCTTATGACGTCCTTTCACATAAGTGAAGTTGGCCAGCGCTCCTACATTCACGCTATACCTGTTCTGGTCATCATGCATTTGAACGAGCAAATCGCCGTCATCTTCATGCAATCTCCTTTCCACCTCGTATTTCAACATACTGCTCCGGTATTGAAGCGATACAACTGTACCGAAAACACCGCCATTCCTTGCTGTGGAACGGTTACCCCAGGTTAAACTATATGTTTGTGTAGGCAGAGCGGTGTATGTTTTTTCATTGTACACATCATTATTGAATAAGCGGCTCAGTTCGAGTTGCTGTTGTACACCCGCAGTGCTGCCGCCCAGGGCACGGTATGCCTGCGCTGTTTTTGGAAAACCTCCGGGCAGGTCACGGTTCCCGTTATCAAAACCCATCCAGTCCGTGCGGTTTCGTTTATTGCTTAAAAAATCTTTAAAAACGGATTGAGTATTAAAACCAAAGCTGATCCCAAGGCTCAGGAAATTCCTGGCAGGTACGTCCTTTGTATTGATCTGCACAAGTCCGCCGGCAAACTCTCCACTGAGCTCGGGAGTTGCGGTTTTATTGATAATAATATTGTCGATCAATGTTGACGGTATGACGTCGAATGAAAAAGCTTTTTTGTCGGGTTCCGTACTGGGCAATTGCGCATTGTTGATCATAGCTGAGTTGTAACGGTCGCTCAGTCCCCGAATGATCACAAACTTATTGTCCTGGATGCTGGCGCCGCTCACTCTTTTCAATACCTCGCCGGTATTTTTATCGGGTGTTCTCCTGATAAAGTCAGCTGCAAGGCCGCTGGACATTGAAATATTATTTTTTTGAAAGCTCAGTAGTGCAGCCGTGTTCTCCTGCCTTCTGGAAGTGGCGCGCACCACTACACCCTCAATATTTTTTGCTTCTACCTCCAGCACAATGTTCAGGTCTTCGTCCATACCCTGTCCCACAGTTATATCATTTACTCTCTTTGGGTTGTAGCCTATCGCGGTAAATTCTATCTCATATTTTGTACCGGGCGTGAGTACTAAAGAATAGCGCCCTTCCACATCGGTTGTAGTACCACCCGACTGGCCGGTAATTTTTACGGAAACACCGGGTACAGGCTCATTTTTTTCATTGGTCACTTTACCGGAAAGCCGGTTAGTCTGCGCCTGCGCAAAAGAAAAGAACAAAGTAAAAACGAAAGCCCATTGCAACCTTAAACGCATATCATCGTATTTGGCGCAAAGGTGGGCACCACCCATTAATTTCAGGTTATGGAACTATTAATGAATTGTGATTCTAATATTACCGGAATGTTAACTGGCTAGTAGTCCGGGTAAATGGACACGGAGGTTTTCACGAAGAAGGGTTAAGATAAGGTTAAGGTTTAGGGTAATTGGAATTTCGATAGTAAAGTTAGGAATGTCATGATCCTAGTAAAATCCTTCGTGGCCCAAAAAAATCGGGCACGGAGGGTAACACGGAGAGCAAATTGAGAAAGACCCCGGGCCTGGTTTTCTTTAAAGCAATGTTTTCTTTCACAACGCCCGGGGTGACAGCTCGGTTGTAGCTGTTGTTATTGGGGTTTATCAATCACCTAGTACACCAGGTTGTCGTACCTAAAAGGACTGCAAATACCACCGCCCTTCTCTTTTTACCATTTCAAATGTCTCTTCCTTATCGCCGTCGGGGCCAAAAAGAATGTTAACGGAGGCTTTGTCTCCATTAATAACCGGATCACCTACAATTTTGCCATTTTTAAAGTGTGTTTTGAATTCTTCCTGAATCTTTTTGTCAACAGCAGCCTGGGCTATCATCTTACTATCGCTATCGGCTTCGGAATCGATTAGTGAGGCCAGGGCGTCATAGTTACCGCTTTTGGCGGTATTAAAAATGGTTTCTGCCACAGCACGCGGTGATTCCTGTGAATTTTCAGTTGTTTTGCTACTGCAGCCCGCAGCGGCCAGCATAATAAATGTGGCAGCAACAATTGTGGTTGTTTTGTTCATTTTCTATTTCTTTTGATTAAAAAATATTTCTGTTTATAGTGCATCAATCTCTTCTTCGGTAAGTTTAGATTGTATACCTAATACAGTTTCTCTTTCGACGGCTTTGTTTAAATCCCTCTCGTCCTTATACTCCCGGTACTGGAAATAAACTCCAGCCAGGATTGCCAAAAAGAATGCTCCCAAAAAGGTCAGGGTCATGTATTCATTTCCCGGAACATAGATCCCGTACTTATTCATTTCGTTCATCCTGTACAACTGATCAATAAGCAAATAAGTCAATACAATTGCTACTGCCAGGGCAATAATGACATCCCTCATCATGCCTTTATTTTCCTTCAGGGAGTCGACACCTGACCCAATGTAAAAAAATCCAGCGAAGAAACGGGCAACGGCCCATACCGTATAGTATAATGCCAGGGAACCGAAGCCGGCATTTCCATTCAATCGTCTCGCCCCCGGCTCAGGCAGGATGGTTACCAGTAAGGCAGCACCAATATCTAATACCACTATCCAGAAACAGTATAACAGTGATGCTACCAGGATAGATTTGACGAGATTCATAATTTCTGTTTACTAGTTCGACCTGGCTGCTTTAGTTGCCTTTTTACCCGCTTTCTTGAAAATTTCTCCACCCTGGTCGGGATCTTCTGGTTTGGGGCGTTCATTAGTAGTGGCTTGTGCGCCTCCCATACTATCCGGGCAGGTAAGCTCGGTGCAATTCTCGGCGCATTTACCCGCATCATTACAGACTCTTACGCATGTATAGCATTTGAATTTACCGCCTGACTCTTTGGCTACCGTGTTAACCGGGAGGTTATTACCTTTTGAATCCACTGCCTGGTAGCCCGTTATTTTCTTGTTTTTATAAGTAGCATAGAGCGTGTATTTGCCTGGCTCGGAATGCACAGTCACTCTTCCGTTGGAGATCAATTGGCGCTTGTATGGTCCACTACTATGCCAGGTAGTATCGCCGTTGTTGCCGCTTAATCCCTCTTTTGTTCTTTTGGGCTGACCGTGGGCCATAGTAATAACCAGTATTGAGATGGCCAATAGTAAAAACGCTTTCATTTGAATATTTTTTAGAGGTTTGAAAACAATTGTTTTTACCTGTCCCTGGCTTCTTCCAGGATCCATTTTTGATTGCTCATTCCCGTGAATATGGGTTGTGTTACATAATCCCGTTTGGAATCGTCGGCACATTCATAGTCTTTTAGAACACGGCCGGCAATCAACGGGGCAGACTCGGCAGGTATACAATGCCGTGCGTTTTTAATTTCAGAAGACAGCGCCAGTATTCTATTATTACCTGTAGGGCGCGTGATCATATACCAGGACTTGTCCGGATTTAAAACCATCATAAAATTTACGGCTGCTTTCTGCACTTCATTGGTGATATCCCTTGGCTGTGCCAGGTACAATTCGCGTGGCGCCGCCTGAAGAAGTCCCGTGTATTTTTTATTCTGTAGTTTATATATGGTGCTGCCGTCTATTTCTGCAACTACGAAACGCCATTGCTGGGCAGTATTATCCTGCTGCATGTCTTCGATGGCCAGGACGGCATTAGATCGGCTGAGGTTTCTATGTCCATCTATGGTCAAATAACTTTTCGTGCCCGCCTTTTTAATATGATACCATTTGCCTGGAACGATACTGGTTACCGCCGGCACTGCGGGGCTGGGCTGATAAACGGGAGATGGTTGCACCGGCTGCGGGGTAAAGGGTTTTGGGTTACGGCGATGATCTCTTGTTTTTTGGGCAGTGCAGATAGTTACTGCTAAGAGCAGTACTGAAATTAATAATGATATTCTTTTCATGGCAATCGGTTTAATTATGATATCTAACTATTGTTTCGTCTTTTTATCAGGCTTCTTGAAAACTTCGCCACCCTGGTCTGGGTCTTCCTTTTTGGGAACTTCATTGGTGTTCGCTTTCCCGGCTTCATCACTGGTTCTTGGTTTTACCCGGACCGGCATCCCCCTGTTATCACATATATATTCTCTGCAATTTTCAGTCAACTCCTGGTTATCGCAATAAGTACACACCTTTGCTTTTGTGCTAAGCCACATACATTTCCCTTTTAAGTAGACTATCTTTCCATTAACGGCTGCTTTACGGTAGACCACTTCCTGTTTGGCAAATTTGTCGTTGGCATCTTTGACTTGTGCTTTGCGGGGCGTTTGGGCATGGCAGACAGTCACAAAAAATACGACTGCCACTGTCAACAATATTTTTTCCATCGGTATATTAATATTTTTCATTGCTATTTTATTATCAGTGCTTCTATCTTTTCTAATCGTCTTTGCAGATCTGCATTTTCTTTTTGTAAAAGTTTAATTGAATGTTGTTGCTCCTGCACTGCTTTTACAAGTGGAGCTATCATTTGAGTGTACGCTATGCCGTAGGTGTCGGTTTCGTTTTCCGGGCTATGTACCATGTTAATTTTTATGCCCTTTTGCTGCATCAATTTTTCTACTTCCTGCGCTATAAAACCGGTATGCACTTCCCTATCGGCAGCGGCATAGTCGGAGGCTACCAGCCTGGCCTGCCCGGCCATATTGCGTTGCAGGGCATGCTTATCCAATTCGAACGCTTTATATTGATAGGCTACAGGGCGCAAGCCCATTATAAAATCCAGGCCAGGGACATTTTCAGTAATATTTTTCTTGAACCGTCCATCGCTGGTTTGTGTGATTCCTGTACAATACACCCATGTACCGGCGTTGCCCAGGCGGATGCTATTGCTGGCGGTGATGGTAGCATAGGCTCCTATCGCGGTAGCATTGTTTATATTCCCGGTACTGACGTTTGCACCCGTACCTATCAGTGTATTTTGGCTACCGCTTACCAGCCCGGAACCGGCAAAGTTGCCCAGTATTAGATTTTCCCACCCATTCTGAATATTCTCCGCGCTTAAATGTCCCAATACTGTATTAAAATAGCCATCTGTATTATTGCGAAGGGTTTGCTGACCAATAGCAATATTGGATGCAGCGCTGTTTCCTGCCTTCTCACCCGCATAGCCACCAATAAAAATATTTCCGTTACCACCGGTACTCTGATAGCCGGCTCTGAAACCCATAAAAATATTTCCCGAACCCAAATTGTTGTGTGGTGCCGTTTGTGCGCCGATGGCTATATTAGAATGTCCCGCGTTACTAAATAATGCTGAGTCGCCAATCGCTACCCTGAAAGAAGCGCCGTAGCCGTTAGTTGCAGCACCCGTACCGATGGCTATATTGGCTTCACCTGTATAATTGTTTTGCAGTGCACCTGAACCGAGCGCGACATTGCCGCTGCCCGTAGTATTAACGGCCAGGGCCCCGGTACCAATGGCCGAATTATTGTTTCCGGTTTCGTTGGATTGCATGGCCTGCATCCCTAAGACCGTATTGCCGCTTCCCGTGGTATTGTTGAGCAATGCGAATGTGCCCAGTGCGGTATTATTTGAACCCGTTGTATTTCTTTGCAATGAAAAAAAACCTAACCCTGTATTGCTTTGACCGGTAGTATTGAGTAGCAGTGATTCACCTCCTATAGCAGTATTTTGGCTTCCGGTTGTATTCGAAGCAAGTGCCCTATAACCGAAAGCAGCATTACCAATGCCGGAAGTATTAGCATAAAGCGACGCCCCGCCCATGGCTGTATTAAAGCTGCCGGTGGTATTGGATCGAAGCGCTACATAACCGCCGGCTGTGTTATGATTACCGCTAGTATTATACCGCAAGGAAAAACTGCCAAGACCCGTATTGTAGCTTCCGGTATTGGTACTGATGAGACTGCTGATGCCGATGGCTGTATTATGAACACCTCCGCTTATGGAATCCAGCGAACGAAAACCAAGGGCTGTATTATTTGTGGCACTGTCGATAATCCCTGCATTCACATTTTGTATGCGGAATCGAAGAGGTTGAATGTCGGTGGTTCCAATAAAATGGTTGACGGGATTGGTACCGGCATTACCGCTAAGTCCCCAGCCCGCTCCGCCGGATATCGACACCCATGCCGGGGTGGAAGCAGTGCCACTGTTGTAGTAAAATCCTGTATTGCCATCAGCTTGATAAATAAGCAGTCCGGTGGCAGGATCACTGATGGCATTGCGCTGCGCCTCCGTCATGGTGGGAATAAGCAATCCCTGCGTTGTGCTTTTAATATCCAGAGCAGCACTGGCGTCGGGAGTGGTGGTGCCTATGCCGACGTTTTGGGCAAAAACTTGCAATACACAAACCAGGAATGACAACAGGAATAAATATTTTTTCATAAACAGGCTATTTGATTAAAGCACAGGAATACAAATTATCAATACCATATAATGACCCTACCGTTACCGCCATTACTGCCGTCCCAGAATACCCCCGTGGAGTTAGTCGCTATGCCACCACCGCCGCCGCCGCCCGGTATCCTGCCTGTTGATGGGCCGGAATTCAGCCCTTCAGAACTACTTGCTGAAATTAAATTTGCAAAACTCCCGCGCCCTCCGGTATTGAATGTGTTGGCGCCATCGCCGCCCTTTCCTCCCCGTATGGTTTGTAAAAAAACACCCGGAGACTTTTCTATATAGCTGATATCATTTTGATATCCCGATTCACCGGCAAAACCAATAGATTGATTATTGCCTCCATAATAACTGCCTCCAATAGGAACCGAAAAAAAGAGATGATTGGATGTTGTAGTGGCTCCGTCTCCTCCGTACGCAATCCTATCGCCGCCGACTATGCTGACAGTTGTATTACCACCGGGCTGGCCATTAGCGCTTGCGCCACTTCCAGACCCTCTGGCACCGCCTGCCCCTACAGTATAGGTAATTGGCGTACCCGGCGTAACAGAGATCCACGATCTGACATAGCCCCCGCCCGCTCCGCCTCCATAAGCGGAACCGCCCCCGCCAGCACCCCCGGCGTCTATTAAAATCTTTGTTACCCCTTCGGGTACATTCCACGTGCCGCTGCCGAGGTTAAAGCACACAAAATTTTTATACTCCTCGCCCGGCGACGGAAGGGTGCCCCATTGTGTGGCACCTGCGCCATTTATCATTAACACCTGGCCAGGCAGGCCTGCAACACCGCCTGTCTTTAAGTTGCCGGTAATGTTTACATTGCCGTTTACATCTAATTTTTCGGTAGGTTCGGTAGTACCAATACCAACATTTTGAGAAATGCCAGATAGTGAAGTACCGGCCAGCATTACAATAAAAAAAAGCTTGTATATCATTTTCTTCATTAAAATTTTTAAAGTCGGGATGCGGCTACACTCATTTTTCCTTTCGACACAATTTCTATTGTTTTACCAGGCGCATAGTTTTTAATTGCTTCCCTCCAGGCCACTCAATCGTGAGCAGGTAAACCCCCGCGGCTGCTCTTTGCAAGTCCACGTCAAACTGGTTAAGTCCGATCATCAGGTTCAATTGCCTGGTGATGATATTGGCACCCTTAGCATCTGTTATCCTGAGTATAACCGGGTTGTTTTGCTCGCTTTTGATCTTCACTGTAAGTACCTGCCTGAAAGGATTGGGCCATACCCGTAACAAATCTGCGGTGGCACAATCTGCCATGGCAATGGTGCTATATTTTACCTGTCCATCTATATCGTATTGTGCAATACGGTAATAGGCCTTTTCAGCCGGATTATTATCTATCAACTCATAGTTTTCTTCCGTGCTGCTGTTGCCTGCCGCAGCAAGCTCACCTATACGCATCCAGCCGGAGCCGGCATTTCTTTCAATAAAAAAATGACTGCTGTTGATTTCCATCGCTGTTTTCCAGCGAAGAATGGTGCGGCCTCCATCGCACTGTACATAAAAACCTGCAAACACTACCGGCAGGGGAGTGGAGGATGTGGAGAGCGTCCATGCCGAAAACGCATCAATACCCGTTTTCTCAACATAGTTCTGTGCTATATCTCTACTGGTGTAGCCCTGGTCGGACCAATTGACAGCATCTGTGCTGCGCCACAATGTGAGGTTGCTTTCCGGAAGGCTGTTAAGTTCTGCATCGAAATAATGGAAGCGAATGGTAGCTCCGAGATTGCTATTGTTGGAAGGGACTATATCATAGTAGCGCAAGATGCTCCCATCAGTCAGATCTTGCAACTTGTGACCTCTTTTTATCAATACACTGCCTAAGTCTTGTTGGCTTTCGATGATGACACCAAGATTGCCGGGATTAGAATTTGATGGCGCATTGAGCAAAGCAGTGAACAACAGTTCTCCCCCAGCGGGCCCAATGATGCGGCTATCTTCCGATTCACCTGTAAGCAGCCCGGTGCTGCCGAGGTCGAGGTTGTGACCATTGAGATCAAGCAATCCCTGTATAAACTGCAATTCATCGCTTACGTCAACGGGTTGTTGAAGCACTACACTGCTACCAGGTTCTTTGTTGATCTGAATCGTAAAAAATTGTACCGGATTTGTACCACCCACAGAAACATTGCCAGCACCGGAGAAATTCACCGTTCCATTACCTGTCGAAAAGCTGCCATTATTCACCAGGTCTATATCCTTCAGGGTAATTATTGTACTACCGGTAACCTGCACCTGTGCACCAGGTCCTATATAAAACTGCGCAGGGACAGTGATAGTAACTGACAGTAATAATAATAGATAAACAATACGCATGGTGAACGGTTTTCTTTATTAAGCCCTATACTTTACCGGGTTTTCCTTCAGTTTGCTTTTATAGCTTCTGCGACTTTATCAATATTTAAAACGCCATAATTGAAAGTGTGGATGGTACCGTCTGCAAGGGTCAGTATGGCCTTTTTCGCCAGGAACTCTTTTTTTACCTCGATGTTCAGGATATCCCTTTTATGGATCTCCAGGTATCCTTCGCTGCCCCATTTGATAAACATGGCTTCGCTGATCAGTCCTCTTGCCGATACATCGTACTTGGCATCATAGATCAACCTTTTGTTGGTCACTGTAAGCTTGCCGTTGAATTTGCCACCACCGGGTGGTGTATAGAGTATGGACCATGTATCAATCCTGGATTCGCCGGGCTGCAATTCTATTTTCATGTGTTTATTTTTTTTCTTTTGGTTTTTGGCAAATCACTATTTGATAACGCTGCAATCGATGTATTCCCCACTCAGGCCAGAGATATAAGAGGAGCCATAGGTGCCCCCGCCTGCATAATTTTGATCAATACGTGCAACGGCGAAACGACATTGGCCTTTTTCATCTTTATATAATGTCCAGGCCTCGGCTGCTATTCTACGCGATACCGGCTCCCCCGTACGACTGTCCCTGTAAATTGTCCACCCGGCATTCCCATTGTATGGATACACTTTGTGCGTGATATAAGTAAGCCCATACTTACTGCAATAATTTTTTATCATGGGGGTAAGCGTTGCGGGTTTCATTACAGCATCGGCCGGGGTAAATGGTTTACCATTCCACCAGTCAGGCAACCTGGTGTATTTGTTTTTCATGTCTTCTGCCATTCGCACGCCCTCAATACGTTTCTCACTGTTGGCCATCAATACAGCCCCATCCTTCGTGCTAAACTGGTAATCAAAAGCACCGATGGCAACAATGTTCTTCTCGCTTTCCAAAGGCTTTCCCCAGTCGTCGAAGGAGTAATTCCATAGTACGACCTGCACTGTGTACATACCATTGGCGGGGAAATATTGTCTTATGCTGTATTCTCCCGTGTACGCATCCATTCCCGCGGCAAACTTCAATTCGCTTATATGTTGCGGTTGTGTGGCAGCTCCCTGCAATGTGGAGATTCTGTCAGGTGCGGGAAGCACATCGAAATTGAGCCAGGTATTTTTTTCTTCTCCTGCTCTTATTAAAATGGGTCTGCTCCTATTGTAAACAGTGTAACTGATCGTTTGCTCGTAGGTAAGTTCCTGTTCGCTCTTGCCCTTTGGCGTTATCAAAACGCCATAATTCAAATAGTGAAAACCCAGGTTTGGCTGAGCGTCCAGTTTAAATACTTCGGCAAGGGATTCGCCCTCAAGTTCCAACCGACCGTAAATAAACTCCTGGGAGGTAAGTGTTGATTTTGCGCCGGCGCTACTAGTAAATGGCTGATCCGAAAAATGAAATTTCACATTCTCTAATACTATAAAAGGATACTCCATCTTTGAATTGTTTGTTGTTGCTGAAGAAATAACAGGTGTATAATCATTGTTACCTGACGTAAGGGAAGCCGGAGCGGCGTCGCCTTCGGTAGCCGGTTGTTGCCACTGCGACTCATCGGTTGTGTCAGCGTCGGTTTTGCTTTCGCTCTTGTCGGCCTTTTTCTCTGAAAAAATTTTATCTAAGGCTTTGTCGGTTTCATCAGATGCCTTTTGAGCAGCTCGCTGCTGCACCTTATTATCCACCGTAGCCCCTATGTTTTTCGCGGTTTTCTTTACCTGGTCCTTTATTTTTTTGAAGACCTGTGCCTCTACGCGGACAAATCCAAAAAATATAACCATTGCAAAAAGAATCGTTTTCATTTTTTGTAATTTTTGTTTTAGGTAAGCATTGCCGACAGCCAGCGTTGAAACGGATATAAAATTCATAAGGTCAACGAACTGAAACAACCGCCATCTCAGCAACGGTGGCGCTGGCCTTTTTAATGGTTAGCCGATTTTAGATAAAATTTTACCGGCTGGTTTTTTAAACGGTGGGTAATGGCGTATTAACGGCGGCCCGGACCGGTTAAAAGGAAAACACGGCAGTACTTCCAAAAACAATTGATTTTTTCTTACCGCCGATATTTAATTTTATACTGTTATGTATAAACTTCTGGCAATTGCTTTACTTTTTGCTGGCGGTAGGTTGCACAGCCAAACACTGCTATTTGAAAATTATTCTTCCTCGGTGGGACTTTCACAAAACAGTTGCTATGCGATAGCGCAGGACAATCTCGGTTTTATGTGGCTGGGTACCCAGGACGGACTGAACCGATTTGACGGAAAACAGTTTAATGTCTTTTTGCCACAAACTGAAAAAGGACAAAAGCTTCCCTGCAATAATATTACCGGACTTCATTTTGATAACTACAATAACCTGTTGTGGATAGGCACCCTGAGAGGGTTACGCCTCTATGATACAGACGGCGACAGTATCGCCACTGTAAGTGAGGTGTTTCCCTATGCATCTTTTCTCGATAAGCTGATGGTAAAAAAAATCGTCTCCTTTAAAGAGAATGAGTACTGGGTTATCAGCTACAACAAAGGGTTGATCCACATCGATACTAAAAATAAAAGGGTAACCTCGTTTTTTACCGACGCCGGACTGCAGTTCCAGGTAAGCAGTATCGTAGAGCACAAGGGAGAAATAATTGTATGTCTGCTGAACAGGCTTTTCAAAATGGAGGTTTCGCAACAAGGATACCAGCCGAAAGCAATATTACAGGACTATTATTTTCCTGAAATAAAGGAATTGTATTCCTACAGAGACGAATTATGGGTCGGCACCTTAAATAGTTGTTTCTACTTATGCGGCGATATGAAAAGTCGCGACGATGTTCACCTTTTCAAATCCCTGGCGGGAGGCGTGGGTTGCTTTACAACTGATGCTGATGACAAACTATGGATTGGAACAAGGGGACAGGGCATATTAAAATATGACCCTGATACAAAATCTTTATCTACAGCGGTGCATAGCGACTACGATGGTCGTTCTCTGGGGAAAAATTTTGTCCTCTGCCTGCTTAAAGACAGGCAGGGCCTTATCTGGTGTGGGCTGAGCGGCGGGGGTTTTGCAAAATTTGACAAGCTCAAATACCAGTTTGGCTCCATTCAGCACGATGCCAGCCGTGCTGCCTCCCTTCCCGACAATATGGTATTCGATATTCTTAGATGCAGGGACGGTGTTTACTATGTCGGCACACAAAACAGCGGCTTTTGCGAATGGGACAGGAAAAATAACTCGTTCACCCAGTTCCCAGCCACAGCCGGTTTTGGAGTAGAAGCACAATCGCTCTATGACATGACGGAGGGCGATAGTCAAAACCTCTGGATAGCAAGCTGGGGTGGGTTGATGGAACTGGACCGAAGGAGCAAAAAAATTATATATCATTCCGACCGGAATGTCCCGGGGACGCAGAAGTTTTATTCTGTGGTAAAACTCAGAAATACCGACAGTCTTTTTTTAATTGGCCAGGGCGGTTCAGCGTTTTATTCCATAAAAGAAAAAAAATGGCTGCCCTGCCGCGAAAGCATCCTGCCATCCAGCCCGTATGTTGGCCGCTTTGCTATCGAAGACGATCAAAATATTCTCTGGATTGGCACCATTGGAGTGGGCCTGGTCAGGTACGATTACCGCAACAAAGATTTTCGGGTAGTTGAAAAGATAAGAGACATTTCCATTACGGTAAGGCATATAACCAGGGATAGCACCTATTTCCTGATTGGCACAGACAATGGCGTGATTGTTTATGATTTTAAAAAAGACCAGGTAATAAAACAAATCGTTCCAGGAACGGACAATGATTCGCATGTATGCTATGCAATTCAAAAAGATAAGCAGGGATTTTATTGGGTAAGTACCAACATGGGACTTTTTAGAATGAGCCCGGGTGATTACCATATTGAAAAAAAATATAACCAGGGCAACGGGCTGAGTTTCCTGGAATACAACTCAGCCTGTGTTTCATCAGATGTAGATGGCACGATAATTTTTGGCGGTGTGAATGGTATTACCAGTTTCAATCCGATGTTGTTGAAGGAAAACATCTTCAGCCCTGCTCCGATGATAACAGCAATTGAGGTAAACGACAAACCCCGGTTACTGGACCAAAGCCCTGCATCCATCAGGGAACTTCAATTTAAGCACACCGAGAATTTTTTGACGATTCATTTTACCGTAACCAATTTTTCCAATGAACAAAACAATCAATTCAGCTACCGTCTCAAAGGCCTGAATGATGAGTGGAGCCAGGCAGATCCTGGCAATAACGCCAAATTTACCAGCCTGCCCCCCGGGAATTATACTTTTGAACTACGCTCAGCCAATAGCGACGGGAAATGGAGCAGGGATATAACAACCCTTGATATTATTATACACCCTCCCTGGTGGCAGACATGGTGGTTCAAGGTTATTGTTTTTGCACTGGTAGCAAGTTTAATTGCCTTCTTTATCAGGAAAAGGATAAAAGCAATACGCAGGGATGCTGCACATAAACAACAACTGGCAGAACTGGAAATAAAGGGACTTCATGCTCAAATGAATCCGCATTTTATTTTCAATTGTCTGAATAGCATTAAGGAGATGATACTAGAAGACGAGAAAAAACACGCCAGCCGCTACCTGAGCAAGTTTGCCCAACTGATTCGTACAAGCCTGGAACATTCAAGGCAAAGTTTTATCAGTGTCAGGCAATGCGTAGATCATTTGCAGCAATACCTTGAAATGGAAAAATTGAGATTTGAAGATTTTGAGTATCGTATAGAAATTGAAGATGGAAGGAATATTGAGAATATGAAAATGGCGCCCATGCTTGCGCAGCCGCTGGTAGAAAATGCTATCTGGCATGGACTACGGGGTAATATTGGCGAAAAAAAATTATTTATCCGGTTTTATATCCACGCGGGACAACTGATCTGTGAAATTGAAGATCATGGCATTGGTTACCTGAAATCGATTGAAGAAAAAAATGGTTCCCTGGTAGCACATCAATCATTGGGTATTACTAATATCTATGAAAGACTAAAAGTGCTTAACGAAAAATATAACCTGAAATGTTCCCTGACTATCAAAGACAAGTCAGAGATTCCGGGGAGAAGCGATAGTGGCACCATTGCAACTTTAAAATTTAATATTTGATACAGATTATGATCAGGACCATTTTAGTTGATGATGAGCCCAGGGGATTAAACACTTTAAAAAAATTGTTGCAGGAGTATTGCCCTGATTTGAATATCGTAGCTGAATGTGCTGATGCGGATGCTGCTAAACAACAAATATTGAAATTGGAGCCGCAGCTGGTATTCCTGGATATTTCGATGCCCGGCAAAACCAGTTTTGATATGCTGGCGGAACTTGGCAATATTAATTTTGAAATTATTTTTGTTACCGCTCACAATCAATATACGCTGCAGGCATTTCATTACAGTGCCGTGGACTATCTCGTAAAGCCAATAGATGAAGACTTGTTGGCTGACGCGGTGAAAAGAGCGATTAAGAGAATTAATCTAAGCGCCGCCAATAATAATGTATCCGCCCTACTGTACAATTTAAGTAAATCAGGGTCCCCGCAGAAAATGAAGCTTTGTATACCTTCAATCAGGGGTTTCCAGGTTGTAGAGCTGGAGGAAATCCTGTTTTGCGAAGCCTCGGGTAGTTATACCAACTTTCATTTCAGAAACGCCCCGGTCATTTGTTCCTCCAGGCCGGTTTTCGAATACGAAGAAATGCTGGCAGATTCGGGGTTTTTTCGCATCCACAAATCATACCTTGTCAACCTGCTTCATGTGAAGGAATATATTCGGGGCGAAGGAGGCATGGTCATACTTTCCAACAATAGCGAAATCGAAGTGAGCCGTCGGAAGAAGGATCTGTTTTTAACGCAGATGCGGGAGTTTTATAAATATTAAAAACTTTCGTGGGGTTGGGAATTAGACTAAGATAGAGGTTGAGGTTGAGGTTAAGGTTGAGGTTAAGGTTGAGGAAAATCCTCCGTAAGTTCTGCTAAATCTTTATCAAAGAACTACCTAATTATAAACTAAAGGTCCTTCGTGACCAAAATCCCGTTATATCTTAAAATGTGAAATGGACCCTTGCCGTGAAGATGTTGTCATCCCGGTCGTTGACATAACCCGGAAGCTTCGTGCTTTCATTCTTTACAATATCATAGTAAAGTACCACACGGATATTCTCGTTGAGATGCCGGAGAAAACCTATCCCTATTGTAGAATACTTAATATCAGCCGGGGTAAGGTTGGTGCCGGCCTTCCCAAGTTCCTCCTCTTCCACTTCTGTATTAGGATCGTACCAGTCGTATTTAAGTATCAGTTGATTTTTTTTGTTGACAATATTTTGCAGCAAAAGCAAAAATGCACCATCAAAGTTTCGCTGGTATGTTGGAAGTGGTGTGCCATTCAAATTAGGAACTTCCCCCGGATTCGTCGTTGTCGTCGCAGTACCGGGCTGTTTTCCCTTCCAGTATTCAGCCCTTAATTCCGTTTCACCCCAGCCATGGTGCAGCACAGCCTGTATATCTGCGCCATAATACCTGCGGGGTGTTTTATCACCCAGGTTTGATAAAGAAGAATCAATATCGAAATACTTATCGCCATTTGCCAACTGACTCATGCTATAAACATATTTCGTTCCGTTTCTCCATCCGCCCTGCAAAAGCGACAAACCACCGGTAAAGGTCCAGTTCGCTACATCGATCGGTTTCACCGTTAGCCTGCTGATGAAATCCTTATAGCTGTCAAACTCCACCCTGCCCGATAATCCCTGTCCATTAAAAATACCCGCATCGAGTTTGATGTACTGGTTCTTTGCTTGTTTTACCAATGGTTCATAGGTTAGCATCACACCGAGATCACGTTCGGAAGTCATTAATATTTGCGACATGCGTCCGCGCTCCGGCGCTTCCCG
>JAEZRB010000132.1 GCA_023412975.1 Bacteroidota bacterium | reverse complement strand
GGTGAAAGGGTTGATTGCTTAGGAAGGAGCCCCCTCTAAATCTCCCCCTAAGGGGGAGACTTGGGAATCTGCTGGGTAAAAAACCAATTGATAGGCATTTTATCCCAACTTCTTAACTTAGAAATATAAAGTGTGAAGGAGTGTTTAACAAATAAAGCTTTCTTTCCGTCTTCCCGTCTTCCCGGCAAGTAATTGGTCAAACTTTATCAATGAATCGAAAACAATTCATAAAACAAGCTTCGATAGCTGCCACAGCATTATTTTGCGCACCTAATATCCTGCGTGGCGCTAAACCGGAGACCATACTCGGGCATAATAATAAACGTTATCGTATCAACACAAAATGGAGCCAGGCGGATGCAGCCCGTTTCCCGGTAAAAGACTGCCATGAAATGGTGCAGGACAAACTTGGTCGTATCATTTTACTTACCAATGAGACCAAAAACAATGTTTTGATCTATGACAGGAGTGGTAAACTGCTCAGTAGCTGGGGACATGAATATCCCGGTGCGCATGGCCTGACGCTTTTTAACGAAAATGGCGATGATGTTTTATTTATCTGCGACAATAACCGTCACCAGGTGATCAAGACAACCGTTGATGGAAAAGTATTGATGGTATTAGATTATCCCAAAGAAACAGGTCAATATTCAAAAGCCGAAGAATACGTTCCCACTGAAACCATCATCGCTCCCAACGGAGATATATATGTGGCCGACGGGTATGGAAAAGATTTCGTGATACAGTACGATCATAGCGGCCGCTATATTCGACATTTTGCAGGACGTGGCGAGGGTGATCAATACGTTGTAAATACTCACGGCATCTGTATCGACAACCGTGATAAAAATAATCCCTGCCTGATCGTGACATCCAGGGTGCAGAATGCATTCAAGCGATATACGATGGATGGAGCATATATTGATACCATCCCATTGCCCGGCGCCTGGGTTTGTCGCCCAGTGATTAAGGGTGATTATTTATATGTAGCCGTTTTACAAACCAATGCAAGGCTTGATGAAAAATCCGGTTTTGTGTTGATCCTTGATAAATCTTATAAAGTCGTGTCAAATCTTGCGGGCAACCTGCCCGCTTATACCGGCAATACACCGGAAGAAATGTACCAGACGATCCGCGCATTTGAATACCCGCATGATGTATGTATTGATGACGATGAAAATCTCTATGTAGCGCAATGGAATTCCGGCCGGGCATATCCTTATAAACTTTCGCCTGTATGATGAGATCCGTTTTACTGCATGCTCTCCTTTTAATTTCGCAGGTATGTCTGGCACAGGAAAAATTTCAACTGGCCCCACCCATGTTAAAGAATCCCTCGGGATTTTTCTCAGGCACGACAAGTTTCAAAGTGATCTTCAATCAGCCCGGCGCCGAAGTCCGGTACACACTCAATGGAAAGGAACCGACTGAAAATGATCTTCTTTATTCCGGATCAGTAAGCATCAATAAAAGAACAACTGTAAAAGCAAGGGCTTTTGGTAAAGATTACCTGCCATCTGAGACTGTAACTGCAACCTTCATCAAAGATGGTAAGCCTATCCGGGCTGCCAGGTATTCCAAACCCAATGAATCATATGCTGGAAGCAGTCCGGACCTGCTCAACGATAATACCGGCGGCATTACCAATTACAGGTCGGGTACCTGGGTTGGGTTCGATAGTGATACCGTGACCGTGGATATCGAACTGGACAAAAAAGAAAAAATAGAAAATATCCTGATCAACCTGCTGCAGGATGAAAATAGCTGGATCTTTTTACCCGAGCGGGTGGAAGCTTATTATTTCGATGCATCAAAGAAAAAATATCTCCCGGCAGCTGAAAAAACATTCTCCCACCGGGAGCCTGGTCCCAAGCAATGTAAGGTGCTTGAAATAATGCCGGCGGGTAAGATAAACACCGACAAACTGAAACTCATATTTCATACCGTTAAAAAAATACCTGAATGGCATTCGGGTAAGGGCCAGCATGGCTGGTTGTTCATTGACGAAATAAAAGTATATTGAACCCATGCACCGCTGGAAAAACTACCTGTTCAATGCTGCCATCGCTTTAAACTGCCTATTAGTATTTCTCCTGATTTTTGAAAATAGGTTCGTTGTCCCTGCCTGGCTGCAGGTAGTAGGGCGTATGCATCCCCTTATCCTGCATTTTCCCCTGGTGCTGGTTGTATTGTACGCGTTGTCGGTGATCTTTCTTCCTCCCTTTTCACAAAAAGCAGATGATTCTTATCGCCGTTCGACCGGCTTTCTTTTATTGCTGGCCGTATTTACTACTGTGATCACATCTCTGGCCGGTGTATTCCTGTCGAAAGAAGAAGGATATGACCCGGAAGCACTGCTCTGGCATAAATGGGGAGGCGTGGCGATTTCTATTTTTACTTTGCTTTGGTATGGATTCCAACCATTGATTCAAACTAAAAAAATTCCAAACCTCCTTTCAGCGGCAATAGCTCTTTTCCTGATCGTTTTTACCGGTCACCAGGGCGCGGGTATCACGCATGGTCAAAATTTCCTGCTGGCGCCGATCATGCCGGAAAAGCCACGATTGATCATTAACCCGGAAGACGCCATTGTGTACACC
>JAEZRB010000084.1 GCA_023412975.1 Bacteroidota bacterium | reverse complement strand
CCGTCACATGGTTCATGCCATGCACCAGCTTACCATGCTGTATGGTTTTACCATGAAGGTCTGTGACCGAGTAATAAAAATTTCCGGGGCTATTTACTGCCATCGTGTTGGACTGAATGATATTGCTCACCAGTTTCGGTGCAGCAGTAAGGGCGTCATTGTTAATGGTAACGGTGTTGGAATAATAATGATGTCCGTCTGCAAAATCCACTCTCAGGCGATAGCGAAGATTTTCGGAAGCGGGCGGTCGGTATAGGTATGTTCTTTGTTCCGCATCGGTTGTTGCGAGGTGTACAAAATCATGTCCACCGGCTGAAACCTCCAGTGTCTGAAACAATACCTCTTCATCGGCGGTGATGTTCCAGGTAAACTGGTGTTGATCGCCCGCCAGTGAAGCGTGTAGGTCGAGGTTGTGAACAGGCAAGGCGTCGCCGGGTTCGATGATCGCATTTAAAGAATAGGAACCCAGGCTTGCATAGGCGGGTGCATATTGGTTACCCTTTCCTTCTACTTTGAGATAGTACGTGCCGGGATTGAGTATGGTGTCTGCCACCGAATTGAGCAGGGTACCGGGATTATAGATACTCAGGAGTTGTTGCGAGCTGTTGTACAGGGATACCTGCAAATCGAGATTGGAGCCGGCATTACCCGTTCCTACATTGTAAGGCACCGCATCCAATTGGAAACGGCCGCGGCCGGGCATATTAAAATGAAACAGGTCTTCGTCATCATTGCGCTCCACCACGCCTTCCATTTTAAAGCGGCTGTTGGCGAAAATGGCCTGGCTGGATGAGTCGAAGGACTGGCTATGATCATCATCCCGATATCCAAAGCCGTTAGCAGGTGAGGTGATCACGTCCAGGTCGCTTTGGTAGTTGGTGCAGCCGAGTGAATTGGGTCCATTATCCCATAATGTGAAATTGCGGTTGTAGCCTACGCCCATGATCGGTGCCCAACCAATTTCTCCAGTGCCTACTCCGCCATAATAGTCTGTTATCTTATTGCAGTTTTCATCGTATTGCGCCTGGTGGTATAAACCCATCGTATGTCCGGACTCATGTGAAACTGCTTCAGAGATTTTTTTTATGTTGTAACTGAATAAGGCGGAGAATACAAAGCAGGGCGTATCATCACCCCAGGTGAATGAGCCGATAAATGCGACACCACCTGCACCATTCCCATACCAGGCGGAAGTGGTTGTAATAATAACACGTAAACGCCTGTCGAGTGGAGCAGCAAGGAATTTTGTCGAATCGGTTGTGATATTAATCTTAAACGGACGGTAGTCTTCAGCCACACGGTTGAACACCTGGAGTATCTTGTCGTTACTTAGGCCTGATCCGGCGCACTCAATCGGCTTGCCGGTCCAGTTCCAGGTAGTGCCTTCCACGGTGTGACCGTCGAAGTCGAGGAATATAGTTGCTTTAGCTTCAGGATAGCTGCTTAACACGGGTACCTGTGCCGCGGCTAACATTGGTAGGTGGCATATTACGAGTAAGGAAAGTATTCGTAAAAATGGCATCATAACAGGACGGATTTTAGTTTTCAAAGGGACTGGAAGTTCTGCCTACTGTTGCTATTCACTGACCAGTTCGTGAAATTTCTTCTTCACCAGGAAATATTGATCGTTTTGCTGTTGCAGCACATAACAATCTCCATTTTCAAAACTGACGATACGACCAGTATACCTGGTCGTACCATCAGAAGCGGTGAATGAGGAAAGGGTCAACGTTGCGCCGTTGAATCGGGTGGACTGAACAACTACACTGCGGAGCGAGTTGTTGTATTTACTGGTGGCGGAAATTATTTTGCCTTCGAAACCGGGTAATTTTTTGTCGAGGAAACTGCAGCTCGACTGGTTGCCTTTGGATGCAACCGGGCTGAAGAGATTTTTCATCTCGCTGACATCAAACTGGATTCTTTGGGGGAGATCTTTAAATAAAACAGGCTTGTTGTGATCGGGTTCGCGCAGCTGAACCCTGTCTTCCTGGGCGGAGCATAGCATGGTGCAGCACATCAGCAGCAGGCCAAAGCTGTAGAGTTTTGGGTAATTCATCGGATATTAATTTAAACGAAATTGCCTGGTACAGGTGGCTTGGACCTGTACAGTCTTCAGGTAGGGGACGGATGTCAAAGATTGGGAAAACATTTATCAAAAACCAAAAACGACAGCTGGCAAAATCGGAAATCGGGTGATAGTACGCTGGGGGAATTCGTAAAACTTCGGGGGATAATTTTTTCTCAGTATTGACCGGTGCTCAGCATCACCAGTGTGCAGGCTTCGATGGTCTGGATGTTGTTTTCTGAAGCAATTTTTTTCAGCTCTTCATTTTCGGTACCCGGGTTGAAAATGATACGCCGGGGTTTGAGAGAAATAATATAGTCGTAGTATTCCTGCTGGTGGGTTGGGTTTAAATAAAGTGTGACGGTGTCAACACCTTCGACCGGTAGTTTTTCCTTTTCTATCAGCACATCACCCACTTTTGTGTTTTTCCTGCCGATGCCGGCGACAGGGTGACCATGATTTCTCAGGCGTTGAATAGCCAGGTAACTATACCTTGCGGGGTTATCAGAGGCGCCAAGAACCAGGGTCTTTTTTGACATGATACAAATTTATGGGTGTATTATAGAATAACATAAATGGCAGCTGTATTGTTTATAGGTATTAACACAGCGGTTCATCTAATACATCAGTAAACATGCCAATAAGAAATTTTCTACTTCAACATTTTCATCAACCCTCCCACAAACCAGTTCTCCTCAGCCCTGATCATTGCGTCCAGTGTTTTGTCAGCCTGTTTGCCGAGCTTTTTAATACCGCTTACCGTATCGACGAATGATTTGACATTCTTGTCGCGTTTATCAGCTTCCACTTCTTCCAGCTGGTCAAGCAGTTTGAGCATGGGATCCAGTTCTCGTTTTTTTCGCTCTTTGACGATCAGTTTGACCACTTTCCAGATGTCTTTTTCCGCAGAAAAATATTCTTTCCTTTCACCAGGGAGGATCACCCGTTCTACCAGGCCCCAACTGATCAGTTCCCGGATATTCATATTTACATTACCGCGACTGATATTCAGCTCTTCCATCATTTCATCCTGGGTGATAGGGTCAGGACTTATCAGCAAAAGGGCATGGATCTGTGCCATCGTACGGTTGATGCCCCAATTGGTTCCAAATGCTCCCCAGCTGCTTATAAATTGTTGTCTTGCTTCTGTCAGTTTCATAAAGCAAAGATATACTTGAGTTCTGAACTTTCAAAAAATACTGAAAATATAGTTTAAATTGGTAGTCTGTGGTTTTGTTTAAAGTGGTTGAATGTGGTTGAATGTAGTTTAATGTTGTACTATGCAAAAATCATAACCGATCATAACAACCATGATGATCCGCGTTCCCTCTACTTTGAATCTAAGGTATCTTTGACGCAAGAACCGTAGAACGCGGATTGTTATGATGGTCATGATTTATTATGATTGGTGTCTGCTATGATAGGATCATAACTGATCATAATAATCATAAGGATCTGCGTTCCCCCTACTTTGAATCTAAGGTATCTTTGACGCAAGAACCGTAGAACGCGGATTGTTATGATGGTCATGATTTATTATGATTGGTGTCTGCTATGATAGGATCATAACTGATCATA
>JAEZRB010000018.1 GCA_023412975.1 Bacteroidota bacterium | reverse complement strand
GACTCAACACTCCAACTGGTCTCTCCACCTTTTTCATCTTTAAGCATGATACCAAGCCTTGCGAGTTGATTTCGTATTTTATCGGAAGTCACAAAATCTTTCTTGGCCTTTGCTTCTTTTCGAATATCGATCAGCAGTTGCATGACGCCCTGCAGCTTCTCGTTGTCGGCTTCTGAAAAACTTTGCAGGCCAAGAATGCCTTCGATATATATCCTGAAATCCTTTTGCAAGAGTTCTAAACTTGCTTGTGAAAGAGCAGACAGGGGAATTATCTTATCACGAAGTGAATTGATAATGGGTACCAGCTCAAACATATTAGCCATAACCCGCGCAGTGCTGAAATCGTCGCTCATAAACTCGTCCATCTCCTCGATAAGCTTTACCACCTTCGAGTCGAGTTCAGGATCACCGGCAGTGGCCTGTGTTTCGTTTGCCGGCAACTTCATCAGGCTTTCATAAGCTTCCCACAGCCTCTTTAATCCCTTTTCCGCCGCGATCAATGCTTCATTGCTAAAATCGAGTGTGCTCCTGTAATGTGTTTGCAGGATAAAAAACCGGATCACCATCGGGTGATAAGCTTTCTCCAGGAGGGGATGGGTGCCGCTAAACATTTCTGTTAGCTTGATCTGGTTGTTGTAGCTCTTTCCCATCTTCCGGCCGTTGATGGTGATCATATTGTTATGAATCCAATAACGAACCGGTGGCTTGTGGTTGCAGATCGTACTTTGGGCGATCTCACTTTCATGATGCGGAAATAAAAGATCCATTCCGCCGCCATGTATATCAAATTGGGCACCCAGGTATTTTGTGGCCATGGCAGAACACTCGATATGCCAGCCTGGAAATCCAACTCCCCAGGGGCTTTGCCAGCGCATGATATGCTCAGGTGCCGCATTTTTCCATAGCGCGAAATCAGCTTTATCTCTTTTTTCTTCCTGGCCTTCCAGGTCGCGGGTGGTTTCCAACAAATCATCAATAACCCGACCGCTGAGTTTGCCATAATCGTGCGATTCAGCGTATTTCTTTACATCAAAATACACAGATCCATTCACCACATAGGCGAAACCTGCTTCAATGATCTTTTCGATCATACCAATCTGCTCAACGATATGGCCCGTTGCCGTTGGTTCGATGGAGGGCGGCAGTGTATTGAACTGTTGCATGGCCCAATGAAACAGATTGGTATATTTCTGAACCAGTTCCATGGGTTCAAGTTTCTCCAGTATGGCTTTCTTTGAAATCTTATCCTCCGCCTCACGGCCTTCTTCTTCGAAATGCCCGGCGTCGGTAATATTGCGAACATACCTGACCTTATAACCCAAATGGGTAAGGTAGCGGTAGATCACATCAAAAGTAATATAGGGTCTGGCATGGCCTAGATGGCTTTCACCGCTAACCGTTGGACCGCACACATAGAGCCCCACATGTCCCGGGGTGATTGGTTGAAAGACTTCTTTTGTCCTGGTCAGCGAATTATAAACTTTCAGCTCACGCATATAATAGTTAAAAAGTGCGGCAAAAATAGCGAAATAAAGGGTTGTTTATCTGTATAAATGGGCGTATTCCGATTGCTTTGGGACCGGAAGGATTGCCAACAGCCGGGAAGAAGGAAGACGGTAAGGATACCAAAGCAGGCGTCGGGTACATGGACAACGGAATTCTGTTCTGTACAATTAGCCGAGAATGGAGTTCCGGCATCCATAATGAAGTATCAACACCGAACGAATCCTGTGACAACGGAACGGAGTTCCGTTTTACCAGCCGGAAGAATTCCGGCATTCAGAATGAAATATCAACTTCCAAGGTCACGCAGAACGGAACGGAGTTCCGTTTTACCAGCCGGAAGAATTTCAGCATTCAGATTGAAATATCAACTTCGAAGGTCACGCAGAACGGAACGGAGTTCCGTTTTACCAGCCGGAAGAATTCCGGCATTCAGAATGAAATATCAACTTCGAAGGTCACGCAGAATGGCACGGAGTTCCGTTTTACCTATTTCTTTACCGAGCCTTTTTAGTCATCGTCCTTAACTCGATATCTGAAACCAGCATGTAATGGTCGGAATAATTTTTAGCAATACGCCGGAACTGGTTTATGCGAAATCGCCGATCGGCAAATATAAAGTCGATACGCAGGGTAGGTGAGATGGCCGAAAACGTTCGCCCGATACCAAATCCTTTTTTCAAAAAAGCATCCTGCATCTCGCCCCTAATCTTGAAATAGGTGTAGGAGTTGGGAATATCGTTCAGGTCGCCACAAAAAATAACCGGGTATGGGCTATCTCCCAATACCTGTTTAATAATATCGGTTTGTATTTTTCGGTTGACGACCCCTTTTTTGACCTTAGAAAAAATAGTCTTTGAATTACTGACCAGTCCTTCATCGCCTCCCTTGATCCTTTCGATGCGTTCGTAATCTGTCTTACCCAGTTGCAGAGATTGCAGGTGCGTGGTGTACACCCTGATAATACGATTTCTCAGGCGGATATCGGCGTGCATAAGGGCTTCGGGCAGTGTGGGACGTGGGTAGCGAATCAGGCCGCTGTCGATGATAGGAAACCTGGAGAAGATGGCATTGCCTGTAAAATGCTTGTCACCATCAATATCGTGCGAATAGTAATGATAAGGATATTTCAGGCTATCGCGTATATAATCGAGGTTTTGGTAAAAAGCGGAGTCGTAAGAATGAAAAAATTCCTGCAGGCAGATTATATCCGCATTCACCTGCTTAATTTCCGCCAGCATCTTCTTACGGGTTTGGCTACCCTTGTTGTTGTTTCTCTTCATTTCAATAAAACGCGCAACATTCCAGGTAGCGATACGGATGGAATTGGGGTCCTTTTCCTTTTTAAATCCGGTTGGAAAATTGAAAGCATAAAAAACACTGATGCTTTTAATACCCAGCAGGAGTGCAATAGCCGAGATCCACGCATACTTTCTTTTTACAAATAACCACCAGGCGAAAAAACCGGCAACCGCCAATAAAAGAAAAGGGAATAACATGCCGAGAAAGGAGATGAACCACCAGGATTGAGGATCCAGGTACGGCGCCAGGCAGGCAAGCAAAAACACAAAAACGACCCCGTAATTGATTAAAACAAGGACGCGTTTGGTAAAAATGCGGAGCTTGCTTGCCATTCACGCAAATTACAAAAAACGATGCTAGTGTTACGTTAACTCTGCCAGGGCGTTTTGCCTGCGCTTACAAATATTTTTTATTCCTGGCTGGCGCGCTTTAGAATTTCCTTTTCTTCATCCGACAGGCTGTTAAAACCTTTTTGACTGATCTTATCGAGGATCTCATTCACCCTTTGTTCGGTGATATTAGGTGTTTTGTGGTAAGGCTTTTTATCGGATTTGTAAAAAAGTTCCAGTTTGATGTTTTTGCCCTTTTTGGGTTTGTCGGGATTAAACAGGTTGGTGATCCAGTCGAAAAAATTATTCATCCATTCACTCCAGTCATAGCCCTTCCTGAAGAAGTAAATAAACAGGAAGCCTGTCAGCGCGCCCACGAGGTGAGCAATATGACCGCCAGGATTGCTAAGCGGAATACTTGCAAGGTCGATGAGCAAGTACACAGCCATCAATACCCAGACAGGTATACCTCCAAAAAGCATGGGAAAGATGCGGTATCCTGGTGAAATGGTGGTGACGCCCGCGGCGATCGCCATCACGCCGGCGGAAGCACCCACGGCTTTGATAAAGGGCAGGGAAGATTTCAAACCCGGGAGAAAATTATACGCAAGCACAAATGCAAGGGCTCCCGCTAATGCTCCATACAGATACAGCGGAACGATCTTGCGATTGCCTGTAAGATCGAGAAATATATAACCAAAGACCCAGAGCCATAACATATTTCCCAGCAGGTGCCATACACTATCGTGGGTAAACATATGAGTGAAAACGGTCCATGGCTTTTCAGCTATTTTGCTGAGATCGGCAGAAAGGGCAAAGTGGCTGAGGATATTTGTGTCGTAGAGATGCTTGGCCTCGGCGGCGCTTTCGTGTCGCAAATGAAATACAGCGAACAAAAACGCCAGGATCACAAAGATGATCAGGTTGATCGCTATCAGGACGATCAGGGCATTGTTGGCCTGGGCAAGCGAGAGTCGTCTTCTGTATTGTTGTTCGTGGTACGCCATAGCTTTCTCACAGTTAATACAACGTTTTTCGGTTGGTTTTGTTCCAAATCCAGACAATAATAAAGCCGGTAATTGCGCCTCCGAGGTGGGCGAAATGGGCTACATTGTCGCCCGCTGAATTTTGTACTGCCAGCGATAATTCGAGGGCGCCGTATAGGATCACAAACCATTTGGCCTTGATCGGGAAAAGAAAGTAAACGTAAATAAGTGAATTGGGAAAAAGATAGCCAAATGCTGCAAGGCAGCCGAAAACGGCTCCCGATGCCCCAACAGTCGCGATATTTACCTTATACATCGGCGACTCAATATACTCAAGTTGCTGGTGCGCTGGCAAAGCCTTTAATGCCTGCACGATAGGTTCCATTTCGAAATAGAGTACTACCATATGCAACACAGCCGCGCCTAGTCCCGAAATCAGGTAAAATTGCAGAAATCGCTTTCCACCCCAGTAATTCTCCAGCATACTTCCAAACATCCACAGGGCTAACATATTAAATAACAGATGCGTGAGATTGCCATGCATAAACATATGCGTCAGCAACTGGTGCGGTTCGAAAAAGATCGAGTGAATGTCATGCAGCGCGAAAAGATTTTCAATCCTGTTGGTGCCTGCACCCAAAGTGGACTGCGCGATAAAAACCAGGACATTAATAATGATCAGGTTTTTAATGACAGGTGGAAATCTGTTGGGTCTTGTAAATCGGAAATCACTCATAAAAACAAAAATACTTTTATTTTAACCACCCGTCAGGCTTTCAGCTTCAATTGCACTACGTTTTCAATATGTAATGTATGGGGAAACATATCAACGGGTTGAATAGCGGTTACCTCATATTTCTCATCGAGCCAGTTTAGATCCCTGGCCTGTGTAGCCGGATTGCAGCTCACATACACAACAACAGGAGCAGCTATCTCCAGGATCTTCCTCACCAGCTTTTCATGCATACCGGCACGTGGCGGATCTGTAATGATCACATCCGGTTTGCCATGCACCGCGAAAAAATCATCGTTGCAGATGTCAATCACATCACCTGCAAAAAACGCTGTATCGCTCAAATTGTTCAACGCAGCGTTTTCTTTGGCGTCGGCGATTGCCGCCTCAATCAATTCCACCCCAACGATCTTTTTGGCATGCCTGCTCACAAAAATTCCGATGCTGCCCGTTCCGCAATACAGGTCATAAACGGTTTCACTGCCAGTAAGTTCAGCCATCTCACGTGTCGCCCGGTACAATCGCTCGGCCTGCCGGGTATTAGTTTGAAAAAAAGACTTGGGACCGATCTTAAACTTAAAATCCTCGAGTTTTTCAATCACATAACCCTTACCATGGTAAATAACCGGTTCCAGGTCAAAAAGGCTATCATTCTTTTTGGTATTGATCGTGTATAGAAGGGTGGTTATTGCCGGAAATTTTTGCAGCAGGTGGTCAAGCAACGCCGATATTTTCTGATCCTGCTTTTCGCCTACAACAATGTTGACCATCAGTTCCCCCGTAGTACAGAGCCTGACCTGCATATTTCTTAAAAATCCCTCATGATTGCGTATATCATAGAAGGGATAGTTATGCTCTATGGCAAAACGCTTTACTTCCAGCCTGATCGCATTCGTGGGTTCATCCTGCAGGTAGCATGTCTGGATATCGACGATCTTGTCAAAAAAGCCCCGGGCGTGAAAACCGGCCACACCTGTTCGACTCCCTGATTCTGTATTCACCTGTCCGAAAGCTTCAAAACCATTAGAATCTCCTGCAAAAGAGGAGTCCTTTTCCGCCATTTGTTTCTTAAATACACCTTCGGGCAAAAATTCTTTGGTCCCGAAGGTGTATTCAATCTTGTTGCGGTAAAGTCGGGTTTCCAGTGCGCCCAGGATGGGCCGTATTTCTGGTAGGCTGACCTTCCCAATCCGCTGAAGATTGTCTACCACCTGTTTTTGCTTGTATATCAATTGTTTCTCATAAGGCAACATTTGCCATTGACAACCGCCACAAACCCCGAAATGCTGGCAAAATGGGCTGACACGGTCCGGAGAATAGGAATGAAACCGCAGAACACGGCCCTCGGCCCAGTCTTTTTTGATTTTACTTAATTGAATATCAACAACATCTCCCGGCACGCCGCCCTCGATGAAAATAACTTTTCCATCCAGTTTAGCCAATGATTTGCCCTGGGCCGCATAGTCTTCGACCAGTACCTTCTCCAGAATAATTCTTGGTTTTTTTCGCCTCACGGCCGCAAAACTAACCCCCATAGCTTAAAGGGCGTCCCCCGGCGCTGATATTTCTGATTTTTTTATTAAAGCAACGGTTTTAGCTGCGTTTCCCATCTTCTTTCCGGCAAAGCGTTGAAACAAAGGGTAAAATGATTGCCCTGTTACTTTTATCTTTTCCAGCTTTCAATAACTTTACAGATTATTCTGACTCATGAAAAAAATAATACTGGTTCCTTTCCTTTTATGCTTCCTGGGGGTTTTCGGGCAAACAGGCTATGAAATAAAAGTCACGCTTAAGCCTTTCAAAAACCAATACATCTACCTGGGTCTTTATTCGGGCAAACAATACCCTGTCGTGGATTCAGCGAAACTGAACGACAAAAGCGAAGCTGTGTTTAAAGGGTCCAAAGAACTCGGAGGTGGGATTTACCTGGTTGTCTATCCCAGCAAGGACAGGTACCTCGAGGTCCTTATCGACAAAGACCAGCATTTTTCACTCGCGGCGGACACCCTCGATCCCAATGCAAAACAATTCACAAGTTCGCCGGACAACGAGCTCTTCATCGAGTATCAAAAATTCATGAATGAAAAAGGTCGTGCAATGGAAGCGGGAAACAGGGCATTAAAAGAGGCTTCCAACCCTTCCGACTCTACAAAAATTGCAGAGCAGCTTAAAAAAACTTCGGAACAGGTTTCTGCATACCGCCGGGACTTCATCGCAAAAAACCCAGATAATATTCTCAGTGTATTGATGCACCTGATGGAAGAACCCAAAATTCCACCCGCCGATAAACATCCCGGCGGCAAATATGATTCCGCATTTGCTTATCGCTATTTCAAGGATAATTACTGGAACGGTCTCAATTTCTGGGATGACCGGATCACCCGGACGCCAGCGTCTTTGTTTGAAGAAAGACTCGATAAATATTTTAATACCCTGGTATACCAGCACCCCGATTCTGTGATAAAGGAAATTGACTGGATGCTGGGATATGCCAGCGCAAGTCGTGAAATGACCAGGTATCTGCTGGTAAAATTTGTGAACCGCTACCTCAACATGAAATATATGTGGGAGGATGCCGTATTCGTTCATTTATTTCAGAAATATTTCGCGCAAAAAGAATACGACTGGCTTACGCCACAGGGCAAAAAGATCATCACCGAGCGGGCTTATAATTTAATGGCCAATATTCTCGGTAACCCGGCCGAGAATATCTCACTGCCCGATACTGCCGGGAAGATCCGATCGCTTTATGCAGAATCGGCGCCCTATACCATCGTATGCTTTTGGGACCCCACCTGCGGGCATTGCAAGGAACTGGTACCGGTGCTGGATTCGATGTACCAGCATAAATGGAAAAAAGAAGGTGTAAAAATCTTCGCCGTAGCCAAGGAAACCGATGGCTCCAAAAAAGATTGGTTCGATATATTGCACAAACACAAGCTTGATGGCTGGATCAATGTGTATTATTCCAGGGAGGCAGAAAAAAAGCGTGTGGATGCCGGCATTCCGGGTTATACACAGCTATACGACGCGCAGCTAGTGCCTACCGTTTACCTGCTGGATAAGGATAAACGCATTGTAGCCAAAAAACTCACCTGGCAGCAAACAGATGATATCCTGACCTTGAAGCTGAAATCGCCATAAACAACACGTTTTCACAAGCGAATCTTCAATTTTAAAATCTAAATCATACCAACCACCATATAAATTCGTTATTACAAGCAACCGAAAATTCAAAGACTATGAAATGGCTGACTGCTTTAGTTTTTTCCTGCACCATTTGCAGTGCTTTTTCACAAACACTTTTTACTTACGGCAAATATGAAGCGGATGCAAAGGATTTTCTAAAAGCTTTTAATAAAAACAACCAGTTTTCCGCCTCAGAAAAAAATAAAGCTATCGGGGATTACCTCGATCTCTATATCAATTCAAGACTTAAAATCAGGGATGCGTACGACAGAGGTTACGATACACTCCCCCATATAAAGAATGAGATCACAAACCTCCGCAACCAGGTAATCGAAAATTACATGAGTGACCCCGCGGCTGTTAGCAGGCTTACGCAGGAAGCATTTCAACGCAGCCAGAAGGACATACATGCCGCTCATATTTTCATTTCCTTTAAAAACGCGGCCGGTAAGCCAGATTCCGCTTCGGCTCGTGAAAAACTTGCGCAGGTTGAACAGCGGCTGGCCAAAAAGGAAAATTTTCTCACTATAGCGCAGGAACTCTCCGATGATCCATCGGCAAAGACCAATAAAGGCGACCTGAATTATATCACGGTATTCACCCTGCCTTACGAATTTGAAAACATCGTTTATTCAACACCGGTTGGCAGGTATTCAAAGCCCTATGCATCTAATGCAGGTTATCATATCTTCAAAAATCTTGGCGAGCGAAAAGCGCTTGGTAAAATAAAACTGCAGCAGATCCTGCTGGCATTTCCTCCTGGTGTGGATGAGCAGGGCAGGAAAAAGATCGCAGGGCTGGCTGATTCACTCTATCAGCGGATCCAGGCGGGTGATGATTTTGGCAAACTGGCTGCCGCCTTTAGCAACGACTATATTAGCGCGGCTGTTGATGGTAATGTACCTGAAATACACGTTGGTCAATTTGATCCGATTTTTGAAAAGACCGCCTGGGCCTTAAAAGATGGAACGGTTGGTAAGCCTTTTGCAACCTCGCACGGCTATCATATAGTAAAGAAAATTTCCGCTACGCCGGTTGTCACTAACTCAACCGACAGGGCCAATAATAACGAACTCCAGCGTAAAGTACAAACCGATGACAGGTGGAAAACATCGAAGGATTTCATCTACACCGCAGTAAAAAATAAGGCCGGTTTTAAAAAAGCAGCCTACCGGGACGATGCTTTATGGGCATTTACCGACAGCATTTTCGATCGCACGCCCCTGGGTATTGGAAAAGACCTGAATTATCAATCGCCATTGTTTACCGTGGGTGATACTACGATTCGCACGCAGGATTGGATTAACTATGCGCAGGCTAACCGTCACAAAGCAGATCGCAGTGGTGTTAAGTCTTATCCCGTACTGATGGATGAATTTGGCAAACAGGTGATGTATCAATATTATCGCGATCATCTTGAGGACTTCAATGATGAGTTCCGCTACCAGATGGATGAGTTTCGGGACGGAAATCTTTTCTTCGAGATCAAGCAACAGGAAGTCTGGAACAAAGCCCAGTCCGATACAACGGCCTTACTTGCTTTGTATGAGAAAAATAAAACTGATTACTACTGGAAACAAAGTGCTGATGCCGTCATCTTTTTTTGCGCTGATGCGACCGTGGCCAAATCGATGGCTGATAAATTGAAAAAAGCTCCGTCTGCCTGGAGATCGGCAATAGAGGAGGAAGGAGAAAAAGTAGTTGCGGATTCCGCGCGGTATGAATGGACCTTAATCCCCGGCCTCGGACAAGGCATACCAAAAGACGGTGCCATTACGAATATCACCGAAAACAAAACAGACAATACAGCTTCATTCGCTTACATCGCTAAAGTACATGCCCAGGCTGAACCTAGAACATTTAATGAAGCAAAAGGACTGGTGATGAACGATTACCAGGAATTGCTTGAAAAGGAATGGATCAGCAAACTGAAAAAGAAATACCCTGTAGTGATCAACAAAAAGGTGCTGGCTTCTATTTCAAAATAAGTGTAGATGCGTAAGCTTATAAATTTTTTACAACATTGGCTACCATCATGGGCTTGCCAAGTGTGTAGTAATGTAGTACTGGCACGCCATTTTTCTTGAGATCTTTTGATTGATGGAGCAGCCATTCCTCACCTACTTTTATCACATCATCATCCGTTTTACACTTCAGGATTTCGTTGGCCAGGTCGGCTGGCAGGTCAATATGAAAGGTTTTGGGCAAAACCGTCAATTGCTTCTTACTGTAGATAGGTTTTAATCCTGGGATGATGGGAACCGTGATGCCTTCATTGCGGCAGGCTTTTACAAATGAATAATACTTTTCATTGTCAAAAAACATTTGTGTCACGATATAATCCGCGCCACCATCTACTTTGGCCTTTAGGTAATGCAGGTCAGTTTGCATATTGGGCGCCTCAAAATGTTTTTCCGGATAGCCGGCTACACCGATACAAAAAGTAGTTTTGTTGGTCGCCTTGAGATCCTCTTCAAGATAGATACCCGCGTTGAGATTGACTACCTGTTTTAAAAGATCGGAAGCATATTGGTGCCCGTCCGGTTCGGGTTCGAAGCTTGTTTCATTCTTGGCAGCATCCCCACGAAGCACCAGTACATTGTCGATGCCAAGATACTGGAGGTTTAGCAGGGCGTCTTCAGTTTCATTCACGCTGAAACCACCACAGATCAAATGCGGCACGGTGTCGACATCATATTTATTCATGATGGCAGCGCAAATACTTTCCGTACCGGGTCTTTTGCGCACAATCACTTTTTCAAAGCTACCATCACTACGCTTCTTATAAACGTGTTCACTCCGGTGATAAGTTACATTAATATATGCCGGCTTGAGCTCCATCAGGGGATCCAGGTGTTTATACAAAGCATCTATGCCTTTCCCTTTCAGCGGTGGCAGCACCTCAAACGAGATCAGGGTATCTTTGGCCGATTTAATATGGTCTATTACTTTCATTGGGGTGCAAAGCTAATGGAAAAAGGAATTTGGAATTTACCGTTGGGCCCGTCTTTCCAAAGCCCAGAGCCGGTTACTACTGGATTCATTTAACAACCAGCAGCCAAAGCGTTAAACATTTACACCTAAATTTGCCTCTATGTCGACTAGAATATTTGCGCAAAACCTGGTAAAACGCTACGGCAGCCGAACGGTTGTTAACCATGTTTCATTTGAAGTGAACCAGGGCGAGATCGTTGGTTTGCTTGGCCCCAACGGCGCCGGCAAAACCACTTCTTTCTACCAGGTGGTAGGCCTGGTACGACCGGATGAAGGTGATGTCTATTTAAATGATGAAAAGATCACCTCGCTGCCGATGTACAAAAGAGCGCAGATGGGCATCGGCTATCTCCCGCAGGAAGCATCGGTATTCAGGAAGCTGAGTGTGGAAGACAATATCTCTGCTGTATTGGAAATGACCAAACTTCCCAAAGCACAGCAAAAAGATAAACTGGAATCATTACTTGATGAGTTCAGGTTGCATCATGTTCGCAAAAGTCATGGCGATGTATTAAGTGGTGGTGAAAGAAGGCGTACTGAAATCGCCCGCGCCCTGGCTGTGGATCCACGGTTTATTTTACTGGATGAACCCTTCGCCGGGATCGACCCGATTGCAGTGGAAGATATCCAGGCTATTGTGGCCAAATTGAAATACAAGAACATCGGTATCCTCATTACCGATCACAACGTAACAGAAACCCTTTCTATCTGCGATCGTGCCTACCTTTTGATCGACGGAAAGATATTCAAACATGGTACAGCTGAAGAACTGGCCGCCGATGAGCAGGTAAGAAAATTGTACCTGGGCAGGAATTTTGAATTGAAAAGGAAAGACTACCTGCACGAGGAAGCGAGGGGCGAGCGCGGGGTTATTTAACCCAATTTCTCTTTATCTTGCCGGTCATGAGCCTGCTCAGTCCCGCCATATCATCGTTGGCCCGAATGCGGTTTTGGCGCATCGAGGCCTGGAAAAATAACCCCCTGGACGCTCAGCGGGAGGTATTACAGGACCTGGTCACTTCGGCGCAATACACTGAGTTTGGACGCAAATACAACTTCCATGAATTATTTAATGTAAGAGCCTTCAAGCAGGCGGTCCCCGTACATGAATACGAGGACCTGAAGCCCTATATTGAACGGATCATGAAAGGCGAACAGAATATTCTGTGGAATACTCCTATTTACTGGTTTGCAAAAAGCAGTGGCACTACCAGCGACAAAAGTAAATTCATCCCCATAAGCGAAGAGAGCCTGGAAGACTGTCATTTCAAAGGCGCCAAGGATGTGTTGACACTATATTATAATTATAACCCCGAGTCAGCGTTGCTTACCGGCAAGGGATTGGTGTTAGGTGGTAGTCACAACATCAATCCCATGAATACAGACGCGCAATATGGGGACCTGAGCGCAGTATTGCTTCAAAACACGCCGTTCTGGGGGCACTGGCTTCGCACCCCCGACCTCAGTATTGCGCTGATGGATGAATGGGAAAGTAAAATAGAAAAGCTGGCGAATAGCACGATCAAGGAGAATGTAACATCCATTTCAGGAGTACCGACCTGGACCCTGGTATTGTTCAAACGTATACTCGAGATCACCGGTAAGAAAAATATCTCGGAGGTATGGCCCTCCCTGGAGCTGTACATGCACGGTGGTGTGTCCTTCACACCATACCGGGAGCAGTTTCAAAAACTGATTGGCAGACCTATAAATTACCTCGAAATGTACAACGCCAGCGAAGGCTTTTTCGCGGCACAGGAAAATCCGGGCGATGATGGAATGCTCCTGTTTACCGATCACGGCATTTTCATGGAGTTTATGCCTGTAACGGAGTATGGGAAAAAACATCCTCAAACCGTGAGCCTGCAGGACGTGGAAAAAGGGAAAAACTATGCCCTTGTCATTAGCACCAATGGAGGCTTGTGGAGGTATATCGTGGGCGATACCCTGCAGTTTACCTCGCTGGAGCCTTTCCGTGTCAAGGTGTCCGGGAGATTGAAACATTATATCAACGCCTTTGGTGAAGAGGTGATCGTTGACAACTCAGATAAGGCTATTGCCATAGCCTGCGAATTAACGGGCGCCATCGTGAACGACTATACAGCTGCGCCTGTGTATTTTTCGGATTCCTCGAATGGGGCACATGAATGGCTGGTGGAATTTGAAAAAGAACCGGATAGCCTGGAAAGATTTACCCGCGAACTGGACGCAGCCCTGAAAAATATCAATAGCGATTATGAAGCAAAGCGACATAAGGATATTGCCCTGCGTTTGCCCGTACTTCATTCGTTGCGAAAAGGAACCTTCAACGCCTGGCTCAACCTGAAAGGTAAACTGGGTGGCCAGCATAAAGTACCGAGACTAAATAATGAAAGAAAGTACCTCGAAGAAATTCTTTCAATGCAATAATTCAGTTCTTTTGCCAACAATCTAAACACGAGATATGAAATTATTAGACAATAAAGTTGCTATCGTTACCGGTGCTGCCCGCGGAATTGGAGAAGCCATCGCTTTAAAATTTGCTGAACACGGTGCGCATATTGCATTTACCTATGTAAGTGACGGCAGTGCTGAAAAAGCTGCAGCCCTGGAAGAAAAATTAAAAGCGTTAGGAGTAAAAGCCAAAAGTTATAAAAGCAATGCGGGCGATTTTGCCCAATGTGAAGCTTTTGTAAATGATGTACTTAAAGAATTCGGAACAGTTGACATCTGCGTAAATAACGCCGGCATATCAAAAGATAACCTGCTGTTGCGTATGAATGCCGAACAATGGGATGAAGTGATCAGGGTGAACCTTAATAGTGTGTTTTATATGACTAAGCAGGTGATCAAACCCATGATGAAATCACGCAACGGCGCGATCATAAATATGAGCTCGGTAATCGGTGAAATGGGCAATGCGGGTCAAAGCAGCTATGCAGCCAGTAAGGCCGGGATCATTGGCTTTACTAAAAGTGTAGCAAAAGAATTGGGTAGCCGCAACATACGTTGCAATGCCATTGCACCGGGATTTGTTGAAACCGACATGACCAGTTATCTCAAAGAAGGTGACGCGGGTGAAAAATACAAAGCCGGTATACCCCTCGGCCGGTTTGCCAGTGCTGAAGAAATCGCAAACAGCTGCCTGTTCCTCGCGTCAGACATGGGCGCCTACATCACGGGTCAGACGCTCAGCGTTTGTGGCGGGTTGAATATTTAAACTTACTGCTCGCGGAATTTCTGTTTTATTCTTTTGCAGCGAATATAGCTTGACATATTTCAAAAAATGATAACGCG
>JAEZRB010000165.1 GCA_023412975.1 Bacteroidota bacterium | reverse complement strand
AATTAGGAGTACAACAGCTCCTCCTCCCTTACAAACCCTTTTGACTATCTTTGCCCCTCATCAATCTACTGTTGTAAAACAGCAACTACATTATGCAAAAGAAATCTGGCTATTTCGACAAATTCGCCAAAAAGAAAAGCAACGCTGCAATAAAAGAACAATTCAAGCAGGAAAAACGAAAGATCAAAAAGGAAAGGGAAGAATACTTTGAGCAAAAAAGAAAGGAGCAAAGCACCCGCGGCAAGTCTCCCGCCCCCGGCCAAAAGCCACAATTAACAAAGCGCCCATCCCAAACGTCCAGCATCCAGCATCCAACATCCAACATCCAGCATCCAGCATCCAGCCTCATGCCCCTCAACAAATTCCTCGCCCACAGCGGCATTGCGGCCAGAAGGGAAGCGGCTGAAATAGTGAAGCAGGGCAAAGTAAAAGTCAACAATGTGGTTATCACGGAACCGGGTCATAAAGTTTCGGCTTCGGACAATATCAAGGTGAATGGGAAAAAAGTCTTCCTCGCCAAAAACCTGGTTTATATCCTGCTCAACAAACCAAAAGATTATATCACAACTACCGACGATCCACAGGGTAGGAAAACCGTACTCGATTTAACGCGCAGGGCAACAACGGAAAGAATTTACCCCGTTGGCCGTCTCGACAGGAATACCTCGGGTGTTTTATTATTGACTAATGACGGTGAGCTATCACAAAAACTTACCCACCCCAGCAACCAGGTAAAAAAAGTGTATCATGTCACGCTAAACAAGCCACTGGAGAAAAAAGATTTTGAACAGATTCTGAGTGGGCTTGTGCTGGAAGATGGTCCGGCAAATGTAGACGCGCTGGCCTACGCTGATATTAAGGACAAGACCCAACTCGGAGTAGAGATCCATAGCGGCCGCAACCGAATCGTGAGACGGATATTCGAATCCCTGGGTTATGATGTGAAAAATCTCGACCGCGTGATATTCGCGGGGCTTACCAAGAAAAATATTGAACGGGGTAAGTGGAGATTCCTCACCGAAAAAGAAGTCCGCGATCTCAAACATTTTAAAAAAGGCAGATAGGGAGCGATGAAAATTTCGGATTTGATCGTTTATGAAGACGAGGATTTGATTGCTATCAATAAGCCCTCAGGCCTGTTGTCGATACCCGACCGGGCAGGCAAAGAAGAATCCTTGAAATCTTTGCTACAAGCCTCCAGGGAAAATATTTATACTGTCCATCGCCTCGATAAGGACACCAGTGGCCTGATCATTTTCGCAAAAAATGAAAATGCACACCGGCACCTTTCGATGCAGTTTGCCACGAAGAACGCTGATGAAGAAAAAAGTACAATTAGTAAGATATATGTGGGACTGGTGATGGGCCAGCCTGCCAATGACAGTGGCACCATCAATCTTCCAATTGCGGAAAATATGGTTACTCGCGGCACCATGGTCATCAACCGGCGTGGAAAACCTGCTGTTACAGACTATGAGGTACTGGAAAAGTTTGGAAATTATTCATGGGTGCAATTCCGCATACATACCGGTCGCACCCACCAGATCAGGGTACATATGAAAAATCTTGGTCACCCTATCGTAGCAGATGCGCTGTATGGTGATGGGAAACCGGTATTACTTTCGTCGCTTAAACCAAAGTTCAAACTTTCGAAAAATGACCTGGAAGAGCGACCTATCCTGGCCCGTCTTGCCCTGCATGCCTACCGGCTGTGTTTCACCAAACCCAACCATGAAAAAATGGAACTGCAGGCAGATCTTCCAAAAGATCTGAAAGCTACCCTGCAGCAATTGACTAAATTGAAAAAATGAAATACAATGTTGTTTCCTACCAGGTGGCCGATAGTATCGACTTAAAAAGCCTGAAGGAAAACTTCAATGCCAAACCGGTATTCAGCGATGCCGACGAACTATTCTACCAGATGGAGGATAACAGGTACCTGTCTGTCTTCAGGTACGGCGTGTTGAGTTTTCTCAATTATGAAAACAAAGCGGTGGATATCCTGCTCAACCAGGTGGAACCGTTTTGCAGGAATCGCTTTTTCAAACCACTTACTGATGAATTCGAAGTAGAGACCAACGCGCCGGAGAAAAAGATAAGTCATAACAAGATCGAGATCGTGGATGAAGATCCGCGGGTACTGCGTATGATCATGCTTACACTGGCACAGTCCGTAGCGCTTGATTTTTATTCTCAGCAGGCGTTTTCGCTTTTGGAGGACACCAACTTCCATACCCAGCTGTTGGAGCGAAAAGGCAGGCTGTCCATCTCCGGATCAAATCTGAAAAAATATATTGGCAAAACACTGATCCTTAAAAACAGGATATCTCAACATCTCTACATTTTTGATTCGCCGCCGGAAACATGGGAAGATGAGCGCCTCGACAAATTACATACTGAACTGAAAAGGAATTTCGATCTCACGGAAAGATTTCGCGGCGTAACGGAAAGCCTGGAGATCGTAAAAGAAAACCTGGAATTATTCCGTGACCTGTTACAATACCGTACAGGTGTGGTTCTCGAGTGGATCATCATAATCCTGATCGCCATCGAAGTCGTCCATTTTCTATACGCGCAGATATTTTAGCGCTAGCACTTCTCCAGCGCCTGTAAAATATCATTCAGGATATCATCAGGATGTTCCAGGCCAACCGAAATACGAATAAGTCCCGGTGTAATCCCTACCGCCGCTCTTTCTTCGTCGGTGAGTTTGGAATGTGTTGTTGAAGCCGGGTGTGAAGCGATGCTCCTTGAATCGCCCAGGTTATTGGTCATCGACAACATCTGAAGCGCATTCAGAAATTTACGGCCGCCTTCTACCCCGCTTTTTATTTCAAACGTTAGCATACCGCCTCCATTCGACATTTGCTTTTTGGCAATTTCATATTGGGGATGATCGGGAAGAAAAGGGTATTTCACCTGGCTGAGTGCCGGATGGTCTTTTAATGCATTGGCGAGATACAACGCATTTGCTGCATGTTTTTCCATGCGAACAAACAAGGTTTCCAGGCTTTTGGTAAGCACCCAGGCATTGAATGGACTTAGCGAAGGCCCGGTATTACGAATAAATAAATAAAGCTGCTTGATCAGATCGGCTTTTCCCACTACAACCCCGCCTAATACACGTCCCTGCCCGTCAATAAACTTGGTAGCTGAATGCAGGACCAGGTCGGCGCCAAATCGAATGGGTTGTTGCACGGCTGGTGTGGCAAAACAATTATCAACCACAAATAAGATATTATGCTTCTTACACAGGTCTGCCACGCTCTGAATATCGATGATATCTAATCCCGGGTTGGAGGGCGTTTCTACATATAGCATTTTAGTAGTAGGCCGGATCAGCGCTTCGATACCTGCGGGGTTGGTCATATCGAAATAAGAATGCCCGATACCCCATTTAGGTAAATACTTTGTAAGAATAGAATGTGTGGATCCAAATATCGCCGACGCGGAAATAATATGATCCCCCTGGTTCAGGAAAGTCATGAACGTTGAAAATATAGCAGCCATTCCTGTACCGGTAGCTACACCATCTTCTGCGTATTCGAGTGCAGCGATCTTAGTTATAAATTCATCAACAGTTGGATTTGAAAACCGCGAGTAAATATTTACATCAAGTGTATCATCCGCAAAAGCAGCGCCCATCTCTTCTGCTGAATCATAGGTGAAACTGCTGGTAAGAAAAATCGGTGTAGCGTGTTCTCTCTGGTTGGTTTGTTCAGTCTGAAGACGGATAGCCTTTGTTTCCGGGTGTTGTGACATCAGCGTTGCGGTATTTTTTAATGGATGGCAAAGATAAACCAGGAGGGACAATAAATGATGAATGATAACGAGTGTTTGTGCTGGGGAATTTGTAGTTGGGAATCATTATTGTCCGGGGAACTCTGGAGTACTATAAACCACGGCGGGCACGGTGAGCACAGCGAAAGCCGTTTTCGTGATAAAATCTGCTTCGTAGAACAGGACCTGATGCGAATACTTCGCTGTGTCCGCAGTGTGCGCTGTGGTATCCTGACACATCGATACATTTCAACTACGGCCAGCAAAACTAAGAGTCTCCAGGAAAAATTAAGCAAAGCCCCTGTAAATGTAAAAGTCATAGATGCGGCGCGGGTCAAAGGTTCTGACAACTATCCAAGATTTTATTCCGGACAGCAATGGTTGGGAATTTGGAATAAGGTGGGGTATCCCTATGAACTAAGAGAACATCTTTTCGATGTCATTAAACATCGAGTTTCAACAAGTCTCGACCCAAATTCCAAATTAAGTCATCTTAACGCTAAGGGTTAAGTGAGCGGCCCGGATAGCTGGTAAAACGGAACTCCGTTCCGTTCTTGCTGGCCGGAACGGGAGTTCCGGCATCCATGGACACCGATGAAAAAAAGTATCCCTATGAACTAAGAGAACAACTTTTCGATTCCATCAAACATCGAGTTTCAACAAGTCTAGATCCAAATCCCAAATTAAGTCATCTTAACGCTAAGAGTTAAGTGAGCGGCCCGGATAGCTGGTAAAACGGAACTCCGTTCCGTTCTTGCTGGCCGGAACGGGAGTTCCGGCATCCATGGACACCGATGAAAAAAAGTATCCCTAT
>JAEZRB010000140.1 GCA_023412975.1 Bacteroidota bacterium | reverse complement strand
TTTCCTGGAGACTCTTACTTTTGCTGGCCGTAGTTTAAATGTATCGATGGTCAGGATACCACAGCGCACACTGCGAACACAGCGAAGTATTCGCATCAGGTCCTGTTCTACGTAGCAGATTTTATCATCAAAACGGCTTTCGCTGTGCTCACCGTGCCCGCCGTGGTTTATAGTACTCCAGAGTTCCCCGGACAATAATGATTCCAAAATCCTAATCACATTATTCAGTACACCACTGCATTAGTCCTTTTTGCCTTATTTTGCACAAATGTGGTCAATCTGTAAAAAAGAACTCCGCCAATTCTTCAGCAGTCTTACCGGCTATATCGCGATCGTGGTTTTTCTACTGGCCAATGGCCTGATGCTTTTCATGTTCAAGGACAATATCCTTGATTTCGGATATGCCACCCTTGACCTTTTTTTTCAGCTTGCGCCCTGGATCCTTTTGTTATTGATACCGGCTATTACCATGCGGAGTTTTGCAGATGAATTTCGCGTGGGCACATTTGAAATACTACAAACCAGGCCGCTCACCCGCTGGCAGATCACCTTTGGTAAATACCTTGGCAGCCTCGTGGTTGTGCTGATCGCATTGTTACCAACTATCGTTTACTTTTTTTCAGTGCAGGCACTCGCGGCCGGAGAAGGTATTGACACCGGCGCCACCATAGGTGCCTATATCGGTTTGTTTTTTCTCGCAGCTGTGTTTACTGCTATTGGCATTGCGGCAAGTAGTTTTACCAGCAATGCCGTTGTAGCTTTTATTACAAGCCTGATCGGTTGTGTACTGTTGTATTATGGCTTCAACGCGATCAGCCAGCTGCCAGTGTTTGAAGGCGGGGCGGATTATTATATTGAAATGCTGGGCATCGATTTTCATTATCGCAGTATCAGTCGAGGTGTGATCGATTCCCGTGATATTGTTTATTTCCTGAGCCTGGTTTTTTTATTGCTGACGATTACCAATCGAAATTTAATTAATCGGTAGGATGAAGAATATTCTGGATAAACTACTTGCTTCGAAGTTTGGTCTTCTTGGATTGATCACTATCCTGGTAGCGATTAATATATTGTCTTCCCTGGTGTACACCCGCTTCGATCTTACACGCGAAAAGCGGTATACACTGAGCAGGGCGACACGTGACCTTGTTCTCAACCTTGATGATGATGTACAAATTGATGTTTTTCTGAAAGGTGAATTTCCTGCGGGATTCAGAAAACTTGCTGGCAGCACCGAAGATTTTTTGCAATTGTTGAAAGACAGGAACGGTTCCCGTATTCATTACCGGTTTATTTCGCCGGAGGATAAGATGCCCGATGCGGAACTTAGTTATGGTGACTCGCTGGTAGCCTTAGGCGCTGTACCCATCAATCTCACTGTACAGAAAAAAGCAGGCGAAAGCAGCAATATCATATTTCCGGTTGCACTTATTCATTATAAAGACAAGCAGTCACTGGTGAACCTATACCCAGGCGCAAGCAGCAGGATTTCGCAGGAAGAGATCAACAGCGCGGAAGCTTTGATGGAGTACCAGTTTGCCAAGGCGCTCGATAAGATCTCGAAAGACCGTAAACCGGGTATTGCTTATAGCACAGGTAATGGCGAGCCTACCGACAGCCGGCCTTATGATATTACACAAATACTCAGCACCGATTACCAGTTTGGAACTATCGACCTGAAAAAAGCGGGCGCTATTCCGCGCGATATTGATGTGTTGATGATCGTGAAACCGTCCGCCACGTTTACCGAAGACGAAAAGTTTAAGATCGACCAGTTTGTCATGAATGGCGGCCGCCTGCTTTGCTTTATCGATAACCTGATAGCCGAACAGGATAGCCTCGCATTCCAGTCCGAGACGATTGCATATGACAGAAATTTAAACCTGACCGATCTTTTCTTTCGGTACGGACTTCGTATCAATACCGACCTGGTGATGGATCTGCAATGTGATATGATACCATTTGTTGTAGGTGGGTCGGCCGAAAATCCCCAATATGAATTTCTGCACTGGAATTATTATCCGTTGCTTACACCGGCTGCAGGACAAATGCTGACGAAGAATCTCGGCTATGTAGCTGGTCAGTTTGTGAATTCTATAGATACAATAAAGGTGGAAGGTGTAAAGAAGACGGCCTTACTGGTGAGTTCTCCCAACTCAAGGACCATTAGCACGCCGGCGCTGATCAGCCTGAATGAAAATAAGAATGTACCCCAGGACGAGAAGTTCAAACAAAATGCGATCCCGGTAGCCATGTTGCTGGAAGGGAAATTTACATCTTTGTTTAAAAACCGGGCATCAAAAGCGCAGATCGACAGTCTTGCCCAAAGTGGAAGCCAGTTTTTGGCACAGTCGGGCGACAACAAGATGATTGTAGTTGCTGACGGGGATATGGTTTTGAACCAATATATTCCGGACGGAGGCCCGGGCGGACAGATCGTTCCGCTGCCGATGGGCTGGAACCGATATACCTATGGCGAGTATCAAAAGCAATCTGAATATGGAAGGCTGTTCATACCCGTGGCAAATCGTGAGTTTCTGTTGAATTGTATTGAATACCTTGTGAATGATCCTGCTATCATTGAAACCCGTAATAAAGACATTGTACTTCGTTTACTCGACTCCCAGAAAGTGAAAGAGAACCGGGGTTTCTGGCAGTTTATCAATATTGGATTACCAGTGTTGCTGGTCATCCTGGCGGGGTTTGTTTACCAGCAGTTGAGGAAAAGAAAGTATACGGGGTAGAGTAATCTAATCGTAGAGTTTTGGACACGGAGGGCACGGAGGAAACACGAATACACGGAGGGGTAGCTATTTTATATAAGACAACCTTGACTTTCCCATAAAACAGTAGCAATATTGACTTAGCAGACACTCCTAATTCCCAATCCTTAATTCCCAATCATTGCTGTCCGGGGAATTCCGGCCTCAAAAACCTACTATTTATATTTTGATCACTTTGGTTCAAGACCCCATTGAATCGCAATAGGGACATAGGGACAGAGAAAACATAGTAATTCATTATAGTAATCCACTATGTTAACTATGCTTCTATTGTTCCTATGTGTTCCAAAAAAAACCTGCTATGGAAAGCAGGTCATGAAACAAAATGGCTATACACCTCGTTGTACCCGTAGCGTCTCATCACCATTGGGAGATTCCCGGAAATAAGGCAAAGCCTCTATAAGAGGAAAATCCATAAAAGTCGTGCTAGTCCTGGCTTCTATAACACTTTTAAATGTTATTCCGGACAGCAATGATTCCAAATCCCTAATTCCCAATCCCAAATCCCTCATGTCCCCAAACCCCATCCGCAATTCCGTTACCTTTGCACTTCATTTCCAGAGAATATGACAGCAGATCAGATTACGTATCTCGTTTTCGGCATTGTATTGATATTGGCAATCGTTATTGATCTTGGGGTATTCACAAAAAAGAATGCCACCATTTCCCTTAAAAATGCTTTGTGGACCAGCATTTTCTGGATTGCTCTTGGGCTTGCCTTTGGTATTTTTGTCTGGTATGAGCAGGGCCAGGACTCGGCGATCGAATACATCAGCGCATACCTGATGGAAAAAAGCCTGAGTATCGATAATATCTTTGTCTTTATACTTATTTTCTCATCCTTTGGCGTAAAAGAAAAATTTTACGGCCGGGTTTTATTCCTGGGTGTATTGATGGCGATCATTTTTCGGATCATCTTTATCACCGTGGGCGTGGCGCTGGTTGACAAATTCCACTGGATACTTTACATCTTCGGTGTTTTTCTTGTCTATACCGGGATCAAGATGTTCACCGCCACGCATGAAGAAGAATTTGATCCGCATAAAAGCCGTATTTATAAATTTCTCAAAAGATTTCTGCCCCTGACGCCACATGACGGTGGGGGCAAGTATGTCATCCGCGAGAATGGCCGGCCTGTTTATACCACTTTATTTGTGGTGGTGATCATGCTGGCAGGTATTGATGTTGTGTTTGCCGTGGATTCGATTCCTGCAGTGATGGGGATCTCGCGTGATAAGCTGATCATCTATACGTCTAATATTTTTGCTGTACTGGGTCTTCGTTCCCTGTTTTTCCTGTTGCGTGGCGCGGTCAGCAAGTTTGATTTCCTGCAACAGGGTATTGCGATCGTATTGGTGTTTATCGGTGTCAAAATGCTGGCGGAAAACTGGATCGCACAGATCATGGATAAGACAACACAGGTGTTCATGTCGCTGGGAGTGATCGTAGTTTGTATTGCCGGTTCTATTTTCTATTCTATATTTATTAATAAAAAAGGACTTCCACCCGACACCGACGAGAATGAAAAATCGATCTATTGACGCTACGTGGACTATTCATTACGCGATATCGCATCTATCATCGGCGCTTCCATAAAGGAAGGGGAAAATGTTTTCATCAGTCATATCGTCCTGGACAGCCGCAAGCTTTATTCGCCGGCGAGTTCCATTTTCTTTGCATTAAAAGGTCCCCGCCGTGATGGGCACCAGTTCATACCTGAGCTTCATAAAAAAGGTGTGCGTTGCTTCGTGGTGAGTGAAAGCCCGGCAAAGTTCAATGAGGATGCAATATTCCTGGTCGTGCCCGATACGCTGGCGGCTTTACAAAAACTGGCGGCACATCATCGGCGTCGTTTTGATTTCCCTTTGATCGGTATCACTGGCAGCAATGGCAAGACGATCGTCAAAGAATGGCTATACCAGTTGTTGCATGAGGATTACCAGGTAGTGCGCAGCCCCAGAAGTTATAATTCCCAGATCGGTGTGCCACTCAGCATTTGGCAGATGGATGAACAATATTCGCTGGGCATCTTCGAAGCGGGTATTTCGCGGCCGGGTGAAATGGAGAACCTGGAGAGGATCATACAACCCACCATTGGTGTGTTGACCAATATCGGTGAAGCACATAGTGAGGGATTTCAGTCTGAACAACAAAAACTGGAAGAGAAATTAAAACTCTTTTCTAACTGCCAGTTGATCATTGGACGAGATGAGGATCTTGCTTCGTACAAACTGGAGCCGGCAAAGTCTGATAGCAGTCCCCTGGTCATTACCTGGGGCCGTTCACCCGACAATGACCTTCTAGTCAAGCATCTTGAAAAAAAATCCGGTCATACTTCCATCACGGTTTGTAGTGGCGCTGCGGAAAAGCAATTCAACATCCCTTTTACCGATGATGCGTCCATTCAAAATGCGATTACCTGCTACCTGGTCCTCCTGCAACTTGGAGTAGACCAGGAATCGATCGCAAAAAGAATGGAAGGATTGCAGCCGGTAAACATGCGGCTTGAGTTAAAAAAGGGGATCAACCATTGCGTGATCATTAATGATAGTTATAGCGCTGATATCAATTCGCTGGAGATCGCACTTGATTTTCTCGATCAACAGGCAGGCGATCTGAAAAGAACGGTGATTCTATCAGATCTTTTGCAAAGCGCACGAAGCTATGATCAGTTATACACTTATATTATTGAGCGGTTGAAAAAACACGAGGTTAAACGTGTGATTGCTATTGGACCAAATATCTCTGCATCATGGCGTGCTTTGGCGTCATCTCCCATCACGGAAACCGTCGTTGAACTGCATGAGTCGACAGATGATTTTTTACGGAAGTTTCGATCAACGCAATTCAGGGATGAACTAATCCTTATAAAAGGCGCCCGGGTTTTTGGTTTTGAACAGATCGTGCAGCAACTGGAACAAAAAGCTCACCAGACGGTGCTTGAGATCAACCTGAATGCGATAGTACACAATGTAAAAGTGTACCAGCAACAGCTAAAACCATCCACCCGGGTCATGGCGATGGTGAAGGCTTTTGCTTATGGTAGTGGCGGTGCGGAGATCGCGGGTATCTTACAATATCATAAAGTGGATTACCTGGGTGTGGCTTATGCGGATGAAGGTGTCGAGCTCAGGAAATCGGGTGTTACAATACCGATTATGTTAATGAATCCTGACGAGGCCGCTTTTGATTCCATTGTTGAGTATCATCTCGAACCAGATATTTTTTCTTTCGGGATGCTAGAGGCTTTTGATACTTTTTTGAAAGGGGAGGGAATACAACAGTATCCTATACATATAGAACTTGAAACCGGTATGAACAGGCTGGGCTTTGCGTTGAGCGAGGTGGATAAGCTGGCAAAATATTTATCATCATCCCAAACCCTGAAAGTACAATCTGTATTTACCCATTTGTCGGCTAGCGAAGACCCGGCGCAGGATGCATTCACGCGGCAGCAATTCAAATCATTTATTCAACACGCCGATATGCTGCAGCAAAATTTGGATCAGCCTTTTTTGCGGCATATTGCCAACTCCGCCGCGATATTTCGTCTGCCCGAACTTCAGCTGGATATGGTGCGACTGGGTATCGGGATGTATGGTGTCGATAGTTCCAAACAACACCAAGAGTTGTTACAACCCGTTGCCACGCTACGGACAACCATCGCCCAGATCAGGAAAGTGAATGCGGGCGAATCTGTTGGATACAATCGCGGTGGAAC
>JAEZRB010000050.1 GCA_023412975.1 Bacteroidota bacterium | reverse complement strand
GTATCCAGGCGATTGTGGCTCAAGCGATTACAGCAGGCCAACCGGTATAATGGAGAGTTGAGTGGTGCTGAAGCAGCTGTACCCGTTGAGGAAGATATCAGCGAGCATGCCCGGCGTGATGCAGAGTTTGAAATGATGGGAAAAGCGATCATGAGCCTGGGGGAGCCTTGTAAAAGCCTGCTGGAAGCATTTTACCTGCAAAAACAGAATATGCAGGAAATTGCGGCAAGTTTTGGATACACCAACGCAGAAAATGCCAAAACCCAGAAATACAAGTGCCTGATGAGGCTAAAAAAGATATTTTTCACGCATTATAAAAATGGAACCGCGGATGAATGAGAATAAAGACATAATGATCCTTGACGCTGTGGAGAGATATATCCGGGGTGAGATGAACCCGGATGAAAGGTTGCATTTTGAAAACCTGCGCAAAACTAACGGCGAAGTAGATCAACTCGTTGTTGAACACACCCTTTTCCTCCAGCAAATGAATCGTTTTGGAGAATGGAAAAAATTCCATTCTACCCTTCAGGAAGTACATACCGACCTGGCCGAGCAAGGCAAGATCAATGCTGACAGGTTAAAAGGCAAGGCCCGGGTGGTTTATCTATGGAATAAGTACAAACGTGTAGCAGGTATTGCTGCCTCCATTGCCGGCGTCACTGCACTTACCATCAGTTCACTGGTTTGGTCTATTTCACCCAAACCGGATAACAAGAAAATCCAGGACCTGAGTCGCGACCTGCAAATGGTAAAACGTGATCAGCGCATCCAGAAAAACGAGGTGAATAACCTGAAAAGCCAAATTACGGTTGAACCAAGTATCCCTTACAAATCCGGCGGTACCGGTTTCCTGATCGATGTAAAAGGTTTACTGGTCACCAATGCACATGTCGTGAAGAATGCGCGCAATATAGCGGTGCAGAATAAATCAGGTGCCAGCTTTAATGCGGTGGTGGTTTTACTAGATACTGAAAAAGACCTGGCGATCCTGAAAATTGAAGACTCGAACTATAGAGCGCTGTCGCCGATCCCCTACACAATCAGCAGAACCGCAGCTGATCTTGCTTCACCGATCTTTACTCTCGGCTATCCACGTGATGAGATCGTGTATGGACAAGGATACCTGAGCGCAAAAACCGGTTTTAATGGCGATACACTCAGCTGCCAGATCTCAATTCCCGCCAACCCCGGTAATAGCGGTGGTCCCGTATTGAATGACCAGGGCGAGATCGTAGGAATTTTAAGCACCCGCGAGACAGCAGCTGAAGGGGTTGTGTTCGCCCTACAGGCAAAGCATATTTACAAAGCGCTCACCGAACTGAAAAAGGACACCAGTTTCCATCGTGTTAAACTTCCTACTTCAAGGTCTACGCTGGTTGGATTGGATCGCACGCAGCAGGTTAAGAAAGTAGAGGAATACGTGTTTATGGTAAAGGTGAATTAGAACAAATCTGTTTTCATAAAATAAAAGCCACCCGTTGATGATGGGTGGCTTTCTTATTAGTTCTTAACCCAGAGTCGCTCAGGGTACTCTCCTTTTTTGATCAGATCACGAAGACTGTTTTCCACGAAGGGCGCATCCTCTTTGTAGGTAACACCAAACCAGGATGAAGTTGTGGGAATAATTTCGACCCTGCCGCCTTCTTTGATAAACTGATCGGCGACGATCGGTATAAAGAATTCTGATTTCAACTCCTGACCATGCTGTTGTAAAAACTCGCGAAACAGTTTCTGCGTATAACTAAAATAGGAAGGATCGAAGCACCAGAAGTTCATCGATACTTTTGTATCCAGCGGTAATTCCTCAGGCGCCAGGCCATCTTCGCAGACGATACGATCACCTTTTTTTGAAATATTGATGCGCTCAGTAATACCCGCGAGGTTGCCCGATTCATCAAGTGTGCATACTCCACGATTAACCGTACCATAATCAGATAAGGTTTTAAGCAGGTCGTAACCGACGATCGCATAATTTTTCTCACTACAATCGTTCACCAGGAAGTCGGCTGCCATCTGGAACGCGTTGGATCCATAAAAATCGTCCGCATTTATTACTGCGAAAGGTTCATTCACCACATTCATGGCACATAGCACAGCGTGAGATGTACCCCACGGTTTGCTTCTATATGCAGGATACTGGTAACCTTCGGTAAAGGCCTCCATATCCTGGTAAGCATACTCGACCTGTATCCGATCTTTCAACTTGGGCTCAAAAATTTCTTTGAAATCGTTGGCAAACTCACGGCGAATGATAAATACAACTTTACCAAAACCACTTCGAATAGCGTCGTAGATTGAATAATCCATGATGGTTTCTCCACCGGGGCCAAAACTTTGGATCTGTTTCATACTGCCATACCTTGAAGCCATGCCGGCCGCTAATATTACCAATGTAGGTTGCATATCCCTTTAAATTTTTCAGGGGCGAAAATAAACTAAATTCGCCACCAATACCAGCAATTTTATGCTTCCCGGTTTAGCTCTTGACAATATAACGATTGATGAAATATCTGCATACTTTAATTACAAATCGGAAGTCCATGTTTTACGACTTGACAAAATAAGCCCGGTTATTTCCGGCAACAAATGGTTCAAACTCCGGTATTATATTGAAGAAGCAAAAACGCTGCATAAACATGGCATCCGAACATTTGGCGGAGCCTGGTCAAATCATATCCTCGCTACGGCAGCTGCCTGCGCTTCTGCCAGTTTACAATCAATTGGAATAATACGAGGCGAGCAACCGACACAACTCTCATCTACATTAAAGCAGGCTTTGGCGTATGGTATGCGTCTTGAATTTATTTCACGAAGTGACTACCGCGATAAGCGAATAGCAGTAAAAGCCGATGATAATTTTTTAACTGTAAACGAAGGTGGATATGGCCCAAATGGCGCTAAAGGTGCTGCCACCATCCTTGATTATTGTGACACCGACTATACACATTATTGTTGTGCCGTGGGAACCGCCACCATGCTAGCCGGCATCATCAGCCGGCTTCAAACCTCCCAACAGGCAACTGGAATCAGCGTTTTAAAAAACAACTATGCCCTTGAAGATTCGGTTCGGCACCTTATTGGTAGCTCTATTAATAACAACTGGCAAATTACGCATGACTATGCCTGGGGAGGCTATGCAAAATATGATCCGGTCCTGTTGGCCTTCATGAATGATTTTTACCGGCAAACAAATATTCCTTCAGATTTTGTTTACACAGGGAAATTATTTTATGCGGTTACTGACCTGTTGAAGAAAAACTACTTCCCATCCGGGAGTAAAATTCTGGTTATACATAGCGGTGGGCTGCAGGGAAATACGTCGATTCCAGCCGGAACGTTAATGTTTTAAAATTTTTGGCCTGGTGTGGTATATTTGTTGCTTATGGATGGCTAAATCCATATCTTTTTTACGTTTGTAAGTATGAAAAAACTCTGCCTGCTACTCTCTATAATCCTTATTTCAGCATTTTCCGTACAGCTGGCAGCACAGGATACGCTGCCAAAATTTTCCTTAAAAAATGTTGGCAACAAACGTATCGTTATAGGCTGGGTCAACAGTTTCGAAACTGTAAAGCAGATCAGTATTCAGCGTTCCTTTGACAGTACAAAAAATTTCAAAACAATTTTGACTGTGGCGGATCCTTCGCTACCGGAGAATGGGTATGTGGACACAAAAGCGGAAAACGATCGCATGTTCTACCGGCTTTATATCATGCTTGAAAAAGGAGCCTACCTTTTTAGTGAAGCTAAAAGACCCGTACTCGATACAGTCGTAAAAAGAGATGCCGTCAAATCACAACTGCCTAGTGTCAATACACCTGTGATCATTTCTGATAGCGTGGTCATTGGACCAATAGCCGGCAACTCACGACCCAAAGCGGAATTATATGTTCCTTCGAAAAGAATTTTCACCTTTAAAGACGGGTATGTCCGCATCATTCTGCCCAAAGAAGTAGAAAAAAAATATGATATTAAGTTCTTCACGTCCGACGATAACCTGCTGTTTGAATTAAAGGATGTAAAGGAACGTAGTTTCAAGATCGATAAAACCAATTTCTACCATGCAGGCTGGTTTAAGTTTGAACTTTATGAAAACGGGGAACTGCTTGAAAAAAATAAGTTCTATATTCCAAAAGAGTTCTAATTGAAACAGTCTGACTGAATCAACCCTGAACCAATTCGGCTTCAAAAACCGTTGCAAAATTTCTTTTCAGTCTTTCCTTGGCGTCTTCAAAATCAACATCCCGGCCAAGTTCTTTGCGGATAGAGGTAACCTGCTTGTCCTGGATGCCGCAGGGAATGATAAAATTAAAATAGTCGAGATCGGTATTTACATTCAGCGCGAAACCATGCATAGTGATCCAGCGGCTGCTTCGCACACCAATGGCACAGATCTTTCTTTCACGTCCCTTTACCTGTGCATCGATCCAAACGCCGGTTTCCCCCTGCGACCTGCCCGCCTCGATCCCATATTCCTTCAGGGTCAGAATGATCGCTTCTTCAAGGTTTCGCAGGTACTTCCCGATATCGGTATAAAATTTCTCGAGATCAAGAATCGGATATCCCACAATCTGTTGCGGTCCATGAAAAGTGATATCCCCTCCGCGATTGGTCCTGAAAAAATCAATTCCTCTTGTCTTTAAGCTCTCCTCGCTTAGCAAGACGTTATCAATATTCCCGCTTTTACCCAGGGTGTATACCGGAGGATGCTCTACGAACAGCAGGTAGTGACTGGTGTCTGGATTTGTTACGGTGTTGGTCCCGGACACTCGGGCCTGGTTGCCTTCATTTCCACCTTCAGCTCTCTCCTGGAAAACTTCAATAGGTTGTGGATGATTTCTCGCTTCGGTTTTACGCCTGACATTTTCCATCAGCAGGCCCTCCTGGTAATCCCAGGCTTCTTTGTAAGCCATTTGACCAAGGTCCCTGAAAATGATTTGTTGTTTGCCAGGCATAGGATTGCAAATTTACGAGGTATCTGCTATCTTTTCGGCTTCCATTAACTGTAGGATACAGGTAGAAAACCGCAACTTTGCAGGATTAGTCATCAGGCTGATATTACAGGTAACCGGCTAAAAAAATGATATGAACGAAGCAGCAGAACTGGAAAACCAGGAATTTAGTGATAGCAACGATGAATTGTACGAACGATTCAATCTCACCGTCGATAAGGGACAGGAACCCTTGCGTATTGATAAATTCCTGATCAGCAGGATCGAACGTGGTACTCGAAACAAATTACAGCGTGCCATCAATAGCGGCATGGTACTCGTAAACGGCAAAGAGGTCAGACCAAACTATAAAGTGAAGCCAAATGACGAGATCATTGTTTATTCGGATTCCAACCCGGAGGAATCGGAGATCGTACCGGAAAATATTCCTTTAAATATTGTTTTCGAGGATGATTCATTAATGGTGATCAACAAGCCTGTGGGCATGGTAGTACATCCCGGCAGCGGTAATTATAATGGAACCTTACTCAATGGCGTAGCCTGGTACCTGCAACGAAAAAATCCGGGACTTTCTGAGGATGTCTTGCCAAGATTCGGATTGGTGCACAGGATCGACAAAAATACGAGCGGTCTGTTGGTCCTGGCCAAAACCGAACATGCCATGCGTATGCTGGCCCGTCAGTTTTTTGATCATACCGTAAGGCGGCAATATGTAGCCCTGGTTTGGGGTGATATCAAAGAGGATGAGGGTACTAT